>NZ_JBFRGG010000005.1:0-398241 GCF_052115225.1 Mesorhizobium sp. 2RAF45 | reverse complement strand
CCCATGCCGAGATAGTCGTTGGAGCACCAGACGGTGATTTCCTCGGCGCGGCCGTTGGAGCGCCAGATGGCGCGCGGAAATTTGCCCGCGATGCGCTCGAGGTCGGCGAAGACACGATAGCGACGCTCGGCGTGGAGCTGGTCGATCGCATCTTCGAAGAACCGCTGATAGTTCATGATGAACTCCTGTTCGGGATGCCTTGGCCGGCGGCGGCAGGCCTTATCCTCAGGGTCACCATACTTGGTTTGCGAGCCTTGACTTTGAGCCACATCAATTCGCAACTCCAACTCGATTAAAGCGATAGAGCGGAAGTCATCGAGTGTTTGCTGGGTCTTGAAAGGCGGCATTCCTCCACAATCCACCCGCCCGCCCAAACGGAGACGCAGGCTGACTTTCCTGGCAGGGCCGCGTCCGCGTTGGTCTGGTCGGGGCGGACTTTTATGCTCCATCTAAAATTCGGCTAAAGGTAGCCGGCTTGGTCCGAAATCACTTGCAAAACTGATTCAAATCAAAGCGCGCGGCGGCGTCTCGATTCACGATGATCGGATGTGGAATCCAATAGCAAGCGCCCCGTTTGGCCGAAGCCTCGAACTAGCCGTTCTAGACGAGGATGGCCTGCACGCGCTTGTTTTTCCTTGCGAAAAGGGCCGAGAAGGATGGGTGGATGTCGCTAAGCGCGTTCGTGTCGACATCAGGCCGACCCACTGGCGAGACTGGAATCCAAAAGAGCGGCGTGCGAGCTTGCTGCGAGACCTGTCCTGACGGTTGCCTCAAAGCGTAGCGGTGTCAGGAATCAAATATCGCCTTAGTGTCTGGGTTCGGCGATCAACGCCATGCGCACCAAGTGTGAGAGACTGCCCGCACCCATCTTGCTCATGACATTGGCACGATGGATTTCAACCGTGCGCGGGCTGATCCCGAGATCGTAAGCAATCGTCTTGTTCGGCAGACCGGAGACGAGCCCGTCGAGCACCTGGCGCTCACGTTCCGAAAGAGTGGCAAGATTCTTCCGGATCTCAGTTGATTGCGGGTGTGCCGCGATGGGATGGCTGCGGTGGTTCAGGGCCGAACGCAGCGAATCGATGAGAATCTGGTCGTCGAACGGCTTTTCGATGAAGTCGGCGGCGCCTTCCTTCATCGCCTGGACGGCAAGCGCGACATCGGCGTGCCCCGTCATCACAATCACCGGCACGCTCAACCCGCGGGATTTCAGTTGCCGCAGGAACTCGATGCCATCGATACCGGGCATGCGCACATCGGTGACAATGCAGCCCTCGACTTCCTTCGGTTCTGTCGCCAAAAACGCGGTCGCCGACTCATAGAGGCGCACGGCAAAGTCGGCCGTCGCGAGAAGAAAGCCTAACGATTTGCGGACATCGACATCATCGTCGACCACATGCACGACATCACTGGCCACTATCGACCTCTTCCTTTTCTACTGCGCGCAGAGTGAAGCGGAAGGCGGTTCCGCCACCAGGCATCGACTCAGCCCAGATATGACCGCCGTGCGACTCGACGATAGTGCGACAAATAGACAGTCCGACGCCCATCCCCTGCTTCTTCGTGGTGACGAAGGGCTGGAAGAGTTGGGCCGAAACCTCCGGCGCCAATCCCGGCCCGGTATCGATCACACCAACCTCTGCCATCCCGTCATGCCGGGCCCTGGTAGTGACACGCAGCTCGCGGCGCGCCGCGCCCTGCATGGCCTCGACGGCGTTCCTCATAAGGTTCAGCAACACCTGCTCAATCTGAATTCGATCGGTCAGGACGAGTTCGGCCGCCGGGTCGAGATCGTAGGTGACACGCACATCTGCCTCCCTCGCACCGACCAGAGCGAGGGATGAGGCGTCCTCGATAAGGGCTGGCAGGCGTTCGACCTGGCGCTCGCTTTCTCCTCTGGCAACGAAGTCCCTGAGACGACGAATGACGTCGCCGGCGCGCAAGGCCTGCTCCGCTGCTTTTTCGACAGCCTCTCGCAACATGGTCGCGTTCTCGTCGTTGCTTTTCTCGAGCAGGCGGCGACTGCCTTTGAGGTAATTGGTGATGGCTGTCAGCGGCTGGTTGATCTCATGCGCCAATGTCGAGGCCATTTCCCCCAGCGCGGTGAACCTTGCCATGTGGAGCAGCTCCTGCTGCTGTTCCTGCATCCTCGCTTCCGTTCTATGGCGCTCGGTCAGGTCGCGACAGAAGCCCGTGAAGAAACGGCCCGTTCCCGGATGCATTTCGCCCACGGCTAGTTCCATTGGAAAGGTCGAGCCGTCCTTGCGCATCCCAGTCACAGTGCGTCCAAGTCCTATGATGCGGCGTTCGCCGGTGGAGAGGTATCTGTGCAGATAGCCGTCGTGCTCCTCCCGATAGGGGGCGGGCATCAGCAAACTGACATTTCGACCGATGACTTCGCTGGATTTGTAGCCGAACAGCGTTTCGGCAGCCGTGCTGAAGGACTGCATCAGCCCCTGTTCGTCGATTACGACCATGGCATCGGGCACGGTCGCCAGGATTGAACGCAGGTGATCCTCACGCAGCTGCAGCGCGGCGTTAGCGAAGGACAGCTCGCTGACGTCCGTGCCTTGAACGAATATCGCCGTGATCCGGCCGTCTTTTGCTCTAATGGGCTGATAGACGAAGTCGAGGATGCGTTCTTCCGCAACGCCCGTTTCGACGTTGCGATAGACGACCTTGACGCTTCGGCCCACATAGGGTTCGCCGGTCTCGTAGACGCGATCCAGCAATTCGAAGAAACCTTGGCCCTCGAGATCGGGAAAGGCTTCGCGCATCGATCTGCCAATGACTTTTCGCTGGCCAACCATTCGCTTGTAGGCGGCATTCGCCAGCTCGAATACGTGCCCGGGCTCTCTGAGCAACGTCATGAAACCTGGTGCCTGCTCGAACATCGATGCAAGCAAATCATGTTCCGGCAAATCGTCACCTCGCGGCAAGCCGCTTGGCGGGGCGGCCGCTTCGGCGATGATTTCCGCGGAAGCTGGGTTCTTCTGGGTCACGTTCATTCTGCATCAGGAGGAACACTGGCGATCGCTGGTTTAGCATCCATGCAGGCATTCGCAAACATGGAGCTGCCGGAGTTTGATTAGCGTCAAGGTCATGCACCTCGCGGAATGGCACTCATCAACCAATCATCATCTCCTGAAGGTGCCGCATGTCCTACAAAACGATTGTCGTCAACTTGGCCGTCGATGCCGATCCCGCGCCAATCGTGAAGCTTGCGGGAGAATTGGCGCACCACTTCGATGCTCACCTCGTCGGTTTCGCTGCCGCGGACGTTCCGCCTTTGGTGACCACGGGTGAAGGCCTAGTCTACGAAGGCGAGGTCATGCAGGTCAAACGGCAGGAGATCGAGAAGCGCCTTGCCGAACTGCGCGACATTTTCGAAAGCCGCGTCCCGCACTCCATCAGCAGCGAATGGAAACAATATATTTGCGGTCCGACTCGCGCTCTCGGGCTGGTAGCCCGTTCAGCTGACCTGATCGTGACAGCCGATGGCGGCGAGGATGTCTTCCGCGCCCTCGATATAGGAAGCCTAGTGCTCGGGGCCGGTCGCCCCGTGCTGGTCGCGGCTGGCTATGCCGAACACCTGATAGGGAAAACCGTACTGGTCGCTTGGAAGGACAGCCGGGAGGCACGAAGAGCCTTGTCCGATGCCTTGCCGCTCCTCGCCAAGGCTGAAGAAGTTGTCGTCGCCACAATGGAAGCCGCCTCGGAAACGGATGTTCGAGACAGCCTCGCCGACGTCGCGGTGTTTCTGGAACAGCATGGCATCTTGGCGCGGACCGAAGTGATCGCCGGTGCCGCGGATGGCGAGGGGCTCATTGCGTTTGCTCGCTCGGTGGGCGCCGACCTGATCGTTTGCGGGGCCTACGGCCACAGCCGGCTCAGGGAATGGGCCTTTGGCGGCATCACACGCTCTCTGATTGGCGAGAGCGGCATCAGCCGCCTTTTTTCGAATTGACTGCACGACCATGGTGACCACAACGGCAGATAGCCCGGATCGGCTGGACGGCGGTCCAGGTGAGGAGCGACCGATCAGCCGCTTTTCCGGCCATGTCGAGGCTGCATACTGGTCGCTCGCCACCGATGAGCTTGTCGGCCGGCTGGAAACCTCAACTTCCGGCTTGTTAAGCGTTGATGCTGCTATCCGGCTGGCCAAATTCGGTCGCAATGCACTGGCGCCTCGGGCCGGCGGATCGGCGCTAAGCGTATTCGCGCGGCAGTTTCGCAGCCCGTTGGTCCTGATCCTGGTCTTTGCCGCCGCCGTTTCGGCGTTCGTGGGGGAGGGGCATGAAGCTGCAATCATCGGCGTGATTGTGCTTGCCAGCTGCGCCCTCAGCTTCACTCAGGAATATGGGGCGTCTCGAGCGATGGAGGTGCTGCAGCAGCGCATCTCCCGCAAGTCGACCGTGCTGCGGGACAGCTTCGAACGCACCATCGATGTCGAGGAGATCGTTCCCGGCGACGTTGTCTGCCTGTCGGCTGGCAATCTCATCCCTGTCGACGGCGTCATCCTGGAGTCGCGGGATTTCAACGTCAGCGAATCCGTTCTGACCGGCGAGACTTTTCCCGTCGTGAAGTCCACCGGCCGCTCCGCACCCGAAGCCGGCATCGCGCAACGGACCAATGCCGTATTTACCGGCACCTCGGTTCGCAGCGGAACGGCAAAGGTGCTGGCAGTCGCCACGGGGGCGCGCACCGAATTCGCATCGATCGCCGAAGCATTGGAGCGACGGATACCTGAGACCGAATTTGCCCGCGGCATCAGGATGTTCGGATATCTGATGACCGAGATCATGCTTGTGATCGTCATCCTGGTGTTCTTTGCCAATGTGATGCTCAACCGGCCCTTCGTCGAATCCCTGTTGTTTTCACTGGCGCTGGCGGTTGGTCTGACGCCCGAACTGCTTCCGGCGATCATCAGCGTGACCTTGGCCCGGGGCGCCCGGACGATGGCCGCCGGCGGTGTCATCGTGCGACGTCTCGAGGCGATCGAGAATCTCGGCAGCATGGACCTGCTGTGCACCGACAAGACCGGGACGCTGACCGAGGGCGTCATTCACCTCGATGGATCGTTCGACGTGGAGGGCAATGCGTCGACCGACGTCCTGCTTTTCGCCCGGCTCAACGCTACTTTGCAGACGGGCTTGAAGAATCCTCTTGACGAGGCGATTGCGGGCGCACCGCATGGACAGGAGGATTTGTCCGGCTTCACCAAGATCGATGAGATCCCCTACGATTTTGTGCGCAAGCGCCTGTCGGTCGCCGTGCAGGACAGCAAGCGCGAACAGATACTTATCACCAAGGGAGCCGTACAGAACGTCCTCGATGCTTGCGGCTTCGTGCAAGGTTCGCATGGCTTGACGCCCCTGGGCGCGACGGAACGCAAGGCGATCGACGAACGATTCAGACGCTGGAGCGCGCAAGGCTATCGGGTTCTCGGCTTGGCGACCCGGCGATTTCAGAGCAAGGCGGGCGTCAGCCGTGACGACGAGACTGAAATGGCGTTCGCGGGGTTCCTGCTGTTTCTCGATCCGGCAAAGCAGGGGGTGCGGGAGACATTGTCGGCGCTTGCCGACCGAGGCATCGGCGTGAAGGTCATTTCCGGCGACAACCGCTATGTCGCGGCGCATCTGGCCGAGGCCGTGGGCCTGCGGGCCGACAGGATCATGACCGGCGAGGATCTATCGAAGCTGACGAAGAACGGGCTTCTGGCCGGCGTCCGCAATACCGATCTTTTCGTCGAGATCGACCCGAACCAGAAAGAGCGCATTGTCGAGGCATTGCGCCGGAGCGGCCATGTGGTCGGCTATCTGGGCGATGGCATAAACGACGCGCCAGCGCTTCATGAGGCAGACATCGGCATTTCAGTCGATACGGCTGTCGATGTGGCTCGCGAAGCCGCGGACATCATCCTGCTCAAGCGCGACCTGAGCGTGTTGGTGAGGGGCGTCGACGATGGCCGCAAGACCTTCGCCAACACTATGAAGTACATCTCCATCACGACCAGCGCCAATTTCGGCAATATGATCAGCATGGCCGCCGCCTCGCTTTACCTGCCGTTTCTGCCGCTGCTGGCCAAGCAGATCCTGCTGAACAATTTCCTCTCCGACATACCGGCCCTCGCGATTGCGGGTGACAATGTCGATGTTGATCAGGTGCGCCGTCCGCGTCACTGGGATATTCATTTCGTGAGACGTTTCATGGTGAGTTTCGGACTGGTGAGCTCGCTCTTCGACTTTGCAACCTTCGCGTTCCTGCTTCTGGCCGTTCATGCCACGGCAGCTACATTCCAGACCGCGTGGTTCGTGGAATCCGTGCTCACCGAGCTCGCTATCGTGCTCGTCGTGCGGACCCGCAGGAGACTCTGGCGCAGCCGTCCGAGCCTGTTGCTTGCTGGCCTGGCCGTCGGCGTCGGTGTTGTCGCCATCGCCATTCCTTTCGCCCCGTTCGCCGGCTGGTTCGGGTTCATGCCTCTGGCAACACCGGTACTGGCAGGGCTGCTAGCGATCACAGCGCTCTACGTGCTCGTATCCGAGCTTACAAAGAGCTGGCTTTTCGACCACGGCAGCCGAACCAAGCCCAGCCGAAAAACCGCGGCCTCAAATCCGCACCGGGCCGCGCCAATCCGCATCCCGGGCTGAGCCGAAGGATGCGGTTCGATGTGGACGGCCCGATGTCCTGAAGTGCGACGTCAACCGCCGACGGCGGCCTTGGTGACGTTCACGCCGAGGTCGTAGACCAGCTGCCCACCAAAATAGGCTGTTACCGTGACCAGGGCGGCGCCTGCGATTTCAATGGCGGGTATGGCCGGCCCCAGCGTTTTCAGCTCGCGATTGCGCACCCACAGTGCGAGGCGGAACAGACCCCAGCCCAGAAACGCCAGAGCGCTAACCTCGCCCAAGCCTTCGTGAATCTCCGCTATCTGGCTGCTGAACCCTGCCGCCTCGGCATGGTCGAGGGCGATGCCGCCAAAGAACCAGGTGCCGACGGCAAAAAATCCCGCGGCTGCCGCCGCAAAGCTGGAAATCGTACCCACACCAGTGCGCTTCGTAACGGCGTTGCGGTTCGCGAGCGCAGCGAGGTCGATGATCACGAGCGTGTACATCAGCACGATGGGAAAATGCACCAGAATGGGATGGATATGCTGAATTTCAGGCATTGCAAATATTCTCCAGGAAGGTTGAGGCTATTGGTCAGTCAGGCGTCTGATCGGTTGTTAGTCGTCGCTGTCGTCAAGTTCTTCGTCACCGCGCCCGGTGGACCTGTCGCCGCCACATTCGTCTTCGCCGACGCTTTTGACCGCCTTGGGACCGATGGCGCTCATCATGGGGATGGCCTCAAGGTCGATTGTCGGGGAAGACGTGGCGGGTGCGGTTGCGCATGATCCATGGTCGGATTCTGCGGCGACGGGTATGACAAAGGCGGCTAGACCTCCAAGAGCGACAATTAGGACAGGAAGATTGCGCATGGTTTCAGCTCCTTCTCTGCGCGACCACCATCGGGCGCGGCGGCCCTTGATAGAGACGTGTTCCTTGCTGCCGGCTGACGATGATTGACAGCGGTTTGACAGCTTCGGCATGCGACAGGCCTCTTCGATGAGAATCGTGTTGATGCGCCTGGCCGCTCTGGGGATCGCCGCACTTGTGCTGGCCACGCCGTTGGCCGCCGCCAGGGCGCACAATGACGACGATGAGGTCGCCGCCGGCGCCAGGACCGGATCGGCAGGGGGAAACGGGGTGACCCGCGGCAACGCTGTCTGCTCTGCCGCATTGGCGGCACCCTGCGTGTCGATCAGATCGTTGTCGGGAAGCTTGCCCGCTTGATCCCATGCATAAGCCCCGGACGAGGCGACCACGAAGGAGACAAGGCGATCTGTTTCTCAAGCGCTGTTCCAGTTTCGAGCTCGGCGCAATCGGCGCGAGAGCCGGCGGCGCCAATGTGCTGAAAGCTACTGCCCGCGTCACTTTTTGGGGAGCGCTGGCAATGGCATTGACCGCAGGCATTGGGGCAATATTCGGTACCGCCAGCTAGGTTTCTGGGCGAGAAGATCGGCCCGTCGGGCGAAGCAATTTCACGAAATGGATAGCCCTCCTTGATCGAGATCAACGTCGCGAGCCGCCTGGGATGGCAATGAATTGTCATCTGAGGAGTATGACGACATGAGCTTTCTGGAATATCTGATCGGGGTTGACGCCAGAACTGCCTTGATGGAACGGATGATGCAGAAGATGGGCGTCGACAGGCAGCTGAAAGTTGTGGCGGATCACGCAGCCGTCACCAGTCGTGCCGGTGACCGGTGCAGGTCTTGCGGCCATCAGGACGAATGTGCGGTCTGGCTCGACGAAACCGAGCATGCCGACCATCCGCCGGCCTATTGCCGCAACAGCGACCTGATCGCTCGATTGCAGTCCCTCCGCTGACCCCTTGGCGGCCCCGTCGGCTTGAACTCGAAGGACTTAAGGGATGACGCGCAAGCGATTGTCGGTGATCCTGGCGGGACTGCTCTTCCTGGGCGCTGCTTTCGGACTTGCCTTCTATGCGCTCGGCCAGCTGGCAGGAAAGCGCGAGCAAATAGCGGCCGACTGATGTCGAATAGCCTGTTTCTTCTGGAAGCCTTTCTGCTCTTTGTCGCTCCGGGGCCAACCAACGCTCTCCTGATGGCGGGCGCGGTCAAGCGCGAGCAGGCGACCAAACTACTGGCGGCACAGGCGTGCGGCTATGGAATGGCGGCGGGTTTCTGGCTTTTGTCGCGTCCCTTGATGCCGCCTGACGCCATTGAGATGCTCAAATTCGTCGCGGTTGGATGGCTTTCGATCCTGGGGCTGCGCCTGATAGCCAGCAATTCGATCGACGTATCGCAACGCCGCGATGGCCTGTCCGTGCTGGCAACCACCGTGCTCAATCCCAAGGCTTTCGTCTATTGCCTGGCGATGGTGCCGATGGATGCCGGTCCGGGTAATCTCGGCATCTTTTGGATGCTACTCGTAGGGACCACCGCGCTTACAGGATCGCTATGGGTTTTGCTGGGCAAGCGGCTTCGCGGAAGCAGGCGGATAGCCGACAAGGTCGCGGGCGCGGCGCTTTTTGGATTTGCCCTGCTGCTGCTTCGACCGTTGTTGATAGCGGCTGCGGTCTAACGTTACAGGAAGCGATAAGGCCGATGCACGCTCGTCAGGAGACGAGCACGACCGACAGCGGTCCGGCGTAGAAGAGCTTGTCGGTGACTTTCTTGACCCCGGCGACGTTCTCCGCGGCAACGATAGCGGCCTTTCGCTGGCGCTCGTCGAAAATGGCGCCATTCAGTTCGACCTCTCCTTTTTTGACGGTGACGCCGATGAGGTCGCCGCCGACACTCCAGGACTGCCCCTGCAACTCGGCAAGAATGTTCCTGCGTATGACCTCGTCGTCGACAGTCGCGGAGCCTGACCTGGGCAGAGTGCGAAGCAGGACACGCATCAGATCGGAGCGGCTGACGATGCCGACGATCTTCCCCGCGTCAAGGATAGGCACGTTCTTGATGTCGTGGGTCGCCATGAGGTCTACAATCTCGGCGAGCGAAGCGCCAGGCGCTGCCGAAACGACGCTGGTGCTCATAACCTCGGCCACTCGGCGGCTGCTCGACCGGACATACTCGTCGGCGAGCTTGCCAGGACCGACAAGAAATTCTAGCCAGCGAGGCCGCGCCCTTCTGATGCCAAGTTCGCTGCGGCGCAGGAAATCGCCCTCGCTAATGACGCCAGCCAGCGATCCATCGTCTCCCAGGACCGGCAGGCAGCGGATGTTCCTGGTCAGCATCAGATTGGCCGCTTCGGCGACTGAGGCAGAGGCGGTGATCGTGACCACCGGCGTCGTCATGATGTCCCGAACTTGCATAGAAATCTCCCGCTTTTGGTCAGCTTCTTTTTCGGATGCCGGAAGCGACGCTGCCTTGATCTACGTCAGTTTGTTCGGTGGCCTTCGCTGTTTTGCCGGTCAGGCTCGATCAGTATCCGCTCGGCAGCTCCGTCGAGATCCTCGTACTGGCCGCTGCGCAGAGCCCAGAGGAAGCCAGACAAGCCGAGCGCGCCCAGAAACAGGGCCACTGGTATGAGATGGACGTGAGTGGTCATGGACGAGCCGCGTGGATGACATCGGTGCGGCGTCGGGCCGTCACAGCTTCAGGCGCGGCTTCCGCCACTGTGTGAAGCCGCATCGCATTTGTAATAACGATCAGTGAAGAGCTGCAGCTCGATTGCGTTTTGGATCCAAGGCGGCTGCCGCCTTGGCCGGCATTTGCGATGGATCAAAGCTCGATCGTTCTTCGCCGGATAGATCGATGACGACCGGTCTTGACACCGAGCCGTCGTGAACCGGTGGCAGCGTCGATGCGTTGTGCCTCAGCCGGATCGGCTTAAACCATCGAAGGAGTCGGAAAATGACCGAGCGTCCCAGCGCCAATCGCTTGTCTACCCAGGAATTGCACGACATAGATGCCTACTGGCGCGCCGCCAACTATCTCACCATCGGGCAGATCTATCTGCTCGACAATCCGCTGCTGCGCGAGCCGCTTCGGCTGGAGCATGTCAAGCCGAGGCTGCTTGGCCATTGGGGAACGTCGCCGGGCCTCAGTTTCATCTATGCGCATTTGAACCGGGTAATCCGGCAACGCGACGCCAATGTCATCTATGTCTGCGGTCCCGGCCATGGCGGACCAGCGATGGTCGCCAACACCTATCTCGAAGGCGCTTACAGCGAGATCAATCCGGATATCGCACCGGGCGAGGCCGGAATGAAGAGGCTCTTCCGGCAGTTCTCGTTTCCCGGCGGCATCCCAAGCCATGCCGCGCCCGACGTGCCCGGCTCAATCCATGAAGGCGGCGAGCTAGGCTACGCGCTTTCGCATGCCTATGGCGCGGCCTTCGACAACCCGGATCTGATCGTCGCGTGCGTCGTCGGCGACGGCGAGGCGGAAACCGGGCCGCTCGCCGCCTCCTGGCACTCCAACAAGTTCCTAAACCCCGCGCTTGACGGCGCGGTGCTGCCGATCTTGCATCTCAACGGCTATAAGATCGCCAATCCCACCATTCTCGCCCGCATCCCCGAGGAAGAGCTGCGTGCGCTGTTCATCGGCTATGGCTACGAGCCACTGTTCGTCGAAGGCGACGACCCCGCCTTGATGCATGAGCGGATGGCCGTCGTGCTCGACGATGCGCTCGATCGCATCAAGGCGATTCAGGACGCGGCCCGCAGCGGCGCGAAGACCGCGCAGTCTCGGCCTAAATGGCCAATGATCGTGCTGCGAACCCCGAAGGGCTGGACCGGTCCCAAGGAGGTCGACGGACTGAAGACCGAGGGGTTCTGGCGCGCCCACCAGGTTCCGCTCTCCGGCCTCGCCGAAAACCCCGCGCATCTGAGGATGCTCGAGGAATGGATGAGAAGCTACAGGCCTGAAGAGCTTTTCGATGCTGCCGGCGCGCCTGTGGCTGCGATCCGCGCCACCGCGCCGGAAGGAAACAGGCGCATGAGCGCCAACCCGCATGCCAATGGCGGCCTGCTGCGCCGGTCCCTGGACCTGCCCAGCCTGCATGAGCATGCCGTCCTGGTCGAGCGGCCCGGGGGCATCAAGGCCGAGTCGACCCGCGTGATGGGCCGTTTCCTGCGCGACGTCATGGCGTTGAACCAAAGCGCAAGGAATTTCCGCATCGTCGGGCCCGACGAGACGGCTTCGAACCGGTTGCAGGACGTCTTCGAGGTGACGGAGCGCGCCTGGATGGAAGAGATACTTAGCGAGGATGTCCACCTGGCACGGGAAGGCAGGGTTCTGGAAATTCTATCCGAGCATACGTGTCAGGGTTGGCTGGAAGGCTACCTGCTTACCGGGCGTCACGGCTTCTTCTCCTGTTACGAGGCCTTCACGCACATTGTCGATTCCATGTTCAACCAGCATGCGAAATGGCTGGATGCCTGCCGCAAGCTCGCTTGGCGGCGCCCCATCGCTTCGCTGAACTATCTGTTGTCCAGCCATGTCTGGCAGCAGGAGCACAACGGTTTCAGCCATCAGGATCCGGGCTTCATCGACGTGGCGTTGAACAAGAAGGCGGATGTCGTGCGCGTCTATCTACCGGCGGATGCCAACAGCCTGCTTTGCGTGACCGACCACGTGCTGCAGACATGGAACCGCATCAACGTCATCGTCGCCGGCAAAGCCAATTCCTGGCAGTGGCTGTCCATCGAAGAGGCGAAAGTCCACTGCAACGCCGGCATCGGCATATGGGAGTGGGCCTCGACCGACGGTGCGGCCGAGCCGGATGTGGTGATGGCCTGCGCCGGCGACGTGCCGACGCTAGAGATGCTGGCCGCAGTTCAGATCCTGAAGCACTACATTCCCGATCTCAAGGTCCGTGTGGTGAACATTGTCGACCTGATGACGCTGCAGCCGAAGGAACATCATCCGCACGGGCTGTCGGATCGCGAGTTCGATGCGTTGTTCACCAGGGATAAGCCTGTCATCTTCGCCTATCACGGCTATCCATGGACCATCCATCGCCTTACCTACCGGCGGACCAATCACGACAACATCCACGTGCGCGGCTACAATGAGGAAGGGACGACGACGACGCCGTTCGACATGACGGTGCTCAATGGGCTCGACCGCTATCATCTCGTGCTCGGCGTGCTCGACCGCATTCCCGGGCCGGCCAGCGCGCACATCCAACTGAAACAGGCCATGGAAGGCAAGCTGATCGAGCATGGAGCCTATATCCGCGAGCACGGGCAGGACATGCCCGAGATACTCGGTTGGAAATGGGAGGGGTAGTCGATGACGATGGGCCAGGCTGGCAGGATACGATCCGCAAAAGCGGCTGCGACCGCTCGGCAATGACCGATGCAATTCTCGTTCTCAATGGCGGCTCATCGAGCCTGAAGTTCGCCGCCTTTCAAGGGGGCGACGAACTTCATCTGCTGGTGCGCGGCAGCGTTTCGTCAATAGGCGAGCGGCCCCGACTCCACGTTGCGCCCACGGCAACGACGCCGCCCTTCGACAGGAGCCTGGGCGAACAGCCGATCTCCATCGGCAAGGCATTCGAGGCCGTCGCGTCCTATCTGGCGGACCGCGGTCTGTTGCAACGGGTGCGCAGGGTCGGGCATCGCATCGTTCATGGCGGTCGGGAGTTTACCCGCGCAACCTTAATCGACGAGCGCACACTCGATGCCCTGCGCAAGCTCAAGCCGCTCGCCCCAATTCATCAGGCGATAAACCTGGAACTCGTCGACCTGGCCAACCGCCTTCTGCCCGGCGCCATGCAAGTAGGCTGCTTCGACACCGCCTTTCACGCGATGCAGCCCGAGCTTGCAAGACTTTATGGCCTGCCGCATGAGCTGTCGCAGCAAGGCATCGTGTCCTACGGTTTCCATGGGCTCTCCTACAGCCACATCGCCAGCGAGCTCCACAACCGTTACGGCGCTGCCGCCGGCGGCCGAACGATCGTTGCCCATCTCGGCAGCGGAGCAAGCCTGTGCGCGATGACGGAGGGCGTAAGCCGCGCCACCACAATGGGTTTCTCAACCCTTGACGGCCTTGTCATGAGCACGCGTTGCGGAGCGATCGATCCCGGCGTCCTCCTGCATCTTCTGCAGGATCGGAAGCTGTCGCCTGATGAGCTGATGGCCTTGCTCTACGAGCGATCCGGCCTGCTGGGAGTATCCGGCATCTCCGGGAGCATGCAGACGCTGCTTGCGTCGAAAGACCCGGCGGCGATGCGTGCCGTCGATCTTTTCGTCTACCGTGTCGGGCGTGAGATCGGATCACTTGCCGCGGCGATAGGCGGGCTCGACACCCTCGTGTTCACTGCTGGCATCGGCGAGCATGCGCCCGTGATCCGGCAGAGAATCTGCGAAGCAGCCGGATGGCTGGGCGTCGCGCTCGACAAGGAGTTGAACGCCAACAGCGAAGAATTGGTCAGTGCCCCGGATTCCCTCGTCGACGTGCTTGTCATTCCAGCCGACGAGGAACGTGCGGTGGCCGCCAAGATAGAGCGCTTCGGCACCTCTGTGGGCGGTGGGCCGTTCTAGCCTGGCAACTTGGCGCCGAGCTTCCGCTGAACAAGGACGAGCGATGGGTCGTCGGAGTCCGTTGTGACGGTGAAGCCCATTTCACGCTCGAGTTCGATCGCTGCGCGATTTTCGCGGCTTTCGATCGACTCGATCGTCTCGATGCCATGGTCGTCGGCATAGCGCGCGACATAGCCGAGAAACTCCCAGCCGACGCCGAGATGCTTGCGATCCTCGCGAATGCAGATGGCGACTTCGCCACGCCGGTCGGCCGGATCGCTGGCAAGCGTTGCCACCGCGATCAGCATTCCGTCGGTCGAAAAGGCGAGAAAATTATGGGCGTGCGGATCGTCGGAGCGGGTCATCTCCACCAGCCGCTCATGCGAAACTTCCTTCAAGGCTCCGAGGAAGCGGAAGCGCAGGTCCTCCGGCGTCACATGGGTGAAGAACTCGGCAACGATCGGCTCATCGTCGGGGCGTGCACGACGCACTTCGAAGCGAAATCCGGTGTGGGTTGTAAGTGTGGTTTTCATTTTCCGCCCCTTTCAGGATTGACGCGCGGGATTGGCTTAAATGGCCTCATTCCCCCATTGCCAGCAGCGTATCGCGCTTGAGAATTTCGATGTTGCGCAGGCTGAGCAGGCGGATAACGCCTTTCTCCTTCAGGCGGGTGAAGACTCGCGAAACGGTTTCGATGGTGAGGCCGAGATAGTCGCCGATGTCGTTCCGCGACATTGGCAATTCCACCTGCCGCAACCCGCCCTGACGCTCCGACATTTCGACGAGGAATGCCGCGACGCGCTCAATGGCGTTCTGACGGCCAAGCACCAGGAGATGTTCCTGCGCCCGGGTCAGGCCCTTGAGCGCGAGAGGCAGCAGCTGGCGGGACATATCCGTGCCTGATGGAGCGCGGAAGGTCCGGACACCGGTTGCGTTGATCGCTTCGGCGAAGAAGTGGTGAGTGGCGTCGGCCTCGAACCCGAAGGTTTCTCCCGCCAGATGGAACGCGCTGATCTGCCTGCGGCCGTCGGCGAGCAGGCGGTAGATGCGGACCGCGCCGAATTCGACTTGGTAGAGGGCACCCGCCTTTTCGCCCTGGGCGTAGATCTCGGCGCCTGCCGAGAAGAAGCTCACCGGCTGCACGGTCGAGCCGTCAAAGATGGCGGCTGGGTTCTGCTGGGGGAGGTATGACGGCAGTTCGATCTTGGCGGAGGCGTACATGGCTGTGGTCCCGGTTGATCCGTGACAACAGCAATCGCGCAAAACCGGCAACGCCGAAATTCGGTTATGTCCCTACGGGAAACTACCTAGAGCCGAGCTCGAGAGCACCCGATCGATCCAGTTCTTGCCGTCCTAGTTGCGCTCTCTGTGCGATTGACCGCGATCAAGGCTGGCATGCCTTGGCAAGGCAACTATCGAGTCGGAACCAACCATCCAACCAAGGGAATTTGGTCATGACTTCCGACACCGTCGAAATCTGGGCTGGGATACTCGGCCTGGCCTATATTGCCGCCTTGGGCCTTTATTCGGAAATGCTTTCCGCCCGGAAGCGCAGTCGCGTTGCCGCGAGCTACGGCTTCGGTCGCCACACCAGGCCGCGCGCGTCGAGGAGCAAGCACTCGCGATAATACCGTTCCCCGTCGGACAGAGCGTTCAACTCCTCATTTCGAGGATACGTCATGAAGGCAATGGTATTGGAGAAGCCCGGTTCGCCGTTGAAGGCTATGGATCGCCCCGACCCTACGCCGCGACCGGGCGAAATAAGGCTCAGGGTCGAAGCCTGCGCCGTCTGCAGGACCGACCTGCATGTCGTTGACGGCGATCTGCCGCGGCCGAAGTTGCCGCTTGTGCCCGGCCACGAAATCGTCGGCATCGTGGACCTGGTTGGCGAGGGCGTGTCACAGTCTCGGCTTGGCCAGAGAGTAGGCGTTCCGTGGCTGGGACATACTTGCGGGCATTGCCCCTATTGTGTCGCCGGTGCCGAGAACCTTTGCGATCTGCCTTTTTTCACCGGCTACACACGTGATGGCGGCTTCGCCAGTCATGTCGTTGCCGACGAGCGTTTCGCCTTCGATCTCGACGCCACGGTGGATCCAGTGTCGCTAGCGCCACTCCTATGTGCAGGGCTGATCGGCTGGCGCTGTCTCAAGAAGGCGGGCGGCGGCAGGCGGCTAGGGATCTACGGCTTCGGCGCCGCCGCGCATATCATCACGCAAGTCGCGGTCTGGCAGGGACGTCAGATCTTCGCCTTCACGCGGTCCGGCGATGCTCAAGCACAGGAATTCGCGCGCTCGTTGGGCGCTGTCTGGGCAGGGTCGTCCGAGGAATTGCCCGCTGCCGAGCTCGACGCGGCGATCATTTTCGCCCCGGTCGGCGACCTGGTGCCAGCGGCTTTTCGGGCTGTGCGCAAAGGCGGCCGCGTGGTTTGCGGCGGTATCCATATGAGCGACATCCCGCCGATGCCTTACCGACTTCTCTGGGGAGAAAGAGAGTTGGCTACAGTCGCCAATCTTACTCGCCGTGACGCGGAGGAATTCTTCCCGATAGCGAAGCGCGCTCAGGTGCGCACGCACACAAAGGTCTATCCGCTGGAGCAGGCCAACCAGGCGCTGGAGGATTTGCGGATGGGCAGGCTGAGCGGCGCAGCGGTTCTGCGGCCATGATGCCTTGGATGAGTTGGCCGGCCAGTTTGACTTGGCGCAAGGACAGCACGCGACCGCGCAAGCAGGATAGGCTGGGAATGTAAATGCTTGTCCTGCCACCCGGATGGAGGATTGTCATGAAGACCATATTCAAGCTTGGACTTGTCGCAGCCATACTCATCACCTGCAATACCGGCGCCGTTCGAGCTGCTTCACTCGTCAAGGTCTCCCTTTGGGACAAAGCGCAAGTACTGAGATGCCAATCGGCCTCGTCTATGCGACGCCAGGACTGGACATGACAAAAGCCACCATGGGCATGAAGGTTTCGCCCGGTGCGGTGAAAGCCGGAAGGGTCACCTTCAAGGTGAAGAATGATTCCAAGGATACCGTTCACGAAATGATCGTGATGTTTCTCGCCGACCCGAAGAAGTCCCTTCCTTACATTGACGCCGAGAACCGGGTCGACGAAGATAAGGCAGGCGACAAGGGCGAGGTTTCGGAACTGGATCCCGGCAAGTCCGGATCATTTGACCGTTGATCTGAAAGCGGGAAAATACCTGCTCATCTGTAACGTGCCAGGCCACTACGGCGCCGGCATGTGGGCCGAATTTACAGTTAATCCATAGGCTGGTGGCTCTCGGCTGAAATCCGCGACCGCTTTAGCTTCGCAGCTTGGGTGAAATCGCCAGTTTCGCTCGAAATTTAGGGCACCCTGCCAAGAAGTGGCTCGGCATTTGTCAGCGTTGGCTTCGGCATTTGTCGGCCGGAGCCAGCACTCCCGATTGCTCTCGCGATTGTTACGGCCACCGACCTCAAAGCCCTCGCTCGCCGAGCAGACGCATTTGCCCGATCCACTTCGCCCGTTTCGCCTTGCTCGTGCTGGCGACCATGCCGAACAGCGTTTCCCTTACTGGCCTGATGCCGACAAAGTTGAGGATGCCGCGTCGCATGCCGGCAATCCCGTGGCTGAGGAACCAGATCCGGTAGACGGCCGCGGGCATTCCCATGGTCACGACCAGGCGGGCGGAGCGACCACGCAACAACGATTTGGCGAAACTCTCGCCTTTGGCTGGGTAGGCGAACGCCGTGCCTGGTCGCATCACCTGCTCGAGGAAAGCCTTCAGCATCGCCGGCACTATGCCCAGCCAAAGTGGGAAGACAAAGACGAAATGCTCCGCCCAGACGACCGCCTCGGCAGCTTCCTTGAGACTGTCGGGGATCGCTCCGTGCTCGAACTCCTGCATCGTCCGAAGGAGCGGAATGTCCAGCAAGGCCAGATCGATCCTGCGTACGATATGGCCCGCACGTTCAGCACCATCGGCGTAAGCAGAAGCCAGGGCCCGGCAGAGCCGCTCCGGTGATGGATCGGGGTGGCCGATGACAACGAGGATATGGCGAGGCACCATTTGGCTCCTACCAACCAAGAAACTGCTAGGGCCGTTCCACGCGGGCGACCTGGTAAGTGTGCATGGCTCCGTTGCGCCTTATCGAGACATACTCGCCGGTCACGAAGCATTCGTCGTCGAGGTGAAATCCGGCCTCGTCGTCACGGTCGCCCTCGGTATAGTCGAAAAACCATTGTCCGCCCGGCTTGCGGCGCAAGCGCCCGATAAGATCGTCTTCGCCGGCTCGGAAATGGCGGACGCGGCAGAGCGCCTGGTGTGCTTTCCATTCCTTGGCGTCCAGTCGTCCTTCGTCTGTGAGCGGTGCCAGCACATCATAGCCTTCCTCGCGGTCGCCTTCCGGGTGGCCTTTTTCGCGAGCAAGAAGCAGGCGGATATTTCTGAATTTGGGGGTGAGGTCGTGCAATGCGGTCATGGCAAACTCCTTCGAGGCCATTCCTATCGCAGCGTCCGAGCTGGGCCTTGATCAAGGTCAAATGGCCTGACTTCGCGAAAGGTTAGCTCGTGCCTGTCGGAATATGCTCGCGAACCCAGCCAACGATCTGGCTGGCGCTCATCGCGCCCGAGATTCGCGCTATTTCTTTCTGACGATGAAACAAGATCATCGTCGGGATGCCGCGAATACTCAGTCTCGCCGCGATAGCCTGCTCTTTGTCGGAATTCAGCTTGACCAGCCGAACGTGAGGCTCAAGGGCCTTGGCGGCGGCTTCATAGGCCGGCGCCATCATCTTGCAGGGACCGCACCAGGGAGCCCAGATGTCGACTAGCACGGGCAGACTGCCGCGCCCGACCTGGCGATCGAAGTTTGCCCCATCGATGTCCTGCGGCAATCCCGAAAATAGCAGCGCACCGCACTTTCCACATTTCGCGTCGGTGCCATTCCGGCCGCGCGGCACGCGGTTGACCACCCCGCATTTGGTGCAAACCACCAGATTCTCCTGCGACATGACCTTTCGGCGCTCCTATTTCCGACTGTGCCCTAAACGCCCCTCGCCAAGCGCACGCAGCGCATTGAGGATGACGGCGACGTCTATCCCCTCCTGAAGCAACGCGCCTGCCACTGGCGTCAGGTGCCCCATGGCGGCCGCGATCATCGCAGCGCCCGAAAGCGCCAGTCCCACAATGATGCTCTGCAGGGCGATACCGCGCGTGCGCATGGCGATCCGCAACGCCTGCGCAACCGGCTGCAGGCTATCGGTCAGCACGACAACATCGGCGGCTTCCGATGAGGCCGTACCGCCGCGAGCTCCCAGCGCCACACCAACGGTCGCCGCGGCAAGCGCAGGAGCGTCGTTGATGCCGTCACCGACCATCATCGTCGGCGCCGTCGCCTTCTCGACCTCGACCGTTTCGACCTTGTCCGCCGGCGTGGCATCGGCAAACACGGCGTCGAATTTGAGCGAAGCGGAAACTTTTTCGGCGGCCGCGCTGTCGTCGCCGGTGAGCATGACTATCCGCGTGACGCCTACCGCACGCAAAGCGCCAACCGTTTCGATAGCATCTTCGCGTATGGCGTCTCCGAATGTGAAGATACCGGCAAGTCGGCCATCCAAAGCCACGAACACCCTCAGCACTTGCGCGCTCCGGTGCCGTTTTTCAGCACTTTCCGCCCATCCTGGCAGCGGCCCGCCCCCAAGAACGAGTGGCCTCGACCCGGCGGCGACCGACATCCCGTTCACCAGACCCTTGAGGCCTTCTCCACGATGCTCGCGGACATCACAAGGTTGGGAAAGCGTTAGCTTTCTACGGCGGGCGATGCGGACGATCGAATCCGCAAGGACATGGTGGGAGGCCTGTTCGAGCGAGGCCAGCAGCCGCAGCACTTCATCGGCTTGCCGATCTGGAGCGACGTCGATCTCGATCAGCTCGGCGCCGCCGAGCGTCAAAGTTCCCGTCTTGTCGAAGATTGCGGTGCGTATCTGGGCGAGCGCCTCCAGCGCCGCGCTGCCTTTCATAAGAATGCCGGCGCGGGCAGCGCGCGATACGCCCCCGATGAACGCAACCGGCGCCGCGAGGATCAGCGGGCAAGGCGTGGCGACCACCAGAACCGCGAGCCCTCGGATCGGGTCACCCGAAAGTCGCCAGGCGATACCCGCGAGCAGGAGAGTGACCGGAAGCAGGAGCAGCGCGAAACGATCAGCGATGCGTATGAATGGCGCTTTGGCCGTTTGCGCTGCCGCGACCATGCGCACGATCGCGGCATAAGTGCTGTTGTCGGCGATGGCCGAGGCCCGCATGAAAAAGGCTTCGCCGGCATTGACTGTGCCGCTGCGCAATGCGTCGCCGGTGCCGCGACGCTCCGGCAGGGGCTCGCCGGTGACTGTCGATTCATCCAACACGGCCGAAGCGTCGATCAGGAATCCGTCGACCGGCAGCAACTCGCCGGCGCGCACCAGAAGCTCGTCGCCGACCGCTACTTGCTCGATCGGAACCGTCTCGGTGCCCTGTGCGCATTTACGATGCGCGACGCGCGGCGCCCTATCGGTCAGCGCTCTGAGATTACGTTCCGCCCTACCACGCGCGAAGTCTTCCAGCACCGTGCCACCGGCATACATGATGGCGACAACCACCGCTGCCAGAGCCTGCCCCAGCAGCAGAGCCGCCGACATCGAAACCAGCGCGATCGCGTCGACGCCGATCCGGCCGATCCAGAAATCCCGCAAGATGGAGATGGCGAGTACGACAACGACCGGCAGGGTCGCCACTGTCCAGATTGTGTCGGGCGAGAGGGGACCAGTACCGCTCCGCCACACGCCCAACCCAAGTGCCAGACCCGTTATGGCGATGAGCAGCAGCGCGCGCCGCAGTACGGACTCGTCCATGGCGTCAGCCATCAAAGTTCGCTGATCAATTCCTGCAGCGCCCGCCATGCGAAATGCGGATTGCAGGCGCCGAGGATCATGTAGGGCTTGAAGTCGACGCCCAGCTTGACCTTCATCGTGTGCTGGATATCGATCCTCGTCAGGATGCCGAAGCCCTTGCCAGCAAGCTTTTTGGTGACATGTTCGATCGCCGCGGCAAACGGCATGTCGAGGTTTTTGCTGAGATAGTAACGCATAGGAGCCTCCTTCGACGGAATACCTTCGCCCGCAGAGCAGCTTGGTCGCAGCGTCGCTTTAGCTAGCCGCAGGAGGCCGGTGCCGCTTTGATCCAGCGCAATGAATGCTCGCCGCCTTCGGTGAATGTGGCGGCAAGGAGTTTTCCGGGATGACGATCCGAAATCTTGAATACGCGATCTCACCGAAATCCGTCGTTGTCGTCGGTGCGACCGGGCGCGAAGGCTCCGTCGGTCGCATTGTCCTCGAGAACATCGTCGGCGGCGGCTTCGAGGGAGAGATTTGGCCGGTTAATCCCAAACACTCGCAGGTGGCCGGCCACCGTTGCTACGGTAGGGTTGCCGACCTGCCGGGCATTCCCGATTTGGCCGTGATCGTTACCCCTCCCGACACCGTCCCCGCTATCGTGCGTGTGTTGGGCGAAAAGGGGACGCGAGCTGCCGTCGTCATCACCGCGGGGCTCAATCACGCCAATGGTCTGCGCCAGGCGATGCTCGATGCGGCCAAGCCCTCGCTTATGCGCATCATTGGGCCGAACACCGTCGGGCTGATGGTCCCTCCAGCGAAGCTCAACGCCAGTTTCGCCCATATGGCGGCGAGGCCCGGGAACATTGCGCTGATCTCGCAATCCGGCGCGATCGTCACGTCGCTGATCGACTGGGCGGCCGAGAACAATGTCGGCTTTTCCCGGATCATTTCCCTCGGCGACATGGCGGACGTCGACGTCGGCGACTGCCTGGACATGCTGGCGGGCGATTTCCACACGCGCGCCATCGTGATGTATCTCGAAACGGTACCCAATCCGCGCAAGTTCATGTCGGCCGCGCGGGCGGCGGCGCGCCTCAAGCCGGTCATCGCAATCAAGCCTGGCCGGCACGAACAGGCGGCCAGGGCGGCGGCGACACACACAGGCGCGCTTTCGGGCGCGGACAGGGTGGTGGATGCCGCCTTGCGACGGGCAGGGGTGCTTCGTGTGGATGATCTCGCGGAGTTGCTCGATGCGGCCGAGACGGTCGCGCGCCACGCTCCCCTCGAGCGAGCACGCGTCGGCATCGTCACCAATGGCGGCGGGGCCGGCGTTCTTGCCGTCGACAAGCTCGTCGATCGTGGCGGCGAGTTGGCTGAACTTGCGCCTTCGACGATCACGCGGCTCGACCATCTGCTCCCGCCGACCTGGTCGCGTGCGAACCCGATCGACATTGTCGGGGACGCGGCGCCGGAGCGCTACGGGGCGGCGCTGGAGGCCTTGGCGGCGGATCCGGGAACGGACGTCGTCCTGGTGATGAACTGCCCCACCGGACTTGGTTCTTCGGCAGGCGCAGCCAGGAAGGTGGCCGAGCTCGGCGACGAGGGCGAGATCGGAGGAAAACCGCTTCTGGCGTGCTGGCTGGGCGAGCACACCGCGCGAGAGGGCCGGCGCGTCCTGACGGAAGCCGGTATCGCCTGCTTCGAGACGCCGGAGGACGCCGCGATCGCGGCGTCCTATCTCAGCAAATGGTCGCAGGCGCAGCGGGCGCTCCTGCGGACGCCCTCGAGCCAAGGTGATGACCGGGCCGACGGCAAGGCCGCCGCACATGCGATTTTCCGGCAGGTGGCCAGCGAAGGACGGCGCATGCTGACGGAGCCGGAAGCAAAAGCGGCGATAGCCGCCTACGGTATCGCCGTGCCTGAAACCATTGTCGCCGGCACCGTCGCGGAAGTGGCGCGGGCAGCCGGCGAGCTTCTCGAAAGCTCGGAAAGAGTGGTCGTCAAATTGCTGTCGAAGGTGGTTTCACACAAGTCCGATGTCGGCGGCGTGGTCCTCGACATCGCGACCGCCGAGAAGGCGGCGGAGGCCGCCCGGTCGATCGAGGCACGCTTGAGCGCGCAGGCGGCGGGGTCGAAGCCGGACGGCTACACCGTGCAAGCAATGGTCGCGCGCAAGCATGCGCAGGAACTCATTTTGGGCATGAGCGTGGATCCGATGTTCGGGCCGGTCATTCTGTTTGGCGCCGGCGGCACAGCTGTCGAGATTGTGAACGACACCGCGATCGCCCTGCCGCCGCTTGACGACGTGCTGGCCGCGGACGCGATCGACGCGACCAGAATAGGCCGCCTGCTTGCCGGCTATCGCGATCGCAGGCCAGCCGACCGAGCCGCGATTATCGCCGCGCTCAACGGTCTGTCGCAAATGATCGTCGACTTTCCCTGCCTGGTGTCCCTCGACATCAACCCACTGCTGGCGGACGCAGAGGGTGTGATTGCGCTCGACGCCCGCATCGAAATCGACCCGCGCCGGGTGGATGAAACGGCGCCAAATCCGGCTCTTGCGATCAGACCCTATCCGTCAGGATGGAGTCGCGATCTTCTCTCCGACGGCCTCTCCTTCCACATCCGGCCGATCATGCCGGCGGACGTAGCGCTCTATCCTGCGTTCCTGGCCAAGATTTCACCCGATGATCTGCGGCTACGGTTCCTGTCACTCCGGAAGAACTTTCCGGATCAGATGTTGAAGCGGCTCACCCAGCTGGATTATGATCGCGACATCGCCTTCGTCGCGCTGGAAAAGGACACGGGAGCGCTGGCCGCAATCGGCCGGCTTTCCTGCGACCCCGATCACAGGACCGGCGAATATGCCTTGCTCGTTCGGTCGGATCTTCAGGGCCATGGCCTCGGATGGGACTTGCTGAAACAGCTCATCGACTATGCGAAGGCTGACGGCATCGGTCGTATCGAAGGCACAATCCTCAACGAAAATTGCAAGATGCTCACAATGTGCCGGGAGTTCGGCTTCTCGATTGCGCACCATGCCAGCGAGCCGGGCCTGTCTGTAGCGAGGCTGGAGGTCAGCTAAGCGACGGCAGTTTCTATCTCATCCTGTCTTTCTGAAGCTGACCGCGGTTGAAGCCGTGCCTTCCATCAAGGCCACCATCTCGGCGGTGATTTCGGCCACCTTGCGGTCCGCCTCGATCTTGCGCCAGGTCAAAGCACCGGCGTCGCGCTGCAATTGCCGTGACAGGATGTCGACCGTGGCATCCGACGGGCCGCCCTTGCGCTCGCCGACCCGGCGCCAAAGCACGGACGGATCGGCGGCCAGCCAAAATCCTGCAAACGGGACATTCGCCTCGTTCGCGGCGCGTTCGACCTTGTCGCGATCCTTCCGTTTGTCGAATACCGCATCGGCGACGACGGAGCCGCCTTCGGCAAGGATCAGTCCCGAACGCCAGGCGATCTGGCGATAGACGCGTTCAGAGACGCCGGGCCGGTAGGCCTTGTCCGGCAGTCTTGTTTCAGCGGGCACGCCATGCATTGCCTTGCGGATGCGGTCGCTCTCGACGATCCGGGCGCCAGGCGGCGCGCCGATCCGCGGTGCAAGCGCCTCGGCTATCGTCGTCTTGCCCGAGCCGCTCAGACCACCGATCGCGATGAGCCGAGGCGGCGTTTCGGCAAGCAGGACTTGCGCAAGCTGGAAATAGGATCGCGCGTCGGCGACCAGCTTTGTTGAGTCCTGGCTGCCCTCCTCGACCTGTGTCGCGGTCACGTGAGCACGCACCGCCGCCCGCACCGCCATGAAGAAGGGCAGCAGGACGAAGCCGTCCTCGTCGTCGGCGTCGTCGAGATAGCGATTCATCACCAGATTGGCGAACTCCGGAAAACCGCGATGCCACAGGTCCATCAGCAGGAATGCGAGATCGTAAAGGACATCAACGGTGGCGATCTGATCGTTGAACTCGATGCAATCGAAGAGGCGAGGCTCGCCATCGAAGACGCAAATGTTGCGCAGATGCAGGTCGCCATGGCAGCGACGGACCCGGCCTGTCGCCTCGCGCCGGTCAAGCAGAGCGGCATGGCGGGCGAGGGCGGCGCGAAACGCCGCGTTGAGCGTTTCAATCTCCGTTTCATCGAACACGCGGCTTGTCGCAAATCCGGCTGAATTGATTGCCAGCACGCCGCCGATGTTCGCCGATCCGCCGGCAGCATGGATCACGTCGGCACTGCGGTGGTATCGCGCAATCATGCGCGCCACATTCGTCATCAGCGCGGGGGTGAACGTCCCTGCGGCGGCCATGCGATCGAGGAGGTTCGACTGATCGAAGCGAACCATCTCGATAACGGCATCAACCAGTTCGCCCGATCCATCCAAGGCAAGCTGGTCTCCCGCGCGTGTGATGCGGTGGACACCGAGATAGAGACCGGGAGCCGTTCTGGAGTTCAACTCCACTTCCTTTTCGCACGCTGCGACCCGCAATTCCGGCGTCGAAAAATCGACATAAGGCAGCTTGACCGCGCGCTTCATCTTGAATGCGCGTTGGCCGACAAGGAATATCCGGGAGATGTGGGTTTCGATCGTCTCGACGGGACCAGCGTCGCCATAGGTGGCGGGGTCCTTCAGCATGTCGACCACGGTGTCTTGGTTCTGAACGATCATCGCCTGTCGCCTTGACTTTGGTTGCCTTATCCTTCGAGTCGCCAGCTCCGCGTGCCGGGCTAGCGCTGGAGCGTCTTGACGTAACCGGCGAGGTTTTGAATCCGTTCCGTGGTCACGGCCTCCCCACCGTAGGGACCGTATTTCTTCACGTCGTCAGGCAGGAACTGATTGCCCCAGACCGGCATGTCGCGCTCGCCATGCTCCGGAACGAGGCCGCGGCCGTCGATTGTCGCGTAGACCCGCCAGTAGGGGAACTCCCCGCCATTGCGCCTCGTGAGCGTGGTCAAATTCGCAGGGCGCTTCCGCAACAATTCAGCCATCGGTCCGTCACCCCTGCCGTCCACGCCGTGGCAAACGGCGCAGGAATTCAGATATTCCTGCTCTCCGTTGCTGATCTGCTGTGCCGCCGCGGCGCTCAGCGTCAACGCGAAGAAACCCATCGTCGTCCGGAATCTCATTTGATCCGCCTCCAGCCTTTGGGTCAGGCTAAGGCGTTCCGCGCGCGCAGACGTTGATCGGGATCAATCTCGAGTAGGCCTTGCCGTGTTGCTATTGGTCATTCCTCGTCTAACTGGCCCGATGGCTGGGCGCTGCGCCCGGATCGAAGATCCGCAGAAACGATGGCTTTACCTCGCGGCTCGTGCCGGACACAGCCTCCCTTACGTTCTCGTCATCACGTTACCATTGAGCGGGTGGTACGCCGCCTCCCGGCTGGCGAGAAACGGGCGCGATCCAAAAGTATCTGCGCCTTCAGGATAACTGGGCTGAAGCCTTTCGATCTTTCGGCTGAGAATTGCGCTTGATTGACAGTGGCGAGGTCCAGCTTGGCCGCCGCTGTCCCGCCGCAAGTGAGGGCAAGTGCCGCAGCCGCGACGAGAAGGAGCCTGACCATCGATGCACTCCACCAGAACCAGTTCGTACGACGCAGCAAGGCCGATATGGTTCACCGGCCCCACTCTAGGACCTGCTCCGCAAAACCCCGCAAGCCAGCGAGCGCCGCCTCGCCAGCTGGCAATTTGCAGCTGAGGCGGCGGCGCGGGTCTTCGCTGGCCTAACGTTTGGCACTCAACCGTGCGCCATTAAACTTCTCAGCCATGCGAGAACCTTGCTGCCTCCGAGCGTCCTGCGCACCCTGCCGGCCGCCCAGTCGGCCCGCATCGTGGCACCGGCGTGGCAACTGCAGACGATGTCGTGCAACTGCCAGTCGGACAGTTCGAAGAAGCGCTTGGCTTCGCCGTAAGTGTCCGATTTCAGGCCCGATTGACGCAGCAATGAATCATCGAAGGCAACCGTGATCGGCGACCCGGTTGCCCGTGCCTCTTCGCGGAGCCCGGAGTTAAGATGCTCGGTACCGGTGAGCGCGGTCAGGCAGCGCGACGGGTTCATTTCGAGCAGTTCCGCCCACCGTTCGATCCGCTGCTCTCTGGTCATCAGCAGGGCCGGCGCCATCGGATTGATGTCGGCGATCGACTGCAGTTCCTCAAGTGTCTGATGTTTCATGACTAGCTCCTGTTCTTAGTTTTGTTCTTAGCTTTCAGCGGCGTCCGCAGCCTGTCGTCTTCGACCTACGGTCTTCAGCTCGACGTCCAAGAGCTCGCGGCTAAGAGATCATGGGCGCAAGCCGCTCGGGTTGCTCAAGCGACCTTCAGCCGACAGCACGCAGCGGCATATAAAGCGAAAGAACCGTCATCGATCTCTAATGTTCCAACGGCAGGGACAGATTTCGTGCAGCCGGCCGCACAATGGCTCAAGCCAGGGCAGATCGGCGGTGTGAAGCGTGTGCGCGGGGACGAGGAGGCGCGCCACGCATCGCTTCAGGACTTCACGGAAGGGCCAGAAAAAGCCCTGCAACAAAACCTAGTTTCAGCGGCTCCTTTGTTTGGAGGAACCCATGTGGCCGACATTCGATAATGGGGATGAGCGCACGGCAGGTTGACGTTATGTGTCGAGGCCGACTCGAACCGCTCGCCAAGCAAGGGCAAGTGCTCTATGCTCCCATCTCCTGCGGTATCGAGATAGGTTGTCCTGGCGGGGGCGTTCCATGTTCGAAGTCGTCGCATTCTGTCGAAAAGTGCGCGCGAAGGCCGCAGCCTTTAGCTTGGTCCTTGCCGCGCTGTTGGGCTTGCTGTTGCTCGAACCGCACGCCGCCAACGCCGCGCCGAACTGGACGCTCGATCCTGACGCCTCGGTGCTCACCTATCAGTCGGTCAAGAAGAACACGATCGTCGAGACCAACAAGATCAGGAATATCACCGGCACGCTGAGTTCCGCCGGTGACGCCAAGGTCAGCTTCGATCTCAATTCCGTCGACACGGGCGTCGACCTGCGCAATGTGCGCATGCGCTTCCTGTTCTTCGAAACATTCAAATATCCGACGGCCGAGCTGACGGCGAAGGTCGACCCGGCCGCCTTTGGCGACTTGCCGGCCAAACGCCGGATCAAGGCAAGCTTGCCGTTCCGGCTGAGCCTGCACGGCGTCGATAAGGATCTGGAGGCGAGCGTCGTCGTAACCATGATCAGCGACACTCAGGTTTCTGTCGCCTCAGAGGCTCCCGTCGCGGTGCATGTCGAGGATTTCGGCCTGCTGCCGAACGTCGACAAGCTGCAGCAGGCCGCCAATGTGACGAACATCGTGCCCACCGCCTCGGTGTCCTTCGACTTCGTCTTTGTCGCCGACGGCAGCAAGCCGGGCGCGGTGCAGACAGTCGCTGCCGGCACCACCGGTGTCGGTCCCGTGGCCACCGACGCCGCGAAGGCCAATTTCAGCGACGAGGAGTGCCTTAACCGGTTTGCCGTGTTGTCCCGCACCGGCGCCATCTACTTTCGTCCGGCTAGCGCCCGGCTCGATGCCAAGAGCCGTCCGCTGCTCACCGAAGTTGAAGGTGTCGTCGGCAAATGCCCGACCCTGAAGGTGGAGGTCTCCGGCTACACGGACTCGGACGGCTCGCCCGAGGCCAACAAGGCGCTCTCCGAACGGCGCGCGCAGGCGGTTGCCGATGCGTTGGTCGCCGGTGGCGTGCCGCGTCAGCAGATCAGTGCCGCCGGCCATGGCGAGGAGAGCCCGGTTGCCGCCAATGACACGCCGAAAAACAAGGCGCTCAACCGGCGGATCGAATTCTCCGCCACGAAGCTCGCGAACTGAGGTCGGGGTGGGTTCCCGTACAATCGCGTTTTGCGCCGCCTTGCTTCGCGGCGCCGGCCTTGTCGCGCTCGTCCTGCTTTTGACTTTGACGGCCGCCAGTGCCGAGCGCCGTATCGCGCTGGTGCTCGGCAACTCGCAATATCAGCATGCCGCGCCGCTCGCCAATCCTGCACGCGATGCCCAGGCGATGGCCGATCGCCTGCAGAACCTTGGTTTCGAGGTGGTCTCCGGCTTCGACCTCACCAAGCAGCAGACACAGACCACGGTCGCCCAGTTCGCCAAACAGGTGCGCGGCGCCGATGTGGCGCTGTTCTTCTATGCCGGCCATGGCCTGCAGGTTTCAGGCAAGAACTATCTGCTTCCGGTGGATGCCGCGCTCGAGGACGAGACCTCGCTCGACTTTGAGGCCGTGTCGGTCGATTTCATCTTGCGCCAGATGTCTCGCGAGACAAGCATAAGGCTGGTGTTTCTGGACGCATGCCGGGACAATCCTCTGGCCGATGTGCTGGCAAAGACCGCCGGCATCAAGGGTGCAAGCAGCGGCCTTGCGGAAATTCCGATCGAGAATGGCGGCGCCGGAACGCTCGTCGCCTTCGCCGCCAGTCCCAACCAACTCGCCTATGACGGGTCCGGCGACCACTCGCCCTTCACGACGGCATTGCTTCAGCACATTGGGGAATCCAATGTCTCCATCACCGAAGCGATGAACAGAGTGACCAGCGACGTCTTCAAGGCGACCGCCGGCAAGCAACGCCCCTGGATCAATGTCTCTTTGACCACCGAGGTCGTCCTGCACAAGGTCGATCTCAACGCGCCGTTGATCGTCGGCGAGGCGAGCACTCCGCAAGCTGAAGCCGGATCCGACACGCGCAACACCGGCGCTTCGCCAGGCCAGAACACCGACCAGCTTGCGCTTGATACGCTGCGTGCGAAAATCCCGAAGCTCGCTACCGACGGCCCTATCCTTTTCGATCGTCCCGTCAAGTTCGGCGACCCGGCGATCGACGGCAAGAGCATCGCCCAACTGATCAAGAGCGAACCGCTTTTCAGTCCGGTGGAAGGCCTCGACAAATCGGTCTGGGAAGGCAAGCACTGCGACAACTGCCATGAGTGGAATGAGGTCCGCCTTTGCGAGCAGGCGAAGAATTTCGCCGCCAACGACGTCTCGGTCCTGCGCCTGCAGCATCCGCTTGGTACGCGCTTCAAGGTCGCGCTGGCCAGATGGGCGCAAGGCGGCTGCAAATAATGCCGGCCTGAGGCCAGCAATGACGGATGGCGCGTAGGGATCGGCGAATGCCGTTACGCCTCCATCTCCGCCATCTGGATGCCCATTTCGACAAAGGCCGAAAGCACGGAAAACCGGTCCGCCAGCGAGGCGCGGGCCAACCCGGCCAGAATTCCGGCATTGACGGCATGAGCGGCAGGAAATCCGGTCGACACCATGTCGAGGGTCGGGTCGCGCCACACCGCTGCCAGAGCGATCCAGGCGGCCGGTGTCGCCGGCGGCAGGTCAAGGGAATTGCTCAGGACGGCTTGATGGTGGGGATTGTCAGGTTCGCCGACGCGGTCATGGACAAGCGCCAGCAATTCGAGATCCCGGTCCGCGAGGAGCTCGGCGAGATTGCTCAGGCACTCATGTCCCCACCAGACGGCGGCTCGCTCGGGCAGAAGGTAGGCACAGAACGTGACTGCTTCTTCCGGCACGCGCCCGGCAAGCAGGGCTCGGCAAAAATCAAGCGGCGGCTGGCCCGTGGCCAGCGATTTCATGTCCCTGGCGATGGCGGGACAAGCAAGAAACAGATCCCGTGCCGTTCTGTATCCGAGTTCATTGGCCATGGCTGCCACACCCCAAGAACCACCAGAACAGCACTCAAGCCTGTGGCCGAGCGCCGGTCAAGCGTCAGTCGTTGGCAGATGGCGGCCACGAGCGGCATGCGTTTGTCCACAGACAATCGCTTCCCGATTTGATATGATGCGCGCCAGCGAAATCCTCTTAGACAGGAGTGACGGTCATGCGATGGGGCAGTTCAGCCTTGGCATTGGCGGCCATGCTTCTTGCAACGCACGTCTTTGCCGATCCGCTTCAGAAATCAGAAGACATCGTCAAGTTCTTCGCCGGACAGTCCGGCAATCTGGGTGCCGCGCGCGGCATCTGCGTCGGCACCGAGGAAGAGTGCAAGAGCAAGGCCGAGAAGACTGGCTCAGCTGCACAAAAGACCGGTCTCGACATGATGATCAATTTCGCCCTTGATTCCGCGCAACTCGACCAGACGGCGCGCACCGAACTCGACGAGTTCGCCAAGGCGCTGAAGGACAATCGGCTGAGCACGTTCAGCTTTGTCGTTGAAGGTCATACCGATGCAACCGGCCCGGATCGCTACAACCAGGACCTGTCGCAGCGCAGGGCCCAGTCGGTGGCCGCTTTCCTCGAAGCGAACGGCGTTGAATCGGCGCGGCTCGAAGCGATCGGCCTGGGCAAGTCGCACCCGCGGGTCGCCAATCCTTACGATCCGGTCAACCGGCGCGTGGAAATGCGCATCAGGACCGAGTAAGCGGTCGCCGCCAGGCCGATCCGGCAACAGCGATAGCGGCAAAAGGGAACTCGTCCAACGCGGGTTCCCTTTGGCTGACTATGATCAATATCTCATCGCACCGCCGATCACGACGCCGCTGCCGAAAATCAGCGCCTTGGTCAGGAAGTCATTGTTGTCTCTCCGCGGCGGCTCGTCGCGCATCACAATCTCCCTGTTGCGCCAGCGCTCGACGATCTGCTGTCTTCGCGGTTTCCGCTGCGCCATCGGTTTCAGCGTGCGGGTCTTGTGCACGACCTGTTTCTTCGGTGGTGCGGTGCGGACCTGGTCGGCGGCCGAGGTGCGAACGGCCGAGCCGGGATTCGCGTTCGCATCGTTCGTGTCGAGCGACGCGACCTGCTTGCCCGCCTCGGGGCCCTTCAACTGGTCGATGTCGAGCCTTGCCACCGTGGCGAAGCGGCCGCTTGGAAACTGGTCGAGATAGGCCTCGTAATAGGGAATAGCATTCTTTTTCGAAGCCTCGTCCCAAAGCCGCTGCTCAACCTGCCAGGACGGCGGATCGCTGGCGATCGGCGCGGGGGCGGGCGAGGCCGTCGTCCTGGCTGCATCGGCGATCGGCGCCCCCGCGGCCTGTGCCGACGGCTTGCCAAGGAAAACCTCGCGTCCCAGCGATGCGTTGTGCCATGGGCGCTGCCGGCCCTGCGTGGCTTCCGTCACGTCGCCGCGCACGCGCGTCAGCGCGCTCTGAATCTCGACACCGGGTTCGGTCAGGTGCTTGGCCAACGCCAGGGAGTAGGGGCTGTCGACGCCGTCGCCGTCGAAAGCGATAGCGCCGGGATCGGTTGCGTAGGCGATCAAGACACCGCCGGTGCCGACGCCGTCTGCCTTTGCATCCACCGGCGCGAGGCCGGCGCCAAGCGAGCGGCTCTTGGGCAGAGCCGCAGCCAGGGTACGACCCAGCGGATTGTCGCGGCAGGCATCGAGAATGATGATGCCAACGGCGGGATCGGCAGGCAGCGCCGCCATGAACTCGTCGATCTGAACCGTGCGGGTCTTGAGATAGGCGGGCGAGGTCAGGTCGGCATCGACCGGTATGAGATAGTTCTTGCCGTCGACCTGCATGCCGTGGCCGGCATAGAAGATGACCGCGAGGTCGGCGTTGTAGGATTCTTCGGTGAATTTGCTGATCAGGCCATGCATACCGGCATTGTCCTGGTCGACACCTTCGATCACGTCGAAGCCGGCGTTGCGCAACGTCGACGCAATCAGGTGGGCATCGTTCGCCGGGTTGGGCAAGGCAACGGCGTTGACATATTTGCTGTTGCCGATGACCAGCGCGACACGCTTGCTCTCGGCTGTTGCGGCCTGGACGCCGAAGGCGGCAAGGATGGAAAGGACAACTCCGCTCAAAAGGATGGCAAACAGTTTCATGGATCAGCCCTCCTGCCCATCGGGGCACGCTATGGATCTCTGCGCATGCTCAATTCGTCAGCGACGAAGTCGCTTCGGCCAAAAATGGCTCTCAGGCTTGTGTAGCCCCGACGACAGCTTAGGTTCACCGGATCCCCCGGCTTCCGCAGATATTTGTCGAAACCGATCGACCAGGCGATCGTGCCGCCTTTGAGCCGGGACAGCCACTAGAACCGTTCACCGTTTCACGGAAATGGTGAGCCGTTCTGTTCACACTTTTCCTGGAATTGCTCAGCCCGGCTCAAGCGTCTCTTGGATTGAATTGAGCAACGCGGTTATCGCCTGCTTGTATTTCTCGAACTCCGGCGACGTCTGCCGGACCTCGGTCGTGGTTGTCGCCGGCTGGCTCTGATCGGTCACCACGCGCGGCACTTTCTGCCCCATTTTCCGCTCGGCCCAATCGATGACGTAGCCGACGGTCTTGCCGGTCAGGAACGGGTTGGCCTGGATCACGGCTGCGCCCAGAACAGCGCTCAATTGCGACGAGCCGGACGCGGCCAGCACCTGGTGTGCCCCCTCCATGCCGAGGAAATGGCAAAGATACAGGCGACCGGCGGTTATCTGGTGGCCGCGGGCGCGCAGATAGGCCTCGCCTTCGCGCGCCAGGTTGCGCACCATTTCGCGTGACAGCGTCGCGTCATAGCGAAGCGCGAGCAGGTCGGCGGTCGAAAGCGATCGGGCAAGGTCGGGACGATAGGTGTTCATCATCCGGATCCAGGTCTTGGTGATGAACTGGCCGGCGCCGGTTGCCGACGAGTTGGGGTTCTTGGCGCGGGCGCTGCCGCCGCTTTCGACATGGACGATCCGGTCGGTCAGCGTCTCTACCGCGGAATCGCCGGGCCCGCCGGAACTGACGGAAACGGCGGTGGCGACGGTGGTGACTGTCCCGAGCGGGTCGATCGCCTCGCCGTTCTCGTAGAGCTCGAAATGCAGATGCGGGCCGGTCGAAAGCCCCGTGGTGCCGATATAGCCGATGACGTCGCCGGCCTTCACCTTGGTGCCGACGCCGCTGGCGATGGCGAATTTTTGCATATGCGCGTAGCGCGTCTCGCGGCCGTTGGCATGCGTGATCTTCACCAGATTGCCATAGCTGCCGCCATCGCCCTGGAAGGAAATCTCGCCGTCGAAGGCCGCCATGACCGGCGTCCCGACCGGAGCCGCCCAGTCGACACCCTTGTGGATCCGAACCGTGCCGAGGATCGGATGCTTGCGCGGGCCGAAGGTCGACGTCATCACCCCGGCGACCGGCGTGACCATGCCGTTGGTGACGTTCAGCGAGCGAACCTGATCATCGCCGGTCACGCAGGCATACTGGCCGTCACTTTGCTGGAAGACGAAGCAGTCGAGGTTCTTGTCCTTACCCAGGACGCCGACGTAAAGCACCCGTCCGGAGATCTCGCCCTCGTCGCGCGGCGTCTGCGAGTAGATCATCACCAGGCGCTGGTCCTCGCTGGCGAAAGCGTCGAGATCCTGTCCCCTCGACAGATACATGATCGCTTCGCCGATCACGCTGGTCGGCACCTTGTTGCGCGCCGCGGTCGAGTAGATTGCGTCGAGCAGCCGGTACTGCCGCTTGGGTCCGCCCTGGTCGGAGGCACCCGAATAGTTGAAGAGGTCCTCGCGAACCCAGGGGTCGACGCCGGAAACGAAGGCGCCCGCTGCGTTGCGCGTCAGCGTGCCGACATAGACGTTCCTTGCGTAGACCGAGACCTGCATCAGCGACATGGTCGTCGTCTCGCGATTCGGCCGGAAGCCGCGCATGGCGACCACGAAACCGGCCTCGAGCCCGTCGCGCTTGAACAGCGCTTTCAGCGCCTCGCCCGCAAGCCTGGCGTCGTCCGCTGAGAAATGCGCGTCGAGCGCCACGCTATCCAGGCTGCGGTCGTTGAGGATTTTCACAAAAGTGTCCTCTGTCGCCGCGAAGCGCTGATATTCGCTGATGACGGTCGCGACGGTGGTGTTGTTCTCGATCGCGGTTTTCTTGAAGGCGGGGAGCGCTGCCTCGCCCTGGTCGATGGTCTCCCCCCAGCCGGCCTCGGGGTCGTCTGCGTCGGCCTTGGGCGCCGAACCGGCGGGGGGCTCGCCCGCGTCCGGCGGCGCCTGCAGGTCGTTCGCCAGATCGCCCGGTTGGTCGTTGGGCGCCGCAGCAGGTGCGGGCGAGGTCGGTTGCTGATCGTCTGGTGCTGCGGTTGAAGGCTGCCGCTGCGCCTTGAAGAAGGCAAAATCCTCCTGCGTCGACGGGATCGTCGTCATGAACTTCTCGCTGGCGCTCAGCATCACGTCGGACAGAATCTCGATCTGCGGCGAGGCCCCGGAACTGTCGAGTTCGGCCGGGCGCGCAACCGTGTGGCCCTTCGTGGCGGTGTCCGCATCGGGCGCCAGCGTGATCCACATCGGATCACCGGCAAGGTCGATGATGGCCGGCACATAGACCGAGGCGTCGGGCGGCACGTCCTCCATGCCTTCGACGGGATGCAGTTCCTCATCCTCGTCGCCGAACGACCAGTTGTCCTTCGTAAGATAGAAGCCGGTGGCGATCGCGATGACGGTGAGCGTTGCAACGCCAGCAAGAACGCGGCGCCAGAGTTTGCGTCTGCGCTCGGCCAGGCGTGCCAGCTTCTTCTGTTTGAAGCTCGTGTCGATGCTGTGCGTCACGGGCTGTTTCCGGTCAGGAAATAGGTCCAGCGCACCTGCTCCAGCGTGTCGACCTCGACGAAACGCGCCGCGATATGACCGCGCTGCCAGCACTCCTCGATGCCACGGATGGAGAAGCGGCGCCGATCAACGCACATCTCGGTCGATCCGTTGAGGATCGCATGGCCGAACACGTCGGTCGCGTAGAGGTAGATGTAGCGGTTGGCCAGTTCCTCGCGGATGACGTTCACGCATTGGTTGGCGCCGATGGTCCACCAGCCATCGGTCTGGTCGGCATTGTCGACCTTCTGTCCGACGGCGAGGTTGACGACGTCGAGCGTCTGGTTGCAGACGGTGAATTCGGCATGCGCGCTTCTGGTCGAGAAGATAACGAGCAGCGCCGCGCCGAACAGCGCGGAAAATGCCAAGCGGTCGGAGAAGTCCGCCAATAATCGAAACCAGCTACGCTTTGTGCGTGACGAAGGCTGGCAAAATGAATGCGAGGGGCGAAGGTCCATCGGCGTTCATATCTATCCGCCGAGCTGGAAATATTTGGCGGTGGCGGAGAACTGCGGGCCGTCGGCGCCGATCTCCTCGAGGATCTTTGGCAAAAGCTCGGAGACCGGTGTCGGTCTCGAGAACATCGCGGCCTGAATGTCCTTTGGTCCGGTGATCACCAGCATGATCTGCGGCAGGGGTTTGCCGGCCGCCTTGTCGGCGGCGCCTAGACCGATCGGGATGTTGAAGGTCGCTTTGTCGGTCTGCGCCACGATGCGATCATCGAGGTTGAAGGCGATGCCCCTGTGGTCGATTAACATGACGTTGGAAACCAACCCGCCACGCGTTACCAGAGTGCCGCTGATCGGCGCGCCATCCGGCACCGATGTCCGGTCGAGAACGAGCCGCGGACTTTCCACACGGTTCCGGTCGAGGACGCGCAGGAAGTTGGTCACTTCACACTGAGGCTGCTCGATGAGACGGACATTGATGTCCGGCTCGAGATGGAACCTCGAGCGAAAATCATTGAGCATCTGCTCGAAGGGCTGCACGGCTGTTGCGAGGCCTTCGATGGCGGCGGAGCTGGCGGTTTGCGATGTCAGCGACGCGTAGAAACAGTCGCCGCCGCTGAAGTCGCGCACCCATGAGGCGCGTTGCGCCGCCTCGTCGACCGGCTTCGCCGGCGGAATCGCCGGCTTTGGCACATTGATCGCGACTTCGGTATCTTCGGGCCGTGTGGTTACCGGCGGCTGCGGTTGCTGGGACGGCTGCGCTGCCTGTGTCGGCTCTTGTGGCGAGGTTGGTGCTGTCGGCTGGCTGGCGACCGGGGGCGGGGCCGCCGGTTTCGCCGGCGGGTTGGTCGGCTGCGCCGGCAACCGGCTCTCCGAGGTCGGTGGCGAGGAAGCCTCCGGCTTGGCCAGCTTGGAAAGGATCTCGACCAGGTCCGTTGCGCTGGGTTCTGTCGCCGGCGGGTTTGCCTGCTGCGCCGGCTTACTCTCTGCCTCCGCCTGGCTTGGCGTGGACGTCTTCGGTGGGTTAGCGGTCGGGTTTTGGGCAGGCTTGGTCTCGACCGGGGGGGCTTGCGCCTGACTGCTGGCCGTGGTTTCGGACGGCGCTGGCTTGCCGACGGGCGGCGCTACCGGCGCCTGCTCGGCGGGTGGCCGTGCTTCTGTTGCCGGCGGCACCTCGGGCCTGGTGGTCGGCATGGGGATTTCGGTAGGCTTGGCCGCCTCCGGTTTCTGCTGGCCCGTAGCGTCCGCCTGGTTCTCGGCCGGCACTGGGGTCTTCACCTGTGCATCCGGTAGGGCAGGTGGGTTCACCGTCTCGATAGTGGCGGCATTGTCGGGTTTTGAAGGCTCTGGCTGAGGCTGCATCGGCGGCTGAGGGTTCGATGCTTCCGGCTGCGGCGTTTGAGCCACCGGCTTGGGGGCTTCAACAACGGGTTTGGGCACCGGCTTCGGTGTCAACGGTTTGAGTTTCTCTTCGGCAGGCGGAGGCGCCAGGATGCCGCTGAAGTAAAGGCCGCCGCCCAACAGGACCGCCAGCGTCACGAGGCCGCCGGCGACAGCCGGCATCCGCGACGATTTTCGCGGCGCAGCCGGCATGGGCGTGCTGGCCGGCGCGGGCGCTGGCGCAGGCCGTGGTTGTGACAGATGCGCCGGTCGCACATGTTCAACAAAGTGCTTTTCGCCCGCGGACGTCGAAGGCTGCGGCCCGGTGTCGGACAGCGCCGTCCAGCCGGCGCGCGGCAAGCCCGCGCGGTCACGCGGACCATACGATGCCGGCGGCAATGTCGCGTCGACATCCTCGCCACGCGTTGCCCTGGCGATCTCGGCCATGCTGGCAGGCCGATCCCGCGGATCCGGCTGCAGCATCGCGGCAATGAGCTCTTGGAAATCGGGGTCGATGTCAGACAGGTCCGGCACGGTCCGGCGTTTCTCGATCACCTCGTATTGCGAGCCGCTCATATCGAGCGGCTTTCCGCGCAATGCCGCGGCGAGCACCAGTCCGAGACTATAGATATCGGACTGCTCGCTGACCTCACCGCCATAGAGACCGAGCTGTTCGGGCGAGACGTAATTGTATTTGCCGGCGAACTTCCCGCCGATCAGCGTTTCACCGCCTGCGGTCGCCGACCGGGCTATGCCGAAATCGATGATCTTGGCGCTTTCCACCTGCCCGCCAGGCAGGATGATGTTGTCCGGCGAGAGGTCGCGGTGAACCGCGCCCGCCCGGTGCACGGCGGCGAGCCCCGACGTCAGGCGATGGCAAAGTCGCCGCACTTCTTCCGCCGGCATCGGTCCGCGACGCATCACGTCGAATAGCGACTGGCCGTCCACGAACTCCATCGCCAGATAGGGGCGGCCGATCCTCGGATCGATGGTGAAGACGTGATAGCGCACCACTGCGTCATGCGACAGGTGATTGAGGATCGACGCTTCCTTGCGGAACAGCGACAGGATCGTCTGATCGCGGGCGAATTCGGGCAATACGATCTTGATCGCCACATGGTCGCCGGTTTGGATGTTGTGGCCGCGATAGACCTCTCCCATGCCGCCGGAGGCGATCCTCTCGTCGAGTTCGTAAATGCCGCTGAGCTGCGTGCCGACGCCGGCATAGATGTCGTTCGTCGATATCCGGGTCTTGTCGTCGTCGCTCATCTCGCCAGGCTCTCCGCTCCGGACCGATCCGAATGGAGCGCGCCGTTGCGACCGCCGCCGATCTTCACGAGTACGATGGTCACATTGTCGGTTCCGCCGCGCGCCAGCACCGTCTCCAGCAGGCTTCGGCACGCCGCTTGCGGCGTTGCGGATATCACTGCGGCTTCGATCTCGGCGTCGCTGACATGCGCCGTCAGTCCGTCGGTGCTCAGGACGAAAACATCCCCCGGCATCAGCTCGCCCTGCTGGAAATCGATCTCGAGCTCATCGCTGACGCCGACGGCATGGGTGATGACATGGCGGCGCGGCCAGGTAAGCGCTTCCTCCGGGCTTATCATGCCGCGGTCCAGCAGTTCCTGGACCTCGGTGTGATCCTTCGAGACCTGAAAGATCACACCGTTGCGGACCAGATAGATGCGGCTGTCGCCGGCCCACAGGCCAGCGAAGCGTCCGTCCATTGCAAGCAAGGCCGCGAAGGTGGACCCGATGGTGATGCCGCGGGATCGCGAGATGTCGCGGATTTCGGAATTGGCGCGGCTCAGCCGGTCTTCGAAGCGCGCGCGAAGGTCCGGCGCCGAGCTTGCAATGCCGATCGTCGCCAGATGATCGACGATGCTGGCCGATGCGACCTCGCCGGCCTCGTGCCCGCCCATGCCATCGGCCACCACCCACAGGCCGGTCTGCGGCTCTATCAGGTAGTTGTCCTCATTGTGGTCGCGCACGCAGCCCTTATGGCTTACGCCGAAGCTTTCGATGGGAAGGGCGACAGAACTCAATTTGCCACCAAGCGCTTCGCGAGCGTCCTCTGTGACCAATCATGGGCGGCGTGCCCAGGCCACTTTGCCACAAGCGCATACGTTAGAGTACCGAAATGAGGGCTGCGGCCGGCGGCGCGCTGGAACACAGCCATGTCAGAACGCCTTTGGACAGCTGAAACCGGACAGGGCCGGCAGCAGGAATGGATTGGCCCCCGGTCCGGTCTGCATCGTGTAAGCGACGTCTCGTCCGCCGATCACGAAGCGAGCTTCGGTGTTGGCGCCATTGGCGGTGATGGTCGCCTTGTCCAACAGACGCTTCAAGGCCCACGGTCCTTCGAATTTGAGAGCGGAGTCGCGGCCTGGCATTTCCGGCATCAGGCTTAGGCTGGCGGAACCAGAGGCAGTGCTGTTCGGCCAGGTCACTGTGCTTGGCGCGTTCCCCGTTTGGCTGCCCTGGACGGTCTGGCCGTCAATGTCGAGAACCGCGTTGTCTGCGTCGCTATTCAGCGAAAAAGGCGTGATGGTGATCGAAACCGACGGCACCGAGCCGCCGGAAGGGAAGAAGGCGCTGCGGATTTCGGCGGCCGCCTGAAATGATTTCAAGGTCGACTTCGCCAGGTCGCGGCTGGAGCGGGCGTCCTGTCTCCAGGTCCATTCCTGGCCGGTCATGTCGATCAGCGGCGCAAGGTTCTGCGCGAAGAAGCGGTCCATCAGCCCGCCCGGCGCGAAGAGCTTGGCGAAATCCGCTATCGAGATCTCTTCGGTGCCGTCACTGACGAAGGGATAGCGACCGTTGACCGCCTCTTCGCAGGCTCGTGTGACCGTCTGGTCGAGGTTCTGGTTGAGGTTGGCCACCGAAGCTTCCGCGACATTGCCTTCAAACTCGTCCGCTGCCGCGTTGACCATGCGCGCAAGCGGCTTCGGAAGGCGCGAGGCGTTTGCGCGCAGCGTGGAGATCTGCAGCTGCAGGTTGGCGTTGACGCGTTCGGTCTGGGAAGGGACATCGGCCGAAAGCTTGAGGCTTTGAAAGATGTCGCGGAAATTCCGCGTCAACGCATCGAGCGGCCGCCGTCCACTGGCGCCGCTGACCAGGGCCTGGAACGGTCGAAACTGTGCCTCGACGCTCGCACCGGCATTCTGCGCGACAGCCGGGTCCAATCCGGCTCGGCTCTGCGACTTGCCGCCAGCGATCTGCAGGCCGATGCGTGCCAGACCTTTGGCCATGCTGGCGGGGTCTTCTTGCGCTGCGCTCTCGCCCTCGGCCGTGGTGTTCTGCTTCGTCAATGCGGTCTCATCGGCGATCGCGGTGAACAGCTGATCGAGAGGCGAGTCCGGTGCGGCGAGGGCGGAAAGCGCGAGATATTGCGGCTTGTCCTTGAGCAACGCCTTGAACTTGAGCTGGTCGAGCACGCGGTTCCATGCGGAAGAGAATTCCTTGCCGTAGCGGTCGATCAGTTCGGGGCCGAGCTTGGGCAGGTCTTGGTCGATGCCGCCCTGTTCGCCACCTCCGCCGAGCACCCACTGGTCGTTGACGAGCATTTGCGCGATGCGCGAGAGCTGCGGCAGGAAGAAGCGGTTGAAGCCGGCGCGCGTGTAAAGTCCAGGAACGTTGAGATCGGCGAGGTCGCTGCCATCCATGCGTTCGAACAGCAGCTGCGTCTCGGGACCGGCTTTCGCGGCGACGGAGAGGTCCTCCAGCCTTGCGGCGTAGACGGCCGACCTGATCAGCGCCGAAGCGCGGTCGGCAAGGCTCATGCGCCCAAGCGAGCGTTGCGCGGCTTCGATCAGTGGCTGGTTGAGCTCAAAGACGGGATCGTAGGCGTCGTCGAGCGCGAGCATCGCACGCAGATGCTTTTCGAGCTGCGCGCGGCCCTCGCGGTTGTTCTCGCCGGGATAGCGGTTCTCTTCCCAATCCTGCCTCATCCAAGAGACAATCAACTCGTCATCGACCTTCGGAGCCTTGCCGCCCAGCATCAGGTAGATCTTCAGCGGTTCGTAAAGCGCGATCGGATCGGCCATCTTGGCCTGGATGGTGCGCTCGGCCTGCACCAGCAGCCGGGAGCGGAATGTCCGCTCGAGCGCTTGTCGGTAGGCGGTCCTGGAGGCCGACAGCAGCCTCTCGCGCTGGCTGAGCCCGAACGTCTCCTCGATCGGCTTTGCCTGGTCGCCGTTCTCGTAGCCAGCCGGCAGGTTGCGCAACTGGTCGAGCGGGCCGATGACGTTTTCGAGATCAACGTCGGTCACCGTCGTGCTCTTCAGCAGTGAATCGGCGCTGTCGCGATACTGTGCCATCGCCTGCCGGGTGGAGGCGATCAGCGACTTGTTGGCGAAGAAGCTGAGGCCAAGCGCGCCGAGAGCCGCCAAGGCCGCCAGCGCAATGGCGGCGAGGCCGCCAAATCTCGCGAGCCTGGCGCGCCGTTCGGCCGCTCGGTCGAAGGATACCCAGCCCGATTCCGGGAAGATCACATTGGTCAGCAGATCGTGCAGGAAGAAGCTCTTGCCGATGCCGGAAAGATGCGCCTGCGAGGTGCTGCCGAAGCTGCGGCCGATCGTGCCCAGCACCTGGTCGAACGGGGTTCCTTCCTGAGTACCAGAGGAGAAATAGAGGCCCCGCAGGCTGACATTGACATGCGATCGAGAGGCATCGAACAAGCTACCGATAAAATGCGCTATCCGGTTCCCCAGCGCACCGAACTGTGCCGGGAAGCCGAAGATGGCGATGCGCGCCACCGGGTCGGCCTCCTCCTGCAAGCGATCGACAACTTCTTCCGCCAAGCGCTTCGCCAGCCCGTCGAATTCGGCCGGCGCCTCGCCGGCCATGTTCCTTGTGCGATCGGCGGTCTGGAACGTCGCGCCCCACACCTTGCGCCTGCCTGCTTCGTCGAATTGGCCGAAATAATCCATGAAGCCGGAGACGAGATCGGCCTTGGTGAAAAGCAGATAGACGGGAAACTGGATCTTCAGCGTCTCGTGCAATTCGCGCAGGCGGCTTCTTATCTCGGTCACATGCGCCTCGATTTGCTGGTCGTCGAGGCCAATGAGATCGGCGAGGCTGATGGCCAGGATCACGCCGTTGATCGGTTGCCTTACGCGGTTTTTCTTGAGCAATCCGAGGAAAGCAAGCCAGCTTGCCTTGTCGCGCTCGCGGTCCGATTCCTGCGTCGTGTAGCGGCCGGCCGTGTCGATCAGCACCGCCTCATCGGTAAACCACCAGTCGCATGACCGCGTGCCGCCGACGCCGGCCACCGGCTGGGCATTGCCGGAGCCCGCAAGCGGAAATTTCAGCCCGGAATTGACCAGAGCCGTCGTCTTCCCGGCGCCTGGCGGGCCGATGATGATGTACCAGGGAATATCATAGAGGAAGTTGCGCTTGCCGCTCGTCCGCTTCAGCGTCGCGATGGCCTCGCTCATGCGCGCTTCGAGCACCTGTGCATCGTCGTTGCGCTCGTCGCTGCGCACGATGGCCGCTTCGAGCGCCCTTTGCGCCTTGCGCCTTTGCCAGAAGCCGATGCCGTAGAACAACGCCAGCACGGCCACCGTCACCCCGATGATGACCGCCCTGAGCCACAGGGATCCGAGCGGGCGGGTATCGGCGAAGCGGATCAGCGGTCCGGCATACCAGACGGCGGCCGAGAAGCCGGCCAGGGCGAGCACACTGAATATCCGCAGCACCCAGCCCATCAGTTGCCGTTCTCCGCCGAGCCGGTCTGCAAGGTCTCCTGTTTCGGGATCATCACGTCGACGCGGCGGTTCTTGGCGCGGCCGTCCGCCGTCGCGTTGTCGGCGATGGGTTCGTCTTCGCCCTTGCCGTCCACGCTCAGACGCGACGGATCCTTCAATTGCCTGGCGATCATCGCCTGCACGGCCTTCGCGCGGGCGACCGAGAGATCGAAGTTCGATTTGAACGTGCTCGACTTCTTCGGCTTCACATTGTCGGTGTGGCCGACGATCTTGATCGGTCCGGCTTCGGCGTCGAGCGCCGTGGCGATATCGGCCGCGATCGGCTGGAACTGTGCCTTCAAATCAGCCTGGCCGGATGCGAACAGAAGCTGGTTGCTGATCTCGACGACGATGAAGTCGCCCTTCGTACCGACGTTCAGTCCGCCGGCGGCGATCTCCTGGGCGAGTGCCGCGCGGATGCGGTCAATCTGCGTGGTGTCCGGGGGAGAGGGTGGCGGCGGTTTGGCTTGCACCGGTTCGGCGGGTGCCGCCACGCTGGCGCGTTCAATGGTGACCGGGGTGGAAGGATTGAGCGCCAGCAGCGCGCCGGCGGTTGCATCGCCTTCATCGGTGATCAGGATCCGTAGCCCGAAAAAAGCCGCCGTCACCAGGGTCGCCGCGGCGGCTGCGATCGCCCATAGAGGCAGCCGCCCTCCTGGCGTGGGCATTGCCGCCGCCATGCCTTGCCACCGGGGCGAAATGTCCTCGGCGGCGCGCGGCCTGAAATAGCGCAGCGTGTCATAGACGTCGCGCCGGACGCGCTCGAGTGTGTTCCGTTCGCTGGACAATCCCCGATACTGGCCCTCGAACCCCAGCGACAGGCAGGCATGCATCAATTCGAGCAGGTCGTAATGCGCTTCAGGCTTGGCGAGGAGGTTGTTCAGCGCTTCATAGAAGCCGGTGCCTGTCGGTCGTGTGTGGAAGAACCGCGCCACCAGACTGTGCTGAAGCCAGGTTTCCTTGTTCGGCCAGGGCAGGTTGCCGACGAGATCGTCGGCGGTTTCGCAAAGCGCGAATTTCGCGATCCGTGCGTCTTCTTCCCCAATGCCGGCTTTGGCGATGGTATGGTCAAAGGTCTCGATGGCGTCTGCGATATGCTCCGCCAAGGCCGCGGCTTGCCGTTCGACCGGTATCAGCCGTAGCTGACCGAACAGCATGAGCAAGGGGGCTGCGGCGGATAGGATAGGATTTGTCGCGGCATACTTCACGCCAGCTGAGGCGTCGAGCAAGGCGTCCTGCTGCAACGCCGGTGCCGCCGCGGGCTCAGCCCCGTGGCCGGCTTCCTGAAAGACCACGGTTCCGGACGACCAGCCGGGCATTTGTCGGCCGAGGCCGGGGTCGAACACTGTCGATTCCCTGGCGGGTGATGGCGCACCGGAACGATCGGGAGCCACGCGCGGCTTTTGTCTTGGCCGTGGTGCGCGGATGACGGTTTTATCCGGCGGCTCGGAGGGATCGTCCTTCGAGCTCATCGGCGCACCACCGTCGAGGTGCGCGTACCAGGCTGGGTATCAACAGCGAGCCGGATGGAAAGACTGATCTTGCCGAAACATGACATTCCTGCACACGCCCCAAGCCACACCGCTTTGCCAGCCAGGCAAGCGCCCATGCGCTATCCTAGTCGCACGGCAAGCCGATTGAAATCGGAAAGCAGGATGATCAAGGAAGCGGCTTCTTCCACGGGGTCCCTCACACAGCCCGTAAGAGCGTTGCTGACGACATTTGCCGAGCGCGGCTATTTCTGCTTGCCTGCCTTGGCGTAGGCTTCGGCGAAATAGGCGAGGAAGACATCCAGCATGCCGTTTTCGTGCTTGTCTTCCATCGTCCGCCACGTTGCGACGAGCGCGTCCCAGGCCTGGCTTTTCCTGGACGAAAAGGACGCAGGCGGGATTCTTTTAGCGATCGCCTCCGGCGACAGGTCGTCGAGCAGCCGCGAGAGCGCGGCCTGCATGGCGGCGTAGGTTGCGATTTCGTGGGTCTTCAGGTCGCGGAACGCATCCTCGATGCTGTGCCTGGCATCGAGATAGCCGGCCCGGCGCTTGGCAAACATGATCTCGAGTATGTCGTCGGTGCCCGGCACGAATTTCAGCGGGTTGTTGTCCTCGGCGCCGATCATGGTGCGGTGCGCGCTTTTGGCGAGCACCTTGGCCGCCGCCCGCGCCTTGAGCAGCAAGGACAGCTGCTCGACCGTGGTTCTCAGCACCGCACCGATCTCCGCAGCGACGTCATGCGGGTCGCGCGACTGCAACAGCTCCGGCGATAAGCCGGCCGCCCTGGCGATATCGCGCAGTATCCCGTCCGCTTCCGCCGACTGCTTGACCGGGACAGCGGGGCCGGGCTGCAGCGCCGAAGACGTCGGCACCGGCGTTGACCCGGCCGGGCGCTGCCCCGCTGGATTGTGGAATGGCGCGCTGCCAAGTTCCACCGGCCTTCCCGTCGAGGGCGGCAACTCGCGTTGCGTTGAACCGGTCCTGGCTTGCGGATGGCCGGTGGCGGCGCGCTCTTCGTCGACCGAAACGGCGACGACATAACGGCCGATCAGCAGCCGGTCGCCTTGGGTCAGCCGATGCGGCGCATTCATGCGCTGGCTGGAGCCGTTGACGAAAGTGCCGTTGCGCGAGACGTCATGAAGCCAGAACGAGCCCGCCTGATAATGGACTTCGCAATGCCGGCCTGAGATGAACTTGTCGGGGTCGGTAAGTGTCCAGTCGCAATTTTCGCGCCCGATTTCGAAGCTGCGGTCGCGGGCGGCATAGCTCGCCGAAATGCCTGGCGGCAGTCTGTCAACATTGCTGATCTGGAGCGAAATGAACATTCGACGCCACTGGCAAACCTGAAATCCTAGGCATTCTAGCATCTTGCCAGCGCAGTGGGAGAGGTGCGCGTCACATGAATGCACGCCACGGTTTAGACATTGCTTCTGTTTGGCCTCCATCAAACATATGCTAGGCTTGCAGAGGTCCGATGCGGTGAATTCGAAAACCTTCCGTGCGTGATGCAATTTACGGAGCGGGGGCTTCAATCCATCACACTGGCGGCTGCGTCGAGGAGGGGCACGCCCCATGGCGAACGAACGTGCCACGGTTGTACACACGCCGGTTGGCGCCGATGTGCTGACCTTCACCCATCTCGTCGGTCGTGACGAGATCAGCCGAAGTTTTGCCTATACCGTCGGGTTCGTCAGCAAGAGCCGAGACGTCGATCCGCTGAAGATGCTGGGCGGCGTCGTTTCGGTCGAAGGTGAATCCGATCCAAAGCGTTGGTTCAGCGGCCTGGTGTCGGATTTCAAGCTTACGCGCATAGAGGACCGGCTGGCCTACTACGAGGCCACCGTCAGACCGTGGCTCTGGTTCCTCGGAAATACCACCGATTGCCGCATTTTCCAGAACATGACGGCTGTGGAGATCGTCGAAAAGATCTTTTCGAAATACGGCATCGCAAAATTCGAGAAGCGCCTGCAGGGCTCGTATCCATCGCGCGAATACTGTGTCCAGTATGACGAGAGTGATCTCGATTTCGTACAGCGGTTGTTCGAGCACGAAGGCATTTTCTATTTCTTCGAGCATGATGAGGACAAGCACACGCTCGTGCTGTGCGATGCGATGAGCAAGCTGAAGCCGGCTCCAGGCTACGAGAAGGTGCTTTATAATTTCGAGGGCTATGGCTCGCGACGCGACGTCGAATACATCACCGAATGGATCCCGGGCAGTGCGGTGCGGCCAGGCGCCTACGCCCATACGGACTATGACTTCGAGAAGCCCGGCGCCGATCTGATGGCGAAGTCCGCCCAGCCCTTCAGCCACAAGGAGGCTTCGGGCGAAAACTACCGCCAGCCCGGAGCGCATCTCGATGTCGGGCGCGGCGACACGATCGCGGGGATCCGCCGCGAGGAACTTCAGGCAGTGCACCATCGCAACACCGCCGTCGGTACGGTGCGCGGCCTTTTTTCCGGCTGCAAGTTCACGCTCGAAAGCTTTCCGCGCGACGACCAGAATACGGAATATCTGGTTGTGAGCGCCGAATACCGCCTGTTCGATCCGGGCTACAGGACCCAGAACGAAGCCCACATCGAGAATTTCAAGGTGGTGCTGGGCGTAGCGCCCACGAAATTGCCCTATCGGCCACCGCGCATCACGCCCAGACCGATCATGCGCGGCCCGCAGACGGCAACGGTGGTCGGCCCTTCGGGCGAAGAGATATTCACCGACAAATATGCGCGGGTGAAGGTGCAATTCCACTGGGACCGCCTCGGCAAGAAGGACCAGAACTCGTCCTGTTTCGTGCGCGTGTCTCAGACCTGGGCTGGCAGCGGCTGGGGCTTCATCCAGATCCCGCGCATCGGCCAGGAGGTCATCGTCGATTTCATCGAGGGCGACCCGGACCTGCCGATCATCACCGGTCGCGTCTACAATGCCTCCGAGATGCCGCCCTACGCGCTGCCTGCCAACGCCACGCAATCGGGCTGGAAGTCCAATTCCTCGAAAGGCGGCGGCGGCTACAACGAGCTGATGTTCGAGGACAAGGCCGGTTCCGAACTGGTCAATTTCCAGGCGCAGAAGGACCACCATCTGCTGATCAAGCACGACCGCAACAAGACGGTACAGCACGATCAGTCCGACCGCATCGACCATGACGCCAAGCACTCCGTCGGCCATAACCTCGACGAGGACGTCGGCAACAACAAGACCGTCAAGGTCGGCGTCGACCAGACGACGAACATCGGGTCGAACGACACCGAGACGGTGGGCGCGAACCGGTCGCTAACGGTGATGGCGAACGAGACGATCCACGTCGTCGCCAATTCGACGGAAAACATCGACGCCAGCCATTCGCAGACGGTGGGGCTGGTGCAGACGGTGACGGTCGGCGCGGCGCGCGTCGATACCGTGGGCGCCACTGAGACACGGAGCGTCGGCGCGGCGCAAACGAATACGATCGGGGCGTCGCGGAGTGTGACGGTGGGGGCGGGGCAGAGCCACGATATCGGGGCGGATGATGGCTGGAACGTAGCGGCCAGCCAAAGTATCGAGATCGGCACCGATCAGGGCCTCAAAATCGGCGGCGCGCAGAACACCGAGATCAGCAAGACATGGACCGTCAAGGTCGGCCAGGATGCCTCGACCCAGATCGACGGGGCGCACGAACTCAAGATCGGCAAGAAGAGCCTCACCCAAGTCGGCGAGGATGCGGGGATGGTGGTCGGCAAGAACCTGACTATCGAAGCCAAGGACTCGATAACGATCAAGACCGGTAGTGCAGAGATCCTTATGAAGAAGGATGGAACGATCACCATCAAGGGAAAGGACATTACGATCAAAGGTTCGGGAAAGATCAATGTCGACGCTTCGAGCGATATCGTCATGAAGGGCAGCAACATCCTGCAGAATTGAGGTTCGAAATGGTTGCGTTGAAATCGCGGATCGAGGGTGTCGTTATCGGGGTTCTGTTGGGCTTCGAGGAGGCCACGCCGCTGGTCGTATTTGCAGGCAATCCAAAGGAGACCGCACTCAAGGCGAAGAGCCTCGTCGCGCTGGGTCCGGACGCGATCGCCTCCGAAGTGGCACTGTTGTTCGAGGAGGGGGATCCACTACTTCCGCTGATCGTCGGACGCATTGTCGATCCGACCCGCGACCCGCGGCCGCGGGCGTTCAGTGACGGGCGCCAGGTGCGGATCCATGGCGAGGAACGCGTCGAACTCCGCTGCGGCAAAGCGACCATCATCCTCGAAAAAGACGGTCATATCACCATTCGCGGCACATATGTCACCAGCCATGCCAGTGCGGCAAATCGTATCCGCGGTGGCTCGGTCAACCTCAACTGATGCCGCGCGCACCCGTCCTTCCGAAAATCGTGCGCCAGCACGCGGAGATGGCGGCGTTCCTGTGGACAGTCTACGACCGGCACCTGCTGCACCCGGACGAGAATCCCGACATGGACGCTGAGCGGCTCGCGCGGCTGGTCGAGCGGCTGGAGGCGCATTTGGACGGGCTGTGGGTGGCGGGACCGGAGGGCAAGCGAATCGCTCAGGAACGGTTCGCCGAATATCCCGAAGCGGGCGAGCTGTTCGTCGTGCGCATGCTGGAGGCGAAGCGCCCGATCCCGGTCACAGAGCTGGACCTTAAAAAGGTCAGAGAATATCTCGGGGCGAACGGGGTGTAGATCGCTAAGCAAGCTGCCGCGCCCGCTTATCCGTCGTGGCGCACTTCTTCCCATACGTCGTCCGGCAGGTCCGTGATGACCCAGGCGTTTTGCCGCCGTTTGGCGACCCCCTTGTGATCGAAATACCACAGCACGCCATCCGCGACATCAATAAGCAACGGGCTCTGCAGTTCGTCCGGCAGGGCAATCTCCTCTTCCAACTGCAAATCCTTGCCGAGGACATGGATCACCGTATCGCCAAGAAGGTGGGGCCGGCCACCGACTAGGCAGATGGAATAGTAGTTCTCGGCGAAGCCCGGCTGCGAGAAATCCTCGAAGCCATCGGGATCCCGACCTGCGACGATCAGACCACCGCCGCCCGCCGCTAGAAAGCGACCGTCCTCTAGCACGATAACATCCTCAAGATAGGTGCTGCCGGGTAGGTCCACGCCTGTCCAGCGGCGTTTATTCCGCACGTACAGGCAGCCGATTTCGCCTGCCAACTGGGTCTCGAAGCGCTCCTTCGCGGCAAGGTATTGTGGCATCGTGCCTGTCTCTGCGATCCGGTCGAGTTCGGCTTGCTCGGCGGCGGTCGGCTCACGGAAGGCTGCGGCGGTGTTGCCGCATGCCGCCCACTCCCCATTCGCGTTTCGCGCCACGGCCTCGAATGCGTTGTCGCCCAAAGCCTCGTCATCCGAGTCGGCTATTCTTGTCCACGCGTCCCGTGTGTCGCGCACATAGACTTGCGAGCCGTATCCGCAGGCAATCAGTTCGTCGCCCAATTGCCGAATTTGGCTCATCGAGCCACGGCCCTCTTCGTCGTCACCGGCGCCCGCCTCCGGAATCTGCTCGCTGGCAAATTGCTGGCCGACAAAGCTGACATCGCCGTCGATGCCGAGGGCCGCGAGCAGCGCCCCGTGACGCCAGCCGTCGAGTCTCGTCAGCCACACGAGCGTCGATTCGAAATGCACATAGTTCCATTCAGGCATGCCCGGCGCTCGGTGGAGCGTAAGCCTGCTGAACTGCGGCCCGTCCTCGAGCAGGCCGGTCGAAATTGCGAAGCCGTCGGCAGACAGCGCACAGGCCGCCCAGATATCGTAGTTGCTCATGATATTGTCGTGTTCAGCATTTTGCTCGCCGCCGCCTTGTTAGGAAGAGTACCTGATGTGCGGCCGACCTGGTTCGGCCCGATGTTTGCGGTCTGCCTGGTTACCGCGGCCTTTGCCTTCGCGATGCACGCGGCCGTTGGATTGCCATTCTTATCCTGCTTGATGTCGCTTATCGACTTCTTCGACTCAGCGATAATGTCACCGAGGTTCGCGGTGTTCCAGGTGCCGTTGCTTTTCATGGTCTCAATATGCGCCTTCTTGGCCGCGCCTTTCAGATTGGCCGGTACCTTCTGCCCGAGCTTCTTGAGTGCTGCCCGCTCCTTCTTGTGGATCTTCTTGTGCGCCGACTTGCTGACACAGATGCAGACGCCTTCACCGATCGACGGCGCGTTCTTCACGCGTTCGCCGATGTTCCGCTTCTGCCTGCCGAAGGTCCGCGTGATGGTCGAGGCGCCGGCCGCCCCAGCGGCGATCGCCTGGTCCCGCGTGCCCGTGCGGTAGGCCTTGTCCGGAACGATATGATGCGCCTCGCCGGGAGGCTTCGCGTTCGCGCAGGCAGCGGCGATGTCATCATAGGAACCGACGAGGCAGTCCGCGTCCTGGCCGGGTTTCAGGTCGGCGGCCGCGACCTTCGGCCAGGGCGGTGCATTGCCGACCGGCGAGGCATGGTTATTCGTTGAGATGTCGGTAAACCGGCTGATCGGCTCTCCATCCATCTTGACGTTGCCGGACCAAGCTTCGGCGTACTCCTTGCCGGTGTTTTGCGAGCTGACGACGCCCTTTTTCGGCGCACACCCCGCTTCGGTCCCCATGGTCTTGGTGTAGTAGGACTGGTTCTTCTGCGTGACGGTCTTGCCGCCGATCTTGACTGTGCTCGTCCCTTTGTCCGTGTCGGAATCCGTACCAAAGCTTGGGTAGGGAATCGGCACGCCGGGCGGCGTGGCCGGCGTCTGCGGCGGCGTGAAACAGACATCTGGAAAAGCCGCGATCACCTGATTGGTCTGCGCCTTGCAAGCGATCTCGAGCCCATTCGCGAACACGGTCATGCGGCGACCCGCCTCCGCGGCATTCGGCCCGCGGTCAACAGCATCGCACCGCAGGCACCGTCGTCGCCCGAAGACTCGATCAGCACCGGATCGCCTCGGTCGTACCCTTTCATGGCAGCTGTCATGGCCATGCCAACCGTCATCGGCACGACAGCGGCTCCGACATTGCCGAGACTTTCAGCTGGGCTCCAGAAGTCTTGGAAACCATGATGGCCTCGGACGAGCCGCAACGAGGCAATCGCTGCCTGCTTGAAGAAATAGCTCTCGCCGATCAGATCCGAAATCCGGTAACCGACATCGCGCATTTCCATCCCCGAGGCGTCCAGAGCCATGCGGTAGGCTGCGGTCATGCCGTCGCCGCGGAGAGGAAGATCGGTATGGTTGTAGATATAGGCCGGCTCGCGGGCCAGGCCGAGGCCGAGGAGGCGCATGGTGCCGCTGCCTGGGCGGGTGCAGAGGATAGCAGCGGCAGCTTCGCCGGGGATGAAGCCATTAGGGTTGTCTGGGGTGAGCAGGCGTCGTTCGGCCAGATAGTGGTCGATCGTCAGTCCCGCCAGGTAGCTGTCGACGCCGCAGATCATCACGTAAGGTACGCTGCGGTCGGCCAGCAGCCGACGGGCCTGGTCGAGTGCGACGTGGCCGGAGGGCCGGCCGTGGGCGACGATTCGCGTTCGGTACGGCGAGGCGATGCCGGTGATCTCGGCGATGCGCGCAGCGAGGCGTGCGGCTTCCGGGGCGAGCCGGCCGGGCCGGTCTTCTTCGGGGAGGCAGAGGATGAGCGCTGCTGTGCCATGCGCCTCAGGAACGGGCTCGAAGGCCTCGAGGATGGCGGCCGCGGCCATGTGGGCCAGCCGTTTCTCTCCTGTGAACTTGCGCGGCAGCGGCACCGGGGCGCCGACCAGCCAGCCGCCGCCGGGGCCGACGAAGCGGGTTTCCTGGAAGCCGTCGAGCTTGGCGCGCATTGCGGCGCATGCCGAGCGGGCGTCGAGACCGACCGCGGTCACCATGCCGATCGAAACGATGTCGAGCTCGAGTGTCATGCCTCCTCGATTTCTTCTTCCGCGTCAGCACCGTTTGCACGGACATAGGTTCGCCCGGTCGCTCGTGCGCGCAGCATGGATTGCGTCGGCGGCCCGATCCAGCATTCCGAAAAATCGAGGATCGTGCGCTTGAGCCGCTGCTGCAACCGCCAAACCAGCGAGAATCGTCGATTTTCTAGATCGAACAGGATGGTGTCCGGAGACAGTTCACCGTCGAACACCTTGTCCTGCTCCTTAAACAAGGTCATCGGCAACGCCGTCGCCGGCAGGCGGAAAACCTCCTTGCCCATCGGCGTCAGATTGATCAGCTGCACGTCCTCGCCGCCGCGCGGATGGTCGATCTGCTGGTCAGGCGGCGCCATCTGGAAATAGCGCTCATCGAAATCCGGTGGAAGGAACGGAAAAATATTGTCGATCCAGTTCTGGTCGTAAGTGCCGCCATATTCGATGCGTCCCGGCCAGCCGCGGCCCATCGGCCCAAAGCTCATCGGCTTGTAGTCGCCAAAGGGTGAGCGCACTTCCTCGCCGACCGCCTGCGTGTTGGGCAGGCGCAGGCCTGGGACTAGGCGCTGGTTCTTGGTGCGCGACCATCCGGTTCCGACCGGGTTGTATTTGTAGCTGGCCGGAAGCTTGTCCTCCGGATCCAGCCTGTCCACGCCACCCCAGGCAACGTCATAGGAGATGGGCAGTTTCACGAAGGGTTGCGGCGACGTGGCGGTAAAGACCGGACCGATGGAGCGCCATTCGCGGTGGCCAACCACCTCGAACAGCTTCGACCAATTGCCGACCTTGATCCCGACCGGCACGCGCTCGACCGGCCGTCCGCCCGGCGCATAGGCGCAGCCATTGGCGATCACGTCGCAGCGCGGCTTGCGGAAGGCGAAATCTGTCTCCCACAGCGTCGCCGAATAGCCAGGCACACCGGTCTGGGTGTCGGCCATGACCAGCGGAACCTGTTCGGCCGATTTCTGCACCAGCCCGCCAGGCTTCGTTGGAAAATCGAAAGTGCCCTTGACCACGACCACGATCCATTCGTGGCCGGCCTTGTCCATGCCCATGGTGAACTGATGCGGAAAGCCCATCTGGTTCCAGATCTGCATCAGCTGGTCTCCCAGCTTGCGGCGAAGATCTGCTCCAGGGTCGGCTGCGGCGCTTGCTGATCGACATCGAAAATATCCGTATGCGCCGTCCACGCCACGAACTCGTCGATGAGATCGCCCTCGCCATCGATAAGCGGAACGGGCAGGGCGGCCAGTGCCGCGTCGAGTTCGTCGGGCGTCAACTCTCCTCGCTGCGCCGCCAAGGCGAGGGTTTCGATGCTTTCGAACCATGCGTCCGCAAAAGCCAGCTTAAGGGGCGCCTCCGGGAGCCTTGCGACGACGCTCAATGGAAATTGCCGGCCGACCCTGTCGGCGCTTTGCAGTAGGATGCCGGCCGAGGCGCCGAAGGAGCCAGGCCCGCTGAGGAAACGCAGCGCAATGTGCTGCGGCCAGGTCTTAAGTCCGAACAGCGGCACGATATGCTGCGCCAGCCAGCGGTCCCATCCACGCACGAAATCCGCCGGCAGCCGCCGGGTCACGAAATCGCCGGTGGCGGGCATCTTGCCATAGAAGCCGGGCACGATCAGATCTGCGGCGGACATGTGAACTTCTTGAACATTTCGAGCGTGTAGGGGTTCTCGACGCTGGCGGCTTTGAGTTCGAAATCGGCCCACATCCCCTTCGTGCCGAGCCGCAGGCTATAGACGTCGGTGAGCTTGGTCGCGGCGAAGCGGCCGCCGCGCAGCATTCTGAGCCACGCCCAGCTGCCGGTCTCGTTGAGCATCACTTCGGGCGAGCCGTCGACCGGCTGGAAGGCGAGCGAGATCACCCCGGTGCCATCCTTGCCGGGCCACGTCATCGGTTGCGGCCTGGTGGCGTTGTTGTAGTAGACGAGGTTCTGGCCATCGAGGTTGAGCGTGACACGCGCCACGTTGGGGGAGAGGTCCTTGGGCTCCAGCGTGAAGTTCATCACCGGGCCGGTGCCGCCCGGAAACAGATCGTCGCGGATATGCCTCGCCTGCTCGAACGCTGCGAGCGCCGCTGGGTCGAGGCCGAAATCGGCACGCCATTTCCACGGCTCGCTGGCGGTGTCGACATAGTTGATCAAATGGTCGGTGGTGAAGGCATCGATCAGGCCGGTCGGCCCGAACAGACGTTGGAAGTCGCGCACATTGACATCGACCGCGCTGTCCGGGCTGAACGGATAGCGGTTGTTGAGCGCCGCCTGGCAGAAGGGCAGTATATCGGCCCGCCAGATGGCGTTGAGCTCGTTGGTTACGGCTTTCTGCGACAGCCCGCTGGTGTCGCCGGCAATGCCGCCCAGCCACTCGTTGATCGGCGAAGGCAGGATCTGCGCCTGCCTGGCGACGGCACCCGTCAGTTCGGCGAGGCCGCCCTGCTTCTTGATTGCATCCTGCGGGTTGGGATTGGCGGTCACCGTCTGCAACACATTCGACAGCGCCGTCAGCGCCACGACGGCGGCGTCGAGCGCCGGCGGCTGGCCGTCGACCTGGGCGATGGTGCCTTTGAGCGGCTTGAAATGCTCGGCAACCAAGCTGCCGGTCATGTCCACCTGGTTGGCGGAGCCGGCGCGCGGCAGGAGCTTGGCGCCCGAGGTCACCACCTTGCCCAGCTTGCCGAGTTTGCTGAGCAGCTTGGAGCCGGTCTTGGCGGCAGCGCCACTTTTGTCGTCGGCCGGCGCATCGTCGGAGCGGGTGAGGTCGGTCTCCTGCACCACTGCCGTCAACAGGCGCTTCAGCGCGGAGTCGGCGCTGGAAAGATCCTTGAGGTTTTCACTGGCGATGTTGAGATCGGTAAGCGGCGCAAGCCGCATGTCACGCAGGAAAGAGTCCCACTGGGCGATATAGTCGTCATAGTAAAGCTTCAAGATGTCCTGCGAGAGCGCCGAGACCGACGTCTCCGAATTCTCCGAGCAGCCGCCGGCAAACACCGCGCGATCGAGGGCCGCCTGTCCCGCCACATCCTCGACCCGGTCGAGGATCGCGTCGTGGAAACCGGCATAGGTGTAGGGGCCAGGAACACCGACGCGCAACGTCTTGTCGGAGCGGCGCGCGAACACCTTGGCGCCGTTCGGCCCGGCGAAATTGGCCGGCACCCATTCCTTGACGGCGGCTACCTCCGGGTCGGCCAGGAGCTGCTTGTAGGCGCGCTGCGGCAGCGAGATGGTGCATACAGTCTTCAGCGCCTCCGCGACGAGTGCCTTGTCCGGCGCGATGTAGCTGTCGTCGACGGCCATGCGGCGGATGGCTGCGATTTGGTGCTCTTCAGCGTCGGCCGTGGGGAAAGGCGGTGCCGGCGCGAATTGCGGCAGGCTGTTCACCCACCAGTTCTGGACGAAATCGGTGTCCATCTGCGACAGGCCGGTCATCATCCGGTAGGTCTTCAGCGCGCCGAGCATGAAATCCGGATCGCGGATTTGCCGCCACATCGTGGCCTCGAGCAGGGCGACCATATGCGGCTCGAGCACGTTGCGCAGCGCATGGTCGTAGGTATCGGTCTGTGCGCGCACCAGCTCCGGCGAAGCGGTCGGGCCGAGCAGGTTATGGACGGCGCCTGGCGGCGGCGTTCGGGCGGTCGCCACCGCGTCCATAGCCGCCAGCGCCCCATCCATGGTCGGCTGCTCGACCGCGGCCGGCGTGGCGGCGACTTGGGTGAGCGGCCCTTGCAGGGCTTCGAACTGGCCGGCCTGTTCGGTGATCGCATTGCGGTTGTCGAGGTAGGACCAGGTGAACAGTCCGCCGGCCAGCAGGGCCGCGAGCGCACAGGCGGCGGCGGCGCCGCGCCAGATCCAGGCGCGGCGGCGCTGCGCCAGCGGATCGAATGTGCCAAGGCCAGCCTCCTTGAAGATCACTTCGGTGAGAAGGTTCCTGAGGAAGAAGCTGCGCTTCTCGACGCGCGCCGCCGGCATGGCGCGGCGCGGCGGCAGCCCGAAGGACGATGACAACGCCGCGGTCAGGCGGTCGATGGGGGCACCTTCCTGTGTCGCCGATGTCAGATAAAGGCCGCGCAGCCACGCGGCTTCCTCGTAGCGGCTTTCGCCGAACATCGCCTCGATCAGCACCTGGATCGGCCCGCAGAGGCTCGCCAACTGCGCCGGAAAGCGAAAGATCTCGGCGCGCGAGCCAAGCTTGTCCTCGTCTTCAAGGCGCGGCACCAGCCTTCGCTCCAGCTCGGTGCCAAGCCTGGCCAGCTCCGCCTGGATCATGCCTGCGTTGACGCGGGCATCCAGCGCAAAGGTGGTTCCCCACACCTGCTCGCGCGCACTCGTCGACAAGCCGCCGAAGAAGGCTTCGAACCCTTTGATCAGGTCGGCCTTCGTCAGCATCAGGTAGACAGGCAGACGAATCTCCAGTCGATCGTTGAGCTCCGCAAGTCGGCGGCGGATCTTGCGGCCGTGCGCCTTGATTGCTTCGTCGCCCTCCGAGAGGGCATCGATCGACAGCGCGACGATGACGCCGTTGAGCGCACGCCGGCCCCGGTGCTTCTTCAGAAGGTCCAGGAAGCCCAGCCATTCCGCGGCGTCGACGTCCGGCTGGCTCTCCTGCTGGACGTAGCGGCCCGCGGTGTCGATCAGCACCGCGTTCTCGGAGAAAAACCAGTCGCAGTTGCGCGTGCCGCCGACACCCTGCAGATCATCGGTCAGATCGATTGGAAAATTGAGGCCCGACTGGCGCAATGCCGTGGTCTTGCCGGTGGCCGGAGGCCCGACGATCACATACCACGGCATCTCGCGCAGGAACTTCCGTCCGCCGAGCTTGCGCCGCTTGAGCTCGGCCATCACCTCGCCGAACTTGGCGCCGACGGCTGCAACGCTCTCTTCGCCGGGGTTGAGCTGCTTTTCGGCCACGGGTGCCGAGATCTCGGCGACGAACATGCGGTTGGCGCGGATCGCGCGCCGTTGCGCGATGATCAGCCAGATCAGCCACAGGATGATCAGCCCCGCGATGATGGCGATGCGCACATTGTCGGATTCGAACGGCGCGTACGGGCCGACCTGGACGATCGGGCCGAACACCCAGATCAAAAGCGAAAGCAGCGCAATGCCGATCAGCGTCCAGAGAAAGCGCGAGGTGATGACCGCCCAGAGGAAGCGCAGGATGAACATCTCAGAGCCTCTTCTCGACCAGGACCTCGACGCGCCGGTTGAGCGCGCGGCCCTCGCGCGACGAGTTGTCGGCCACCGGATCGGAGTCGGCGCGGCCTTCGGAATGGATGCGCTCCTGTGGCACGCCAGCCTGCACCAGGAGGTCCGCTATGGTTTGGGCACGTGCCTCCGAGAGCCGCTGGTTGCTCGCGAGCGGGTTGGACCGTTGCAGGCGCACATTGTCGGTATGGCCGACGATCGTGATGTTGCCGATCAACTCCTGATTGGCGAGGATCACCTTGGCGATAGACTGGATCAGGGGCTCGTAGCCCTGCGACAGTGTCGGCCGCGAAGACTGGAAGAGCTCGGGGTTGGAGGACTGGATGATCAGCTTGGCCAGCGAGACGCTCTCGGTACCGCTGAGCGCGCCCTTGAGGCTCGCCGGCGCTTCGGCCTTGAACGCGGGCAGCAGCGCGAAATCGACCGGCTGTGGCGGTTCGGGTGCGGGCGCATCCTGCTTGGGTGCGGCGCGGGTAACGTCCGCGCGCGAGGCCGGCGGCAGCGTGCGCACGAGGGCGGAGAGTTCGACCGCCTGGCTGCTCAAGCTCATCGACAGACCGATATAAGCGACGGCGGCGACGACAACCGCGGCAAGTGCCATCACCCAGATCGGAACGATGAAGCGCTGCGGCTCGTCGGAAGCGATCACGCCTTTCCAGTTCGGCGACAGCGGCGCGTCCTCGGCGTCGGCATTGCGCAGGAAGCGCGCGGCTGCCACACGCACGGCATTGAGCGAGCGGTCGCCGGCGCGGCCGGGCACCCGGTACTTGCCGCGGAAGCCGAGCGCCAGGCAGTAATACTGAAGCTCAAGCATCTCGCGGTCGCGGTTGGGATGGCGCTCCAGCTCGTCAAGGCGGGTGAAAAACTGGGTGCCGGCATCGACGTCGCCACGCAGCATGACCACCAGAGGCTGGCGCGGCCAGGCGCTGGCGCCGCCCCACGGCGTGTTCAGCGCGAGGTCGTCGAGCAACGCCGCCACGGCCCAGGCCGCCTGGTCGGCGCGCTCCAGCGAGGAGCCCGCTGCCATGGCGGCGTCGCGCGCCTGAACCAACTCGTCGAGTAGGCGCGTGCGCATCGCTTCCGGGTTCTCCGGCGCCAGCGCGCTTTCGAGCTCCGGCGCGAATTCGAGCAACGGCGCGAAGATATTGATGAGCGTGTTGGGATGGGCGCGCGCCCTTTTTACCGGCCCGCCCGGTGACAGCGGCGCCATCGGCCGTGGGGCGGCGCCCGCCAGCCTGATGCGTGTGCGTTCGCGATCCTCCGACAGTCCGAAAGGATCATCCCGGCTCATGGCCTCACCTGTTCACTGAGTAGCAGTCGACCTGCGGCTCGCTCGGCAGGACACCGGAAACGCCGATGACGAAGCCGGGGGCGTCGAGCAACGAGGCCCAATGCTCGCTCTTCTGGTCAAGCTCCAGGCACAGCCGGTCGCCATCATAGGGAATCTCGCGTGGCTGCGAATGAAGCGGTTTCAGCGGAATGCCCGGCAGGCGCGACTTCCAAAGGCCTTCGAACTGGTCAGCGGCGCCGACTGTCGCCTGGTTGACGAAAATCTTGCGCAGCGCGTCCTCCGACAGTTCCGATCCGACGCGGATGACGATGCGGCTGGCGACCAAGAGCTTCGGGTTGTCGATGCGCACCTTCCAGACATTGGTCGCGTGCCGCATGACCGGCAGCGCCCGCGATTTCGGCTCGATGTAGCGCAGGCTGAGGATGAGCGAACGCAACGCGTCGGCCAGCGCCATATAGGCGGGGCCGGGCGCCATATGGTCGTAAGCCGGCAATTCGCCGAGCCGCCGCGAGCTCGAGCCATAGGTTGCCATCTCGCCGGCCAGTCCGGCCAGTTCGAGATAGAGTTCGGCCGGATGAAAGACATCCTGCGCGAGCATGTGGGCAAGCCGCGGGCGAGCGGCATTGGCGAGGTGCAGCATCAAAAGGTCTTCGACGCTGCGGCCGGCGCCGCCCATCACCATCTTGCCATGCGCTTCGGCGATCTGGTCGAGGCCGGTCACCACTTCCTGCAGCAATTGCCGGTACCAGTGGACCGCGCCGGTGATCAGCGTCGGCGGCAGGAACGTCTCATCGAGCGAGATGCCGCCGTCGGCGCGCACGCCCTTTATGTCGGCGATCGGCAAGGCGGTATAACCGCCGACCGATTTGCCGGGCGCGAGCAGGGCGGCTTGCGGGCGGGCGATCTCGATCTCTTCGGGATCGGCGCCGCTCTGGACGGCGTCGCGCACCGAAACGATCTTGCCGTGGTAGCGCGCGCCCGTCGATGCCGCATGCGCCGGATCGAACCCGACGCCACCGGGTGGCTCGAGCGGCAGTGCCACCAGCACCGGACCGGCGCCGGTGTCGGCCGTGACCGGCAGCGGCTTGGGCGCATCCATCAGTTCCGGGATGGAGAAGGGCGTGCCGTCCGGGAAAATACCCCGGGCGGACACGATCGAAACCTGGCCGGCGTCGAGCAGCGACTGGTCGAGGGTCAGTTGCTGGAAGCCGAAAGTATGGAGCTGGCCGGCCTGCAATGCGCCGCGCACCATGCCCTCGAAGAACCGATCCTGCTGCTGGAAGTGCTGGGTCCTGAGAAACAGGCCCTCCGACCACAGCACCCTGTTTGCATCGCTCATGCCACTACTTTCTGCCCACAACCATCCGTGGCCCCTGTCGCTACGCGGAAATGCCGCCCTTGCCGAGGCTGACATTGACGGTAAATTTCGACCCTGGCGATACCGACTTGGTCGTGCGCCAGTTGCGTCCGCCCGGCTCGCGGATCAGCGCCACGAAGCCGAGTGCCGTGGCGTTCGGCTCGACCGTGATGGTCTTGGCCGCCGTCTTGCCTGGCGCGACCGAGATCGTGTCGGAGCCGATGAGGTCGGCACCGAGCGCCGAGCTCGCATCGCCCTGCAGCGCGAAATAGTCGGCCGAGTTGAACTTGCCGGTGCTGGCAAGCCGCATCACCAGTACCGTCACCGGCCTGTCGCCGCCGCCCGGTCCTGGATTCATGCCGGCGCCTCCGGTCACGTTGACCGAGATCACCGATGGTTTCGGCGGGCCGCTCTGGCAAGCCGCAAGCAGCCCCGTAGCGCCGAGGGCAACGACGAATTCGCGTCTGTCGATCATGTCCTACTCCTCCTCTTCATATGCGTCCCTGAAGTCTGCGCCGATCTCGCCCAGGAAACTCGATTCCGCGCTCTGGGCGATGTCGCGATGGCGTTTCTGGTAGAGCTCCCACAGCTTGGCATTACGTCCGCCGGAGAGCAGATTGCCGATGGCGGAATTGGACTTGAGCTCTTCCTCGATCGCGGCCGGATCGAAACGGTCGATCATGCGCCGAAGCGCGGCCTGAACGCCGCGCCAAGCGCGTACGTGATGCTGTGCAAGGTCCTTTACCGCATCGTTGATTGCCGCCTCGCCGGAGAGAAAGCCCGGACTGCGTTCCGAGATGATGGTGACAATGACATCCTCGGCCGTCGGCAGGAATTTGAGCGGGTTGACTTCGGAGGCGCCGACCACCGTCTGGGCGACGCGCGCGCTTCCCTTCTCCTCGGCGCGCTTGCGCAGGAGTTGCATCAAGCCATCCAGCATCAGCCGGTATTCACGCCCGAATTTTTCCATTTCGGCGATCGGATCGCGGCCGGGAAAATCAGCCTCCTCGACGCCCATGCCGCGCAAGAATGCGGCGCGAAGCGACATATCGCCGGATGCGGGCTGCGCCGGACGCGCAGGCTTGGGCGCTGGAACGGCGCGTCGCGGCGGCGGTGGCTCGGCCGGCTGCACCGGCAAATCCCAGGGATGCCCGGCTCGCGGCTTTTCAGCCTGATGCTGCACCCGTCCTGCCGGGGCGGCGCCGTTGGCGAGAGGCGGGGTCGCTGCCGGCCCAAAGCTGAAATCGTCATCGAAGCTGGCCGGCTTTGCCGCATGCCCGGACGCATCGTTGCGCGAAGGCATTTCGCCGAACCCGAACGGATCAGGCTGACCTGGAGCAGCGACATCACCGGATTGCGACGTCGCCACCGGGTCGAGGCTGAACGGGTCGTCAAAGGCAGGCGAACTGCGTTGGCTCGATGGGCGATCATAAGCCCCGGGAACAGGCTGCTCGAACGGGTTCGGCAGGTCCGCCGGGCGTGGCTGGCGTGGTTCTTCCTCGACCTTAGCCGAGAAGAAGTCGTCACCGCCGATGCTGGCAGGCGTTCTCGCTCCTGGCGATGACCACGCAGGCGCGGGATGGCCGGCGACAGGGGCTGGACCGACCGACGTCCGGTTCGCTTTGGATTGAACCTCGACGTGGAAGATATAGTCGCCCATGCGCAGCCGCATGCCGTTCTGCAGCCGCATCGACCTGCCAGGTCCCAGGGGGCTGTCGGAGTCATCGACGAACAATCCGCTGCTCGACGTGTCGGTAATGAAATAGCCATCCCGGTCGCCGCTGATCCTGCAATGCGCGCGCGAGACGAACATGTCCGGGTCGTCGATCTGCCAGCCGGCATCGGCGCTGCGCCCGATCACCAATTCGCCCTCGTCCAGCCGGGTCTGCCTGACCACTTGCGAGCGCGGGCCTTGTTCCAGCGTCAGCAGCAGGCTCATGCGGCCGCCTCCGCCATTTCCGGCCGCCAGCCGACGATGGTGTGCAATCTGAGATCGTCGGCGTCACCCTTTTCGGAGGGCCGCGCCAGCCAGGCCGTCCGGCCAAGCTGGACAGTTCCGACCCGTGGCAACGGCACGGCTTCGCGCGCGAGCACGATGCGCAAATCGACGTCGAGCGTCTCGCCGATCATGTCGCGCACCGCCTTCTTGAACAGGCCAAGACGCCGTTCGCCGGGCAGGAACGACCTGAAGTCGTCAAGGCTCAGCGGACCAACGCGCAATTCGATCCTGCTTTGACGGCTGAACACCCGCGGCCCGATCGTCGCGCCGCGTCCAAGCCCGGCATGGGCCTTGCCGAGACGCGTCTGCAGTGCCGTCGGTATGGTGATCCAGGCGGCGACGAATTCCTTGATCTGCACCGGCACCTTGAAGGCGGTGGCGAGAAACAGCGTCAGCCGCTCCACGCCGTCGACCTGGTTGGCGAGCGATCCAGCCTGTCGCAGTCGCACAGTGTCGAGTTCGGGATCCTGCGTGCCGGGAAGGCCGATCCCGGACATTGCCTCCAGCATGGCGCGAACTCGCCCGCCGACGGACCGCTCGACCTGCACCGCCGGATGCGCGTCAGCCCAGGCGCGATAGTACAGGGCCATCATGCGGTGTTGCAGGATGTTGACGAAATCGACGAAGGTCGTGTCGCTGGTCTGCTCGGCATCGGCCCCGGTGAACCAGCGCTGCGACAGCCGGTCGAGCACCCAGCGTGTCAGATGCAATGGCATCGGTCCTTCCGGTCCAAGCAGCCCGAGATTGGCGACGGTCACACGGGCGGAGGCCCCGACGCCCTGGAACTTGACGACGTCGCGGGCCGAGAAGCTCAGGCGGACATGCTGGCCAAGTCTCGCCGGCTCGCGGTCGGCCGTTCCGGAATGGCCGAACAATCCACCGCGCTGCTCCAGGCGCCGCAGCAGCTCGAAAAAATCGAAGTTCTCCAGCGACGGTTCAGCAGCGACCGTTGCGGGCTCCGCTAGATCAGGCAGCGATTGCCGGGCGTCATCGGCCATGGCACATCCTCCTGCTTCTGCAGCAACCGGGTACGGGTCCGCACAAATCCGTTTATCCCTGCATGGCGGGCGAACAGCCGCGAAAGCAGGGCCGAAAGCAGCAGCGAACTTTGCCCCGCCAGCACGGACTGGTCGACATGCAGTGTCACTTCGGTGCCGCGTCCGAAACACATTGGCCCGTCGATCTGGAGCCGCTCGATCACCGGGCGTGAATCGATGCGCACGATCGAATGCACGTTGCGGGCAAGGCTGGGATCGCCGCGATCGGCATAGAGGTCGAGCAAGGCATGCAGCGGATCGACGCCACGGCCTTCCTGGGCAAGGCTGAGGAAGTTGAGAGAGAGCTGCGCCACCAGCCGCCAGGCGAGATTGTCGGCGCGGGATTCGCCTGCCGCGCTGGCCGGGAGGGACGCCGGGATTGCCGGCTGCGGCGCCCGCAGCGCTCCAAGCAAGCGCACCGCTTCGACCGGATCGGCCGTCTCCAGCGTCAGCGTCGGCGTGTCGTCCAGGATCGGCAGGTCGCGGTTGGTGCACAGCGCCGTGATGTCGAGACGCTTGAGCGGCCGGTTTGGCGAGCTTCCTGCCGGCCGCGAGACGGCGATGAAGACATCGTCGCCCGTGTAGGAGGTGCGGGTCAGACCTTCGCGCCGCTCGTCTTCGGTGGCTCGGCGCGGACGTCGCTCGATCGAATAGACCCAGCCGCTGCCGCGGTTCTGCCCCAGGCTGAACAATTCTGGAATTGTCGCCTCGCCGCTCTCCGCGTCGGCGTCCTCGACCCGGGTGACCCGGAAGATCTCGAAATCCCGCGCCCGGGTGCGGTCGGCGTGCAGCACCTGGCGCGTTTTGCGCGGATCGATCTCGATGACGTTGCATTCGCGTTCGAAGAGATTGATGACCGGTGTCACGAACAATTCGAAGTCGGCAACCGTCACATCGGCGAGCTCGGGCACCGGACGCCGGAACAGGAAGATGATCTCGATCCCCGCATCGCACTTGCGCACCACCGGCTGGAGGCCGGCGACCCGCACATAATGGAAGCGCTCCGGGATCATAAAATATTCGCGCAGCAGCCTGTATCCTTCGAAGGTCGGACGGGTGCGCGGCATCAGCGCTTCGTCGTCGCGGATGCCGATCATTTCGGGCTCGGGCAGCGCCGTCAGCGGATTGGTCTTGCCTTCCGCCCGCGCGCCGAGAGCCGAGCAGGCGCCGAAGATTGCATCGAAAAGCAAGGGTGCCCTGGCACGCCCGGCGAAATAGAGGTCGAGACGGTCGAGCGACAGTTCGCTGAGCTTACCCTTTCCCGTCCGGGCAAGGGTGACGCGAAACGCCGCCTCGCCGCGCGCGTCGCCGATCATCGCGATTCCGGCAGCGGCGAGCGCGCTGCGATCCTGGAAATAGCCGACCGAGGCGATCGCGATCGGCCACAGCGTGACCTCCTGCGCGGTGGTGAAGGTCGAACGCGTCGAAAGCCCTGGATTGAGGCCGGAGACCAGTCGTGTGCCACGCGGGACGGCGTGGCCGGCAATCATCGACTGCACCTGCTGGCCGGGTTTCAGCACAGCCATCGCCGTCGCGGGCGCCGGCGTCACCAGATCCGGGTAAAGCACATCGAGCACGGCGCGCGAGAAGCGCGAGCGCTCCGCGTCGACCTTGAGACGGGTGCGCGCGGCCAGGAAGGCCACGCCGTCAAGCAGCCGTTCTACATAGGGGTCGGGGCAGGGGACCGTGTCGAGGGAAAGATTGCGGGCGACCGCCGGATGCATGTCGGCGAATTCCGCGGCCAACGCCCGGATATGGGTCAGTTCTTCTTCGTAATACTCCACGAAGACCCGATCCATCTCAGGTCTCCCGGAATTCGGTTCGTGCCAGGCCGTTGTCGAGATTGATCGTGGTGCGCAGCCGCATACGCTCCGGTGTCGGGGTCATGATCAGCACCGCGTCGATCTCGATCTTGAGGCCGACGGTTTTGTCACCGAGCGTGACGTTGACGGTCGTGGCGCTCTCCTTCAGGCGCGGCTCGAAGGTGGCAAGCACCGTGCGGATTTCGCGCGCCAGCGCATCGCGGTCGAAATCCCGCGAAGAGCGGCCGGAAAAGGAGGGCACGCCATAATTGACGACGCTGCGGCGCACCTCGGGAAAGTCGGCCAGTGATGGCAGTTCGTCCAGCGGCTGTTCGTGTTCGGCATCGGAAAGCATCGGCACGGATTCGAAGCGCTCGGTGTTGAACAGCGCCTCGATGTCGCGCCGCACGGCTTCTCTCAACACGCGTGCCGAAACCACCACGCCGCGGCTTTCGATCTCGGCGCGATGCTCGGTCTGGAAGGCCAGCCGGTGCAGGCGCCGTCTCTGCTCAGGCGTCAGTTCGGCGTCGGTATCGATGGCGCGCGCGCTGCCGTCAAGAAGAGCCCCGACGCGCTCGGCGCCGAGTTCTTCATCCAGCAGACGGCGCAGCCCGTCGATCTCCGACGCCACACCCGGCAAGTCGTTGACGAGGCGGTCCCACAGCGAAGGCTGGACCGCCTCGCGCTTTGCCCGCGAACTGCCGGCAAGCTGCGGCTTCGCGCCAGGCCGCTTGGCCTCACTTGCCGACATAGACGTCCATTTCGATCTCGTCGTCCTTGTCGTAGACGAACTTGATCTTCTTGTAGGCGAAGCTGACTTCTTCCTCGATAAGATCGGCCTCGTCGGCGGCCTGCCGCATATCGTACTCCATGACCGAGGCGTCGGTGAGCGTCACGACCAGATAGTCGCTGGTCTCGCCGTCAATGGTGCGGCGTGCCGAGAACACCACCTCGTCGAGCGCCTTGTTCTCGAACAGTGCCTTCTTCAGATACGGCGACGACTTGTCGTAGTGCTTGATGAACTTGATCATTCCCATCGACACACGGCCGCGTCGCGAAAGCGAATTCGGGTCGTAGGGCGCTATCATCTTGTAATCGACGCCATGCACTTCGATCTCGTCTTCATGGCCGTCGCGCTTGCTCGGGCCCTTGATGTCCGGGACTTTCAAAAAACCATCGATCTTCATGGAAGGAGCCTCGCTTCTCTCTGTGGTCGGCATTGTCTTTCTCCACCGCTTTCAAACGAAACAAGATGACTTCGCTGCGACTTCAGCCCTTCACTGACGGCAGTTCCGACACCAGCCGGAGAGAGGCGTTGATGCCCTCCAACTGGTAGTGCGGACGCAGATAGAAACGGGCATTGTAGTAACCGGGCCGGCCTTCGACGCTGTCGACCTGAACCTCGGCCGCGGCAAGCGGACGCTTGGCCCGCGCCTTGTCGTCGGCGAAGGCCGGATTGGCCAGCACGTACCGGTTGATCCATTCGGTCAACCAGATCTCCATATCGGTGCGTTCCTTGAACGATCCGATCTTGTCGCGCGCGATCGCCTTGAGGTAATGCGCGAAACGCGACACCGGGAAGAGGTAGGGCAGGTTGGCGCTCAGCCGTTCGTTCGACTGGGCGTCGGGGTCGACGAGGCGCCCGGCGCGCGTCTCGTCATCCTGGAGCGAGTGCGCGCCGATGAAGGCCGCGAGATCGGTGTTCTTGCGGTGCAAGATCGGCATCAGGCCGAGCTTCGCCAATTCCGCCTCGCGCCGGTCGTCGATGGCGACCTCGGTCGGGCATTTCATTGCGATCGAACCGTCGTCCGTCGGGAAAGCGTGCACCGGCAGGTTGAGCACCGTGCCGCCATTCTCGACGCCGCGGATCTGCGTTCCCCAGCCATAGAGCTTATGGCTGCGGTTGATGTTGACGCCCATCGGGAAGGCGGCGTTCATCCAGACATATTTGTTGTGGTCGCCGCCCACCTCTTCCTCGAAGGTGAAGCCCTTCACCGGAACGGTTTCCGAGCCGTAGGGCAGGCGTGCCAGCACGCGCGGCATGGTGAGCCCGATATAGCGGGCGTCCTCGCTCTCGCGCAGCGACTGCCATGAGGCATAGGCCGGGTTGTTCACGATCATCTGCAGGTCTTGCGGGTTCGGCAGCTCCTGCCAGCTGTCCATGCGGAACAGCCGCGGCGAGGCGGCCGCGATGAATGGCGTGTGCGCCGAGGCACAGACACCCGAGATGTTGCGCAGCAGGCCGACGTCGCGCGGATGGTTGGAGAATTCGTAGGCGCCGATGATGCAGCCGATCGGCTCGCCGCCCAGCATCGAATACTCGTCCGTGTAGACTTTCTTGAAGATCGGGCTTTGGTCCCACATCTGACCTTCATAGTCTTCGAGCGTGTCGGCCAACTGCTCCTTGGAGATGTTCATCACCCGGATCTTCAGCTTGGTGTCTGTCTCGGTGTTGTTGATGAGGTACCAAAGGCCTCGCCAGGTCCCTTCCATCTCCCGCACTTCCGGGGCATGCAGGATCTCGTTGACCTGCGTCGTCAGCATCTTGTCGATGCCCGCGATCAGCGACTTGATCGACTTGATCGCGTTGGACGAGATGGTCGTCGTCTCGGAACGGGACTGAGCGGCCAGCGCCAGGTTGCGCACCAACTGCTGCAGTTTCTCGCTGTCGTCCTTCTTGACCTTGAAATCCTTTTCAAGGAGGCCGCTGAATTCGCCAAGATCGATGGCTTCGGCCTCGGCGGTAGCGGCTGCGGTCTTTTGCTGTTCGGCCATGACTTACTCCTCGCCCTTGCCGTCAGAAATCGCCTGGCCGGCGATCTTGCTCAGCAGCGGCTCGTTGTTCAGAAGCTGCGCGATGCGCTTTTCGGCGTCGACCCGGCCATCCATGAAGCCCAGCAGTTCCTCGAGTTGACGCCGCATCTTGAGGATCTCGGCCAGTTGCGGCACCTGCTCGGCGATCTTGTCCGGCGCGAAATCACCCATTTTGGAAAAGGTGAGATCGATCGCCAGTTCCTCGTCCCGCTCGGCGCCCTCAGCTTGCGGCAACGTGTTCTTCACGCGCGCCTTCACGCGCGGTCCCATCGCTTCCATGAATTTGGGGAAGCGATTGGCGTCGGTTTCGACGAAATTGCGGTCCAGAACCGACTTCGACGCTTCCTTGGTCTGCGAGGCGCCCGAAAGGTCGGCCATGACAGCCATGACGAACGGCAACTCGATCGTCGTGGGGCTGCCGTAGGTTTCGACGTCGTAGGCGATCTGCACGCGCGGGGCGCGGTTTCTTTCGATGACCTTGGCTTTGCTCTCTGCTGGCATGCTGGTTACCTCTCATCCTTCTGGGCCGGCTTCTTGGGATCGGCGACACCGGCAAGCAGCCGGAATTCCTTCAGCCCCGACGGGGCGAGATCTTCCATCAGTTCCACGAAATCCATGTGCACCATCCTGCGCACGCGCCGGGCGAGGTGCGGGATAGGGCTGGACGGTTCAGTGCGGTCGTAGAAGGCGACAACGAGATCGAGGCATTTGACGACATCGTCGCGCGAGTTGATCCGGTCAGGCAGGCCGGCGCTGGGTTCCACAGAGCTTGCCACACTTGCCATCGTCTCGGCTCCATGACCGTTTTGGGTGGGCGTCGATGCCGGTTGGGCCGGCTGCTGGGCAGGCTTTGCCGCACCGTTGGCCATGGCGCCGGCGCTGGAGTTCCGCTCCAGCGTCGTCAGCAGGCGCTGCAGGAACTTCTTCAGATCCGGAACGGCCGCGCCATTGCCCTCGATGCGGGCATTGAGCGCGGTATCCACCGCCTCCAGCGCCGAAATCGCGGCGCGCGCATCGGCCAAAAGTGTCGTGACAGTGTCGGCGGCCTGATCGATCTGCGCCGCGCATGCTGTGCGCACCCGGTTCAGCAGCTGGTTGTGGGCGGCCGCCAGCGCCGCCTTTTCGGCGGTTCCGAGGCCCGAGGCAGCTTCCTGGAGCATGACGCGCTCGTCGAGCGCTGCCTGTTCCAGGTCTCGCCCGCTGATCGGCCCGATGGCGCGCGGTGAGAAGAAGACGGTCTGCCTGAGGTTCGCCAGCAGGCCTTCCTGGCCGTTCTGGAGGTCAAGCAGCGCATTGATGCGTCGCAGCGCCGCGTCGCGCGGCGTGGCACCCGTCCGCAAAGCCGGATGCATCGTATCCCAGTACTGGTCGAGAGTCCTCGCGATCAGGGTCAGCCCTTGGGCGAGGCCGGCGAGCTTCTCTTCATTGGCCAGCGCGCGCGTGACGATGACCAGAAGGCGCAAATCCCGGCCGCGCGACTGCAATTCTTCCGATTTTTCGAGGACTGCCGCCCAGTCGACAGCGCTGGTTGACTGCGAAGCCTTGTTGCCACCGTCGTGGACGACCTTGAGCTGGGCTTCCGTGAGCCGCTCCAGCTCATGAAAAGCCGGGTCGTTGCGTAAGTCCTCTCCCGACGGGTTCGCGCCGTCCAGAGGATTCAGCCAGAGTGCGAGATCAATCACACCTACCCCCAGCAAAGGGCCCTGTGACCCATGTGACGCAACGTTATCATCGGTCCCATGCCACGACAATTGAGCACTTCCCCAAAAACTAACAGAAGCTGAATCTCCCGCAATCTTTCAACCAAACCCATTGCGCGATTGGCGGGCCGCGCATGCGAAATGGCTCGCATGGTTTGGACCCCAGGTGCGGGTTTGTTTGAGGAGTTTGCAGGGCTTGTGTAACCACGAGGTGCCGCCCGAACCGGGTCGGAAGGCCTCTTTCGTCACGCGGCTTTGTCAAGCGGCCGCTTCTATGGCAGGGTACGGTCAGCAGATTTCGGGGGCAGGTTCAATGGAACAGCGCCGATCGTCGCAGAGTTTCAAGCGCAAGGAACTCGTTGCAAAGCTCAATCCCACGGGGGTGCGCGCCTTCAAGGCCGCCGCGGACACGGCCAAGATGCGCGGCAATCCCTATGTCGAACTCGTGCATTTCGTCCAGCAACTGGTGCTGTCCGAGCGCTCGGATGTGCAGATGATGGTCGCCGATGCCGGGCTGGATGTCAGCCGGCTGACGGCCGATATGACCCGCGCCATCGACAAGCTGCCCTACGGCGCGACCTCGGTGGAGGAATTCTCCGATCACATCTTCCACGCCATACAGGAAGGTTGGAGCCTGGCCACACTGCAATTCGGTGTCGAGGAGGTGCGTAGCGCGCATATTCTTCTCGCCTGTCTGAAGACACCGGCGCTGGAAGGGCTGGTTTCGAAAATCAGCGCCGAATTCGACAAGATCGACGCGGACGGGGTCATCGCCCGCTTCGCCGACGTCACCGAGGGCTCGCTCGAAGCCGGTCCACCTCCTGCCGCGGCTGCGACCGAAACACCGATGAAACGCGGCCCGGGCGGGGATTCGGCGCTCGCCAAATACGCCACCGACCTGACCCAGCGTGCCCGCGACGGCAAGATCGATCCGGTCGTCGGCCGCGATCCTGAAATCCGCCAGATTGTCGATATCCTGATGCGCCGCCGGCAGAACAACCCGATCCTGACCGGCGAGGCAGGTGTCGGCAAGACGGCGGTCGTCGAGGGCTTTGCCTTGCGCATCGCCCAGGGCGACGTTCCGCCGACGCTTCAGAATGTCAGCGTACGCATGCTCGATGTCGGGCTGATGCAGGCGGGCGCCAGCGTCAAGGGCGAGTTCGAAAAGCGGCTGAAGGCTGTCATCGACGAGGTCCAGGCCTCCGAGACGCCGATCATCCTCTTCATCGACGAGGCGCACACGCTGATCGGCGCCGGCGGCGCGGCGGGAACCGGCGATGCGGCCAATCTCCTCAAGCCCGCGCTCGCGCGCGGCGAGCTTCGCACCATCGCCGCCACGACCTGGGCCGAATACAAGCAGCATATCGAGAAGGATCCGGCGCTGACCCGTCGGTTCCAGGTGGTCAAGATCGAAGAGCCTTCCGAAACGGTGGCCGTGCTGATGTTGCGCGGTGTCGCCGGCGTTCTCGAGCAGCACCACAAGGTGCAGATCCTCGACGAGGCGATCGAGGCCTCGGTTTCGCTTTCGCACCGCTACATTCCGGCCAGGCAGCTGCCGGACAAGGCGGTCAGCCTCCTCGACACAGCCTGCGCCCGCGTTGCCGTCTCTCAGCACGCTACGCCCGCGGAGGTCGAGGACATTCTGCGCCGCCGCCAGGCGCTCGAGGTCGAGGAAGGCATCATCGGCCGCGAGGCGGCGATCGGCATCGAAGTGGCCGACAGGCAGGCTCGCGTGGAGGCCGGGTTGGCGGAAACCGAGACCACGCTTGCAGCAGCGCAAGCGCGCTGGGATCGGGAAAAGGCGCTTGTCGCCGAGATACTCGACCTGCGCGCCAAACTCCGAGGCGAGGGCGTGCCGCTTGACGCGGTGGAGGGCGGGGAAGCCGCTCCGGGCGAGGCCGTCGATGCGCCAGCTGCCACGGCGCATGAAAGCAAGGCACCTGAGGCCAAAACGCCGAAACCCGAGACAGCCGAACCCAAGGGCTCGAACACCAAGGCCAAGAAAGCAAAGGCGGCAAAGACGGAGGCTGCTGCTGCGCACGAGCCCGTGCCGGATTCCGCTGCCGACCTGGCGCGACTGCGCGAATTGATGGCGGAACTTGCCGAGGCGCAGGGCGAGACCCCGCTGATCCTGCCGTCGGTCGATCGCAACGCCGTGGCTGCCGTCGTCCAGGACTGGACCGGCATCCCGACGGGACGGATGCTGTCCAGCCAGACCGAGAAGGCGCTCAAGCTCGCCGCGACCTTGTCTGAGCGCGTTGTCGGTCAGGACCATGCGATGGAGATGATCGCGAGGCGAGTGCAGACCAGCCGCGCCGGCCTCGGCGCGCCGGAGAAGCCGGTCGGCGTGTTCCTGCTTTGCGGCCCCTCAGGCGTCGGCAAGACCGAGACAGCCCTGGCGCTTGCCGAAACGCTTTATGGCGGCGAGCAGAACCTGATTTCGATCAACATGTCCGAATTCCAGGAGGCGCACACGGTCTCGACGCTGAAAGGCGCGCCACCCGGTTATGTCGGCTACGGCAAGGGCGGCATCCTGACCGAGGCCGTGCGGCGCAAGCCCTATTCGGTGATCCTGCTCGACGAGGTCGAGAAGGCGCATCCGGACGTACACGAGATCTTCTTCCAGGTCTTCGACAAGGGCATGATGGACGACAGCGAAGGCCGCCGGATCGACTTCAAGAACACGCTGATTCTGCTCACCTCGAATGTCGGCTCCGAGGTCATCATGGATCGCACGAAGAACGGCACCTTGCGCACCGGCATGGACGACCTGGACACCGCCTTGCGCGGCCCGCTGCTGAAAGTGTTTCCGGCTGCTTTCCTCGGCCGCGTGGTGACAATCCCTTACTATCCGCTCTCGGACGCGATGATCGAGGCGATCACCAGGCACCAGTTCGGCAAGATCGCGCGGCGCCTCAAGGCAACCAACGATGCCGAGCTGGTGATCGGCGACGGCGTCATGGACATGGTCAAGGCGCGCTGCACCGAGATCGAGTCCGGCGGACGCATGATCGACGCCATCCTCACCAACACGCTGCTGCCGGAACTCAGCCGCGGCGTGCTCAATCGCTCGCTCGAGGGCAAGAAGATGACAAAAGTCACCGTCGGTGCCTCGTCGGAAGGATTTACCTACTCTTTCGAATAGAGCTCGTTGGGATTTGCCGTTCGTGCCCTAGCGCCGACCAAAAACATTCCATTCCTATGACTGGTCAGGCCAATCATTGGCGCACCGGCACTCCTGGAGTTGCTCTAGATCACCGTTTCTCCTCCATCGACAACCAGGATCTGACCCGTCATGTACGAGGACCGGTCAGACACCAGAAACAGCACCGCCTCGGCGATCTCCTCGACGCTTGCCCAACGGCCAAGCGGCACCCTTTCGCGGATGTAGGCTTCGATGGCCTCCCGGCCTCCCATCTGGGCGATGAAAGGAGCATTGAAGGGCGTGTCCACCCAACCTGGGCAAAGCGCGTTGACGCGAATGCCGAAGCGGCCATAGTCGCCGGCCATCTGCCTGGTCATCGCGATCACCGCGTGCTTGGTCGTCGTATAGGCGATCATCTCGCGGTCGTAGAGCACGCCGGAACTCGACGACGTGTTGAGGATGACGCCGCGGCCTGCCTTCTTCATGAATGGCATGACGATGCGGGCACCGAGGAAGTGAGCCCGCACATTGAGCGTCCAGGAGGTGTCGAAGCCTTTCACGCTCACACCGAGCACGTCGCCTTCGACCTGTACGCCGGCATGATTGTGCAGGATGTCGATCCTGCCCTGGGTGTGGATGAAATCGTGAAAACCGGCTTCAAGCGCCTGATCGTCGGTCAGGTCGAACACAAGTGCCTTTGCCCGGCCACCGGCGGCAAGAATCTGTTCGACGGTCGCGCTGGCGCCGTCGGCGCTACGATCCGCCACGCCGACCACCGCACCCTCGCGCGCGATGATCAGCGCCGCCGCCCTGCCGATGCCGGATCCCGCGCCGGTGACGATCGCGGTCCTGTCCTTCAGGATCATCCCTCTTCACCCTTTCTCGCCGGCTTGTAATCCTGCATCATCCGGCGGGCGGGCCTCGCCCGCTCCGGTGCGCGCCGATCAACCTTTGAGGACAAGACAGGCATGTACGACTTCGGCCCCTTCGAGTTCGAGTCGAAGCAGGATTTTTTCGACAAGGCAATGCGTTTCTGGAATCCCGACAAGACCAGGTTCTGGCAGAAGGCCGGGATCGACCTGGTGATCGGCAGGCGGGAAGGTTATTTCCTCTACGACATGTCGGGGCGCCGCCTGATCGACCTGCACCTCAATGGCGGCACCTACAATCTCGGTCACCGCAATCTGGAGCTGGTCGAGACGCTGAAGAGCGCGCTCGACTATTTCGACATCGGCAACCACTGGTTCCCATCCGTGGCGCGAACGGCGCTGGCCGAATCCCTCGTCAATGTCTCGCCCGGAATGAAATACGCGATCTTCGCGCCGGGCGGCGCGGAGGCGGTGGACATCGCCATCAAGAGCGCCCGCTATGCCACCAAGCGGCGCAAGATCGTGTCGATCATCAAGGGCTATCACGGGCATTCGGGGCTCGCCGTGGCGACCGGCGACGATCGCTTCACCAAGATCTTTCTCTCCGACCAGCCGGAGACGTTCATCCAGGTTCCCTTCAACGACATCGACGCCATGGAACGGGCGCTCAAGGGCGAAGACGTCGCGGCGCTGATCATGGAGACAATTCCCGCCACTTACGGCTTCCCGATGCCGAAGGATGGCTATCTCAGCGCCTGCAAGGCGCTGTGCGAAAAGCATGGCGCGATGTACATCGCCGACGAGGTCCAGACCGGCCTGATGCGCACCGGCAGCATGTGGGGCTGGCAGGCCTACGGCGTCCAGCCGGACATCATGGTGACGGCAAAGGGCCTGTCCGGCGGCCTCTATCCGATCAGCGCGGCGCTGGTGAACGACAGAGCCGGCGGCTGGCTCAACGAGGATGGGGCCGCCCATATTTCGACCACCGGCGGGGCCGAGCTCGGCTGCGTCGTCGGCCACAAGGTCATCGAGATGCTGCAGCGGCCCGAACTGGTGGCCAATGTCGGCACCGTGACCGAGTTCATGGCGCAGGCCATGCGCGAGATGCTGGTTCGTCACGGCGACATCTTCACCGGGGTACGCCAGAAAGGCGTGATCCTCGGCCTGGAATTCAGCAATCACCCGGAAGGCGCCGTCTTCGTGTCGCGTGCGCTCTACGAGCAGGGCGTCTGGGCGATCTTCTCATCGCTCGACAAGCGGGTGCTGCAGTGGAAGCCCGGGATTCTTCTGGATCACGAGACCTGCCGGGACATTATGGATCGCTTCGACGCGGCAATGCCGCGCGCCCGGGAGTTGCTGCATCAGGCAGGCAAGGCGAGTTGACATGGTCCAACCCTCGTTGAAACTACCAGGCGTCCAGTTCGAGCTGGCGGCTGGGCTTGCCGAGATCGCGCGGGTTCCGGCAGGGGACAGGTGTGCAGGGATGGGGCAGGACGGACAGTGATGGATTTCGACGCGCTCACCCACGACCAGCAACTCGGCATCCTGCAGGAAACGGCGGAGGCGGCCACCGCCAACTACGATCTGCCGGCGGACGTTTCCGTCGAGATGATCAACCTGTCGGAGAACGCGACCTACAAGATTGCGGCTCGCGACGGCCGGCGCTGGGCGCTCCGCATCCATCGCGACGGCTACCATTCAAGGACGGCCATCCAATCCGAACTGGCCTGGCTGACCGATCTGCGCCAGACCGGGATCGTCCCCACGCCCGTGCCGGTCGCGGGCAAGGACGGCGAACAGATCCAGCGTGTCGGCCATGCCAGATTGGCAGAACCACGCCATGTCGTGCTGTCGCAATGGGAGACCGGTTCGGAGCCGGGCATAGGCGAGGCGCTTGGCGAACCTTTCGAGTTGCTGGGCGAGGTGACGGCACGCATGCACATCCACGCCCGGCAGTGGAAGCGCCCTTCCTGGTTCAGCCGCCACGTGTGGGATTTCGAAACAAGCCTCGGCGAGGAGAGGCCGCATTGGGGACGCTGGCGTGACGGCATCGGCGTCGACGCCGCGAAAGTCAGGCTTTTTGGCCGCACCGCGGAGCTGATCGGCCGCAGGCTCGCTGCCTTCGGCAAGGGCCATGGCCGCTTCGGCCTTATTCACTGCGATCTGCGGCTCGCCAACCTTTTGATCGACGGCAAGACGGTGAAGGTCATCGACTTCGACGACTGCGGCTTCGGCTGGTATATGTACGACGCGGCGACGCCCATCTCTTTCTACGAGCACGAGCCACAGGCAGCCGATCTCATCCGGTCATGGACGACCGGCTATCGCCGTGTGCTTGACCTGCCGAGCGCGGACGAAGATGAGATCCCGACCTTCGTGATGCTGCGCCGTCTGCTCCTGGTCGCGTGGATCGGCTCGCACGCCGAGACCGACCTCGCCAAGTCGATGGGCCTTCCCTATACCGAGGGAACGGTCGGGCTGTGCGAGGCCTATCTGAGCAAGTTTTGAACCATTCTATGCCAGTGCCTCCAGGCTCTCCGGCAGGATCTGGCCGCCATCGACAATGATTGTCTGTCCCGTCACGTAGCCGGCTTCCCTCGACGCAAAGTAGAGCGCGGCGTAGCCGATGTCCTCCACGGTTCCGAGCCGCTTGAGCGGGATCGAGGCGGCCATGGTCTTCTGGTAGTCCTCGCCCAGGCCGACAAGGCCCTCGGTCACGATGTTGCCCGGCATGACGGCGTTGACGGTGATGCCGTATCTCGCCAGTTCGATGCAGGCTGTTCGCATGAAGCCGAGCTGTCCCGCCTTGGTGGCACCGTAGTGCGACCACCCGGGAAAACCGGTGATCGGGCCGGTGATCGACGACGTCAGCACGATGCGGCCCTGGTCGGATGCCTTGAGATAGGGAACCGCTGCCTTGACCGCGTGGAAGGTGCCCTTGAGGTTGGTGTCGACAACCTCGTCCCATTGCTGCGAGGTCATGTCTTCGAGCCGTGCCTGCGGGAAGATGCCGGCATTGGCGCACAAAACGTCGATACTACCGTTTCTGGCGGCTGCCACTGCAAGCGCGCTCTCGATGCTGGCGAGCGCGGTAACGTCGCCAACCACGCCAAAGGCGCCATGGCCGATCTCGGCGGCCGCGGCTTCGGCCTGGTCGATATGGCGCGCAACGATGGCGACCTTGGCACCCGAGAGCGCGAACACCCGCGCTATGCCCTTGCCGATGCCTTTCGACCCGCCGGTAACGACGACGGACCGACCCCTCAAAGACTGGGTCATGACTTGAAGCTCCAAAATGAGATGGGGACAGAGTGATGCTCCGTCCCCGTTGAGGCAAGAAATCCAGGGCGAGGAATGCCTTAGAACGTTTCACCGTTTCATGGAAACGGCGACCCGCTCTAACTCTTTGTTTTGACGCAATTCCGGACGGAAAACCGCTCACACTTTTCCTGGAATTGCTCTAGCCCTCGTTCACCATGTGACCGATGTTCTCATAGGCCTTGGGGTTGGCCGACTTCAGCACGAAGCCCCAGATCAGGCCGACGACAAGGATCGCAAGCCCGACATAGGGGATGCTCCTGGCAAAACCATTGGTGCCGCCCAAGGTCGCCAGATTGGCGACCAGCGTGTAGACGAGGACCAACTGCACAACCAGCGAGATCAACGGCGCGATGACAGTCGTCAGCATGCTGCCGCCGCCGTTCTTCTTGAACCACATATAGATGGCCAGCGAGACAACGGCCTGCAGCACCAAAAGCAGTCCGGTGCCAAGCACGGCAAACAGCGTATAGACGCCAAGCCAGGCCTGTCCCGACGGATCGTCGAAGCCGTAGGCCAGACCGTAGAGCAGCACCCATACAGCCGCCAGCACCGACTGCAGCGCCGAGGCCTTGTGTGGGCTCTTGTGGTGGTCATGCGTCTCGGCGATCACCTGCGGCAGGACGCCTTCGCGCGCCAGCGAATACAAATAGCGGGAAGCGGTGTTGTGGAAAGCCATGCCGCAGGCGAAGGAACTGGTCAGGATGAGCAGCGACATCAGCTGGTAGCCCCAGCCGCCGACAAAAGCCTGCACCGGTGTCAGGAAGAAGTTCACGCCGTCGGAGAAGGCCTTGGCTACCATATCGGCCTCGGTCGGATAGGCCGCCACCGCGCACCAGCTGACGAAGGTGTAGAACAAGCCAAGGCCGATGACCGAAATCAGCAGCGATTGCGGAATGATGCGCTTCGGATCGCGGGATTCCTCGGCATAGTTCGGCGCCATCTCGAAGCCGACCCACGACCAGAACGCCATGAAGATGCCGACGGCCGCTTCGCCCGCCGGTATGGCGACGGTGCCGACCTTCTGCTCGGCGACAGGAGTGAACACCTTGAACACATTGAGCGAATCGCCGGAAAAATTCGTCCCGCCATGGGCAAAGATCACGCCGAGCGAAAAGATCACCAGCATGATCACTTCAAGAATCAGGGCTATGCCGAGCAGCCGTGCCGACACTTTCACGTCGCGGTAGGCGAGCGCTGCGATGACCACGATCATGGCGAGCGCCAGCACGATCCACGGGACGTTGATGCCGAAATGCTGGGAAAGCCAAAGATTGCCGAAAAAGGCGAACAGTCCGGTGAGGGAAGCCTCGAACAGCGAGTAGCAGGCGAGCGAGCCGATGCCCGCCGACATGCCGACCTCGCGGCCGAGCCCCTGGCTGATGAAGGAGTAGAAGCCGCCGACCGACGATACGCGCGATGCCATCGCGGCATAGCCGACCGAGAAGATGGTCAGCACGATCGTCGCCATCAGGAAGGCGGCGGGGGTATATTTGCCGATGCCGTAGCCTGCCGCGAACGGGACATTGCCCAGCATCGCCGACATTGGCGCCGCGCCGGTGACGGCCAGAAAGAGCACACCGGCGAGCCCGACGGCCTTCGAGTGCAAAAGATTGATGCTGTTACTCTTCGAGACGTCGATCGTCCCGCGTGCAGTTTCTATCGCCATGAAGCCCTCTCCATTCGTGACAGCTGTATGCAGTTCCCCGCACCGGGCGGCCGATGTGTCCCAGCCTGCTCGTGCAACCATGACACTACGGACGCAGCGTCACTTTGCCAAGGCCATGATTTTGCATAGCTCGCCGCTCGACATGACGTGGCAATAGATCATGTTGATGATTTCGAGCTCCTTGCGATGAAGCTCCTCGGTCGCCGCGGCGCAGCAATCCTCGAGCACGATGACCGCATAGCTCTCGTCCGCCAGGCTGCGCACTGTCGAGGACACGCACTGGTCCGTGAAGATACCGCAGCAGATGACATTCCGGATGCCGAGATTGTGAAGGATCAGGCGCAGATTCGTTCCCGTCAGCGCGGAATCGGTGGTCTTGGTCACCACGATCTCGTCGCCGGCCGGCTGAAGCTCGGCGACCAGCTGCGACGGTGCGTCGTTCTTTGGCAGCAGCAAATTGTTCCAGCCCGGCATTTTCTGAGAGAGCGAGCGGTCACGCCCGTCCTTGGTGTGGCAGGCGATGCGGGCAAAAAGGCATTCGATGCCGTTTTGCCGTGCCAGCGCCAGCAGTCTTGCCGTGTTCGGTATGACCGTGCCGTGCATGCGCTCGTGGAACGGCGTCCACAGATCGTAGCGTTGCTGTTCCTGCGGCGACAACGATGCGCGATCCGGCCGTTCCAGGTAGGTGTTCTGAACGTCGATGACCAGGATGGCGGTTTGCGCCGGCACCAGCACCGGATCATCCGGCTCGGGTGCGCCGAGATAGTAGAGCGAACGGAATCCGGTTTTCCAGCTCATGCGGTCCTTTCAGAAGCGGAACGTGAAAAGGCCGCGAGCCGCGTAGGTCTCGGCGGCTTCCTCGATGAAACGGGCGATGCGTTCGGCCTGGTAGGTATCGCGCATGGTGGCTGCGGCCTGGAGCAATTCTTCCTTGGATTTGGCGCGACCGGGGCGCAGCAGTTCATAGACCTGCATGATGAAATCCTGCGGCACCTCGACAAGCTCTGCCCCACGCTCGAAGTTGAGTGCCAGTGTCGGCCGTCCGACATCGCGCGCCACATCGGCCTGTGCCTGCAGCGCTTGTGGGGTGATGCGAAGGTCTTCCATCGTCACGTCGCCCGCAAGCACCGAATCCAGCGTTATCTCGGCAAGCGACTTGCCGCGCTTGCCCGTCACGGCGCCGGGCTGTGTTTCGGCGAGCGGATAGTCGGCGCGTGTGTGGGTCACGATTTCACCCCCGTCAGGATGACGTCGACCTCTTCGGGAGCCGCACCAGCCTCGGTCAGTCCGGTTTCGATGGCGTAGATGAGGGCGACGCGGGCGTGGTAGCGAGACCCCATGGCCTCGCCCCGCTGCGGCACCACGACAGGCTCCGGCATTTCACCCAGCGCATAGGCCGCCGCATTGGCACCCAGCGCGCGATAGTGCTCGAGCCTGGTGATCGGCGCATTGGAAAACAGTTCCAGATTGTTGTGCGGCTGGCGGCCACGCTGGTGGATGACGGCCGTGCCCTTGGCCTGGATGCCGATGCCGATACCGCTGCCGGCCATCCTGGCGGCGGACAGGCCGAGGAAGGAGGTATCGGCCGTATGGCGGAAGCGGACGACGCGCGCCTTGAGCCCGCGTGCGCGGATTGCATCGAGCATGGCGCCGAGCACTTCGGAGAGCCGATGTCCGGCCGTCGTCCGATAAAGCTTAAGCCCGAAAGCCGGGCTGATGCCGATGACCACATCATCCTTCGCCGATCCGTTGGCCGCCGGCCCAACGTTGCGATAGCGGATGTGCCTTGCTTCGTCCTTCTCGTGCAGGGCTTCCGAGCGCAGCACCTCCTTCTGGTCCAGCACATCGCGGATGTCATTGAGCTGCAGGCGCCGTTCTTCGGACACACGGTAGCCGGAACCCGGGCCGAGATAGTTGTTTGGATCGTTGACCGCACTGACGATCCGCCCATTGCGGATCATCGCCGATGTCTGGAGATAGTCACCGGAAAGGCGCAGCTTGACCACGTCGAGGAGGTTCTCCGCCTCTTCTCGGAAGCCACGCTTGGCCAGCGCCTTGACCACATCGATCACGGTGATGCCGCGCTCCTTGATGGCTTCGCTGATAAAGCTGACGTCACGCGGCATCAGGCTGCGCGTATCGTCGGAACCGGAAGCGTAGACCACGCTGCTCTTCATGTCCTCGGTCGGTGAGGAAAGGCCGAGTTCCTCGAACACGGCGGCGATCGCTTCCACCGCGCGCTCGCGCAGCTCGATCGCGCGCGACTCGGGCAGTGGCGTCAGCCCGCCATCGGCCTCGAAATCGCGCTGCAGCACAAGATAATCTTCCAGCTCCTCGCCGTTGATCAGCGACGGGTTGAACGAATTGTCGTATTTCAGGATCGATCCCATCCCGGAGCAGATCAGGTCCGAGCCGGCAATCAGGTAGGGAAGGATCTTGGCGCCGACGCGAATTTCCGATTCGGTCGAGCGCGCGTCATTGCCCGACGCGCATTCGAGATCGAGCCAGACGGCGATGAGGTTCTCGGCCATCAGCTCGCGAACACCGCCGGGTATGGTGGCGGTCAAAGGCGCTCCGTCGATACCGCCATTTTGCGTGCCTTGCACCCCCATGCCGCGCTGCAGGCAGAGGCAGCGCGCTTCCAGGTAGAGCAGCGATTTGGCTTCGTGGAAGCCCATCAGCAACTCGGAGCCGGCACCCGACGTACAGCGCATCTTGACGCCGCGCGAGGCGTAGGCGGCGGCCAGAAATGCCTTGGACCACGGTGTGTCGTCGCCATCGGTGAACGACTTTTCAGTGCCGTAGACGGAGACGGTTTCGGCGTAGGAGGTAAAGCCGGCCATGGCGATGCGCAGCTCTTCGGCTTCCTCGCTGGAGCATTGGAACAGCGTTCCCCAGCGACCGACCGCGCCGCCTACCGCGCACGCCACCGCGTTGGACCAGGCGTTGCGCGACACGCGCATCGTCGTCTCGATCTCGTCGAAGCCAAAGGCGACGGCGGTCGCGGCATCGGCGGCGAGTTGCAGCGGATCGTCCTTGGCGTTGGTGACGTGCGCCTGGTTGCCCGGCGTCTTGCGGGCCCGCATCTTCGAGTAGGCGAACGCGATCTCCAGCGCGTTGAGCTGCGACACCACTTCGGCGAGTTTGGCGGGTGTCATGCCATGGGCGAGCCGTACCAGCGTTTCGCGCGGCACGTTCATGTCGACCAGCCAGCGTGCGACGGTCGCCGAGTCCAGCGCCATCGCTTCCGGCGCCACTTCCGGGTCGATGTGATGGCGGGCGATGAAGCGGTCGATCATGTCGTAGTCGTGTTCGAGCACCCCATCGAGGGATACGACGCGCCCGTCCTTGATGCCGATGCCAGGTTTCGGATCGGCCGGGCTGGAGAAAGCGGAGAAGCCGTTGGCGGGGTCTTCCGCCGCAAACTTGTCCAGCCGCAACGGCCGCTCGTCCCAGTCGGCGAAGCGCTTCCAGCGGTTCAGTTTCGGCGTCATGCGTGCGATCCTCGACCCGGCCGAAAGACTAGTGAATGCTTACCCGCCGCACAATGACCCTGGATCGACCGCCGGCCAAGGGGGCGCACGCCACAGGCTCGAAATACCCGAAGCTCCTCGCCATCCTGTCGATCTTTAGCAGAGGCGCGATGTGTTTCGGCATCGAGTTCGGCCGCCAAAGGTCAGGTTTGGCCGGGCACATCTGAAGCCGCACGTCTCACCGGCCCGACCGCTCCGCTGCCATGAGCAACGAGGTAAACATGTGCGCGTAGTTCTCCGCCTGCACGCTCCAATCCCACTCTCGGATCGTCTCGATCATACGGGCGGCCATCCGCGACCGGAGCGATGGCGTGTCCTGCAACAGGGCGAGTTTGTTCGCAAGCCCTTCCGCGGTTCCATCGAAGAACAGCCCGTTGTCGCCATCCCGAACCAGCTCGGGCATGTTTCCCACACGGGTCGTCACCAAGGGGACACCGCACGCCGCCGCCTCCAAGCAAGGATTGGGAGTGCCTTCGCTGCGACTGGCGCAGACATAAACGTCGAGATCCCGGTAGAAGTCGAGCATTTCGTCATGGTTGCGCCAGTGTTGCTCCCGAATCGCAGTCTGCAGTCGCACGCCCGGCACGGCAGCGACCGCGGGCTCGATGACGTCGTGGAAGCCGCGATGTGCCGGACCATGGTTGCCGAGACTTCCCGCCCATCCGACGCGGAGCTCGCCAGAATAAGGTTGCGGCTCTGGCGGGGGGCAAAAGAATGTCGTGTCGACTCCATTGGGCGTGTAGTGGACCGGAATACGCAGCAGAGGGGCGTATTCGTGCTCGAGCTTCCGATTGTTGACAAAGACAGCGCGCGCCAACCGCTGCAGGATAGCGAGCCCGGGCTCGCGGAATTCGCCCTCCATCTCTCTGTGACTGCAGATCCCGATGACCAGCCTGTCAGACCGCCGGGCGAGGACCGATTCCGGCAGGGGCAGCTTCGCGATCTGGAACCAATAGAAAATGAGCACGATATCCGCGGCGTTCACGTCGGACTCAGTCACATCATGCTGAAATCGTTGGACGATCTCGAACCTTCTTGCCAGCACGCGCCGAAGGTTCTGGGCCTTTCTATCGATCGCCCAGCCGGGTCGGTCCGCGATCGCCAGTATGCGGGGTAGGTGTCCATCGCTCACGAGGCGTACCGCGCAAGCCAGTGCGCCAACCATGGATTGGCCTCGTCCAGATCATCGTCCGTCGCAGTGGTGCGCACCTGGGTAGTGTCGGGCAGTTGGATATCGCCTGGTCGCAAGCGGGGTCGCCATCCGTGCCAACCACGACCGTCGACCTCCTCGCTCAGGAACCGCCGGCCGCCATACTTGCGCGCGGCGTGCTCTGCGCTCAGGAACAGATAATGCTTCATCCGAAAACGCTCGGGGGAGAGCCTCACCGGCCCCTCGAAGCGTACGCGATGGCCGCCTGACCACGCGATCTCCATGGGGCCGTCCTGTTTCTGGTACGCACGGACGCAGTGTGGGGAGGTCGGCCGGAACGGGTAGTAGGTGCGCAGCGTGTGTTGATAATTGGGATTGTCATGATCGGGGGCTTCCCTGGTGGGAATGAACGTGAACTCGGAAGACTCGATCGCATTGAAACCGAGTGCGTCGGCTGCCGCAATGGCGGAGACCAACGATGAGTACGAAGTCGGCGGAAGATGGATCTCGTCAGCGTCAAGATGCATGAACCAGTCAGCCTCGAGCGATTGAAATAGTTCCTCTTTGCGACGAAGAAGCTGCTCCCAGCAATACCAGCCGTTGTGCGGGATGCTTTCGATTCCTATCAATCCGGCCCCGCGGTAGCGCTGGGCAATCTCAAGCGTTCGGTCAGTCGACTGATTGTCGCAAATGTAGACCTGTACGCCTTGACGAAAGAGGTTCTCGAGACATCCGGCAACGAACCGTTCCTCGTTCCGTGTTGTAAGGACCGCGACGACTCGCGGGGAGTTCCGATCACGCGCAGCACGCCCAATGTGGGTGTTGGGATCGACCAAGTTCTTCAATCCTTCGTTGTATGCTTCCGGATGCCATGCTGGCCGGTCAACTGGCGCATTACTGAACTTGGCCGAAATGACAAGTCTAAAGACTCAGCGCTGCCGATGCCAACGCGCCGTCACCTGAAGTGCAACACGCTCATAGCGGTTCCCGTCGCGATCGCAAGTCTCGGGAATATGCGTATTCGGAAACACTCCAGACCGCCGGCTCGAGCCGGCTAGCGGCCCCAGATGACGGCATTCTCGTGCCGTTTTATGATGTGTTTCAAATTCTCGAAAGCGGTCGTGACGTGGCCCGCGAAGCGCTCCGCCGCCGGAGAGCGCGGCCCGCCAACCCGGCGCAGGATGCCCAGTGAGCGGCTGGGCTGCGGGATTTCATAGGGCAGCACTGTCACCCGGTTCTCCTTGCGCTGCGCGAAGACCACGGAAAATGGCAGCACGGCCAATGCATCTGTTTCTGCGAGGAAGTTGATCACGCTCATCAGCGAGCCTCCCGAATAGCGCACGTTCAGGTCCGACATGCCGATGCTCATCAGGATCATCTGCAGGTCCGACATCAGCGGAGAGCCGGGCAGGGGCGCCACCCAGGGAAAGCTGGTCAGGTCATGCGCCCGGAGGCGGCGATTGCGCAGCAGCGGATGGTCCGGCCGGCAAGCCACGACATTGCGTCCGGGCAGGATCTCGGTGAATTCGAAGCCGGGTCCGAGGTCGAGCACGCCGATCGGCACGATCCCGAGGTCGATCTGGTTGCTCTCCAGCGCCGCGACCATCTCGGGCAGGTTCATATAGCTTTGCTGGACGGTGACCTCGGGCTCGAGCTTCTGGAACTCGCCGATCATCCGGCTGATCATCGCATCCATGAAGAAAGGCACGCCGCCGACGCGGACGACACCCTTGGTGCCTTTCATGAACCCCTGCACCGCATCCGACGCCTTGCGCGAGGCCGTGATGATCGTGCGGCCCTGCGCCGCCAACTGGAAACCGAGCGGTGTCGGCTGCAGCGGCCGGCGGCCCTTCAGGAAGAGCGGCTCGCCGACCCGCGCCTCCAGCATGGCCAGCGATCGGCTGACCGCAGGCTGGGTCAGGCCCAGCATGGCGGCTCCTTCCGACACGCCGCCTGCATCCAGTACCGCGGCGAGCTGCATCAAGTGGCGCTCGTTCAGCTTCATAGCAAAACGCTATACAAGGGCCACCACATCTCATCAAGCATCGTCTCGGGTCGTGTTATCCCGTTTGGCAAGGGGAAGGGAGGCCCCGGCGAAATGGACGGCCAGCACGACCCCCAGAGGGATGAACTCCCCAAGGCGATCTCGACGCAGGCCGAAGAATTCGCGCGGCGTCTGGCGGCAATGGGCCAGTCCCGCCTGGCGGCGGCGGCACAGGCCGCGGTCGATGGGTTGCACGCACTGATCGTGGAGTTGCGACCCTCCGGCGAGGAATTCCGGCTGGCGATCGATTTTCTGACCGAGGTAGGCCATTACGCCGATGCGCGGCGCCAGGAGTGGGTGCTGTTCGCCGATGTGCTGGGCGTGTCCTCGCTGATCGAGGATCAAAACAGCCCGCGCCCCGCCGGGGCGACCCCCAACACCCTGGCGGGACCTTTCTACCGGGCCGATGTGCCGGAAATGCCGCTCGGCGGGAACATTTCGCGCGATCACAAGGGCGAGCCGCTGGAGGTTACGGGGCGGATCGTGACGCTCGGCGGCGCGGGGATCGGCGATGCCATGGTCGAGATCTGGCAGGCCAATGCCGAGGGCCTGTACGAGAACCAGGAACCGGACAGGCAACCGGAATTCAATCTGCGCGGACGCTTCCGTGCCGATCCGCAGGGGCGGTTCCGCTTCATGACGGTGAAGCCGAAGGGCTACACGCTGCCGGCGGATGGTCCGGTCGGTCAATTGATGTCCGCGCTCGGTCTTGGCCTCGAGCGACCGGCCCACATCCATTTTCGCGTTTCGGCACAGGGCTTCGAAACGCTGACGACCCACATCTTCGACCGGTCGGACCCTGCGATCGGCCGGGATGCCATTTTCGGGGTCAAACCCGAACTCATGGCCGAGTTCCGCGCGCTGCCGCCCCATGGAGGAAAGCGCAAGCACGCACTCGACCTCAATCTCGTGCTCTGCCCGCAGCGGCCGGGCGAAACCGAAACCTCTGGGAGGAGATGACCGATGGCCCGTATCAGCGGCTACCACCATCTGACACTGTCGACCGACGGCGCTCAGGAAGATTTTGATTTCTATACCAAGGCACTCGGCCTGCATTCGGTGAAGCGCACCGTCCTGTTCGACGGCGTCATCCCCGTCTATCACCTCTATTACGGCTCGCCCGACGGCGATGCCTCGACGATCATCACCACTTTCCCGTTCCGCAAGCCGGGCGTCTATGGCCGCCGAGGCACCAACCAGTCGCGCACCATCATGCAATCCATTCCCAAGGGGGCCGCGGATTTCTGGGTGGACCGGCTGAACGCGCGCGGCATCAAGGCCACCAAGATCACACGCTTTGGCGCCGACCGCGTGGCTTTGGCGCATCCCTGCGGCATCTCGCATGAACTGGTGGAAAGCGACAGCGATCCGCGCGCGCCCATCACCAACGAGAAGCAGGGCATCGGCAAGGCCCACGGCATCAAGGGCATCTACGGCGCCGTCGTGGCGGTGATGGATCGCACCGCGATGGACGACTTCCTGACCATCGCATTGCCGCTGGAGAAGGAGGCGGACAATCACGAAGGGCTGGTGTTCCGCGTGCCGGACGCGACCGGCGTCAATCAGCGGGTCGAGGTGATCGTCGATCGCGACAGCGCACAGGGCACCTGGACGCTGGCGGGCGGGACGATCCACCACCTCGCCCTCAACACGGGCGATGAAGATAACCAGTTGAAGCTGCGCGCTCATATCGAAGGCCTCGGCTTCACCGATATCTCGGAGCAGAAGGACCGCAACTATTTCAAGTCCTGCTATGTCCGCTCGCCCGGCGGCGCGCTGTTCGAACTTGCCTGGACCACGCCGGAAGGCTGGGCCAAGGACGAACCCCCGGGCCAGATCGGCAAGACGCTGGTCTTCCCGCCGTGGTTCAAGGACCGCGAGGGCGAATTGCAGGCCGGTCTGGAACAGGCGGATTTCGCGTGAGCTCAGGCAGCGGTCCACTCCGGCTCGGGCCAAAGGGCGCGGAAGCGAAGGCGATCTGCGTCTTCGTCCACGGCCGCGGCCAATCGCCGGAGGAGATGCAGTCCCATGTGCTGTCGCGGCTTTCCGCGCCGGCCGTGGCATTCATCCTGCCGCGCGCGCCATTCGGCGCGTGGTGGGAGGCGCGCGCCGTCGACCCGTTGACGCCGGTCGCCCGCGCCCACCTTTCCGACGCGCTCGATCATTTGGCGGCCGCTGTCGTGGCGGCGCGGGCGGAATTGCCCGGACTGCCGCTGCTTCTGGCGGGCTTCTCGCAAGGGGCATGTCTGTCGATCGAATATCTCTGCGCCGGGCTGCCGCCGCCGGACGCGCTTGCCGCCTTCACGGGCTGCCGCGTCGGTGTGCCAACGGACGGGCGCTCCGAAGCCGTGCCGGCCGGCGTGCCGGTCTATCTTTCCGGCAGCGATTCCGATCCCTGGATTCCGGTTTCGGCCTTTGCCGACACGGCGCAGTCGCTGGGCCGCGGTGGCGCGAGCCTGCGGGCCGATCTGTTCCCCGGCCGGAGCCACGAGGTTTCGGATGCCGAGATTGCAATGCTGGGCACCATCATCGCCGACCTGGAAGCCGGCCGGGGTGCACGCATGGGAGCGGCGCGATGATGGACAGTTTCACCTTTCCCGGGCTGACGACGCGGGTGATCTTCGGTGCCGGCACGATGGGCCGCGCGGAGGAGGAGGTGCGGCGGCTCGGCCATGACAAGGCGCTGGTGCTGTCGACGCCCCATCAGAAGGCCGATGCGGACAAGCTGGCTCAAAGCCTTGGCGGCCTCGCCGCCGGGGTGTTTGCCGGCGCGGTCATGCATACACCCGTCGAGGTTACGGAAAAGGCCGTCGACGCCTTCCGCGCCAGCGGCGCCACGGCGGTCGTCAGCCTCGGCGGCGGCTCGACCACCGGGCTCGGCAAGGCCATCGCCGTGCGCACCGGCGCCGATCAGGTGGTGATCCCGACCACCTATGCCGGCTCGGAAATGACCGACATCCTCGGCGAGACGGCGGCCGGCGAGAAGACCACCCGCCGCTCGCCGGACATCCGCCCCGAAACTGTGATCTACGACGTCGATCTGACAATGAGCCTCCCGGTTGGTCTCACCGTCACCTCGGCGATGAATGCGATCGCCCACGCCATGGAGGCCTTCTACGCCCCCGACCGCAACCCGGTGATCGTGCTGATGTGCAGGGATGCCATGGCTGCGTTCCGGGACGGCATTCCGCGGCTGATCGACGATCCGCAGGACCGCGCAGCGCGGACGCAGGCGCTCTATGCGGCCTGGTGCTGCTCGACCGCGCTCGGCTATGTCTCGATGGCGCTGCATCACAAGCTGGCGCATGTCTTCGGCGGCTCGTTCGACACGCCGCATGCCGAAACCCACGCCATCCTGCTGCCCTACACGACAGCCTTCAACGAAGTGGCGGTGCCCGATCTGCTGCGCCCGATCGCCGATGCCTTCGGCGGCGGCTCGGCGGGCGGCGGGCTCTGGGATTTCGCGCGCTCCGCCGGCTCTCCGCTGAGCCTGAAGGAGATCGGCATCAAGGAGACCGATCTCGACCGCGCGGCGGCGATCGCGGTGAAGAACGCCTATGCGAATCCGAGGCCGATCGATCCGGGATCGATAAGGGAACTCCTCCAGGCGGCGTTTGAGGGACGCCGTCCAGGGAGCTGAAAAGAGGCAAGAGGGAGGAAGAGCAGATGATTACGAGACGGAGCTTACTGAAAGCGTCGGCGGCGACAGGCCTGGCGCTTGCCGGTTCCCGGCTGGCGACGCCGGCGCTGGCGCAGGGCGCCAAGATTCGCCTGGGCTATGTTTCGCCGCAGACGGGGCCGCTCGCCGGCTTCGCCGAAAGCGATGCCTACAACATCAAGGCTTTCCTTGCGTCCGAGGCGGGCAAGAATTTCGACGTCATTGTCAAGGACAGCCAGTCGAACCCCAATCGCGCGGCCGAAGTGGCCAAGAACCTGATCGTCGACGACGAGATCAACCTGATGCTGGTCGGCTCGACGCCCGAGAACACCAACCCGGTCGCCACCACCTGTGAGGCGGAGGGCGTGCCGGTCATCTCGACCATGGCGCCGTGGCAACCCTGGTTCATTGGCCAACAGGGCAATCCGGGCGACCCGTCGTCATGGAAGCCCTTCAAGTTCGCCTATCATTATTTCTGGGGTCTCGAAGACATCATTGCCGTCTACACCGGCATGTGGAAGCAGCTTTCCACCAACGGCAAGGTGGGCGGGCTGTTCCCCAACGATGCCGACGGCAATGCCTGGGGCGATCCGAAGAACGGGCTGAAGCCGGGCCTCGATGCCGCCGGCTTCGGCCTCAGCGATCCCGGCCGCTATCAGAACCTCTCGGACGATTTCACCGCGCAGGTCAACGCCTTCAAGGCGGCAAATGCCGAGATCGTCACCGGCGTGGTCATCCCGCCCGACTTCACCACTTTCTGGAACCAGGCCCGCCAGCAAGGCTTCAAGCCCAAGGCGGTGACGGTGGCCAAGGCCATCCTCTTCCCGCAATCGGTCGAGACGCTCGGCGATGCCGGCCACAACCTCTCGTCCGAGGTCTGGTGGTCGGCCTCGCATCCGTTCAAGTCGTCGGTGACGGGCCAGAGCTCGGCTGACCTTGCGGCGGATTTCACCGCCAAGACCGGGCGTCCGTGGACCCAGCCGATCGGCTTTGTCCATTCGCTGTTCGAGGTGGCGGCCAATGTCATGGGCCGCGTTTCGGATCCGACGAATGCCGAGGCGATCGCGGCGGCGATAGCCGCCACCGACATGACGACCGTGGTCGGAAAGGTGGCCTGGAGCGGTGCGGGGCTGCCGCCTTTCGCGGCAAAGAACGTCTGCAAGACGCCGCTCGTCGGCGGCCAGTGGCGCAAGAAGGCCGGGGGCGGCTTCGATCTGGTGATCGTCGAAAACGCCACCGCGTCTGAGATCCCCACCGCAGGCAAGATGGAAGCCCTGGCCTGACGCCGCCGGGGCGGCGGATGCCGCCGCCCTCGTTCGGCGCGACCCGAGGATGACAGTGATGATACTCAGGCTGGAAAACGTCTCGAAGTCCTTCGGGGCCCTGAAGGTTACCGATGGCGTGACCGTCACGGTGCCGCGCGGCGAGGCGTTGGGCATCATCGGTCCGAACGGGGCGGGGAAGTCGACGCTCTTCAACCTGATCACCGGCAATCTGCTCGCCAATGAGGGACGCATCGAGTTCCTCGGCCGCGACGTCACCCGCGCCCCAGCCATGGATCGGGTGCGCATGGGTGTCGGCCGCAGCTTCCAGATCCCGCAGCCCTTCGAGGGGCTGAGCGTGTTCGAGAACCTCCTGACCGCCGCCGCTTTCGGCCGGGGCGGCCGCGAGGCCGAAATGGTCGACGATTGCGCCGGTATCCTCGAAGAGACCGAACTTCTCCGGAAGGCCAATGTGCTCGCCGGATCGCTGAGCCTTCTCGACCGCAAGCGCCTGGAGCTCGCCCGCGCCCTGGCGACGGGACCCGAGCTGCTGCTTCTGGACGAGATCGCCGGCGGGCTGACCGAGGGCGAATGCAAGGCGCTGGTCGCGACGATCAAGGCGATCCACGCCAGGGGCACGACGATCATCTGGATCGAGCATGTGCTGCACGCCCTGAGATCGGTGGTCGAACGGCTTCTCGTGCTGGATTTCGGGCGCGTGATCGCAATCGGTGAGCCGGATCAGATCATCGCCTCGAAAGAGGTTCGCGAAATCTATCTGGGGCTCGAGGTCTGATGCTGCTGGAGACGCGCGACCTCACCGCGAATCACGGCCAGTTCCGGGCGCTGTTCGGTGTGAATATCACTGTCGCGGCGGGCGAATGCGTGGCGATCATCGGCGCCAACGGTGCCGGTAAATCCACGCTGATGCGTTCGATCACGGGCGTGATCCGCAACGAGGCCGCCATGGTTCTGCACCGGGGCGAGCCCATAGGCGCGCTGTCCTCGGCCGAGATCATGAAGCGCGGCATAGCCATGGTGCCGGAAGGGCGCCGGCTCTTTGCCTCGCTGAGCGTCGAGGAAAACCTGCTGATCGGCGGGCAGGCGCGCAAGGCGCCCGGGCCGTGGGGTCTGGAGGCGGTTTACGAGCTCTTCCCGATCCTGCGCGAGCGGCGCAAAAACCCCGGCACGGCGCTCTCGGGCGGCCAGCAGCAGATGGTCGCGATCGGCCGGGCGCTGATGTCCAATCCTGAATTGCTGCTCTGCGACGAGATCAGCCTCGGCCTCGCGCCCGTCGTCATCCGCGACATCTACGCAGCACTTCCCAAGATCCGTGAAGGCGGTGCCGCGATCGTGCTGGTCGAGCAGGATATCGGCAAGGCGCTGGCGGTGGCCGATCGCGTCTACTGCATGATGGAGGGCCGGGTGACGTTGGTCGCCAAGGCGGCCGAGGTCACGCGCGAAGAAATCCATTCCGCCTATTTCGGGGTGGCGGCATGACGAGGCAGCCCCGCATGCCCCGGCAATTTTCCCGCCGCCTGACGACGGGGGCGCGGCGATGATCTGGCTGGACACCCTCGTGCAGGGAATGCTGCTGGGCGGGCTCTATGCGCTGTTCGCAGCCGGACTGAGCCTCGTCTTCGGCATCATGCGGCTGGTGAACCTCGCCCATGGCGACCTGATCGTCTTTGCCGCCTATCTGGTGCTGATAGGCGTCACCTTGCTTGGCCTGTCGCCCTGGGTCGCTGCGCTCATCGCCATGCCGGTGATGTTTACGCTTGGCTGGCTGCTGCAGGCCGCCGTGCTGAACCGGGTGCTTGGCAAGGATATCCTGCCGCCACTCCTCGTCACGTTCGGCCTGTCGGTTGCCGTGCAGAATGGGCTGCTCGAGGCCTTTTCCGCCGACAGCCGGCGCATTCCGGCAGGCGCATTGGAGGGGGCATCGCTCGATCTCGGGCTGGTCACCTTTGGGGTCATGCCGCTGATGACCTTTGCGTCCGCGATCCTCGCCATCGTGGCCTTGAACGGGCTCTTCTACCACACCGCCCTCGGCCGTGCCTTCCGCGCCACTTCGGACGACGCCGTGACGGCGGGCCTGATGGGGATCGAGCCGAAGTGCGTGTTCGCCATCGCCACCGGGATCGCGATGGTCGTGGTGACGCTGGCGGCGCTCTATCTCGGCATGCGGGCGAACTTCGATCCCTCGATCGGGCCGGCGCGACTGATCTATGCCTTCGAGGCGGTGATCATCGGCGGCCTCGGCAGCCTGTGGGGAACGCTTGCGGGCGGGATCATCATCGGCGTGGCCCAGACGGCCGGCGCGGCGGTGAATCCGGAATGGCAGATCCTGGTGGGCCACATCGCCTTTCTGGTCGTGATGCTGCTCAAGCCGCGGGGCCTGTTCCCGCGCGCAGTGGATTGAGGGCGGCATGTATCGGCTGACAACCCGCACCCGCGCCGGAACTGCCACGGAAATCGCCGTGTTCGTTCTCGTCCTGGCCGGGCTCGCCTTGCCCGCCGTGACCTCGCGCGGTGTCATACAGGACCTGTTCTTCATTCTCACCATGCTGACGCTGGCGCAGATCTGGAACCTGCTGGCGGGCTATGGCGGTCTCATCTCGGTGGGCCAGCAGGCCTTTGTCGGCATCGGCGCTTATGCGATGTTCGCTGGCGTGATCCTGCTGGGCTGGAACCCGGTTGCCGCGATCCTGCTGGGCGGCCTTGCGGCGCTGGCCCTGGCCGTTCCCACGGCCTTCTTCGCCTTCCGCCTGCAGGGCGCCTATTTCGCCATCGGCACCTGGGTGATCGCCGAGGTGACGCGGCTGCTGATCGCGCAATGGAAGGCGCTCGGCGGCGGCACCGGCACCTCGCTGCCGCGCGAGGCGACCGGCAACATCATGGGCACGGATGCGATCCAGGCGCTGTTCGGCGTGCGCGAGGCGGCCGCGCGCGACATTCTCGCCTATTGGCTGGCGCTGGCGCTGGTCGTGGTCGTCACCGGCTGCATCTACTGGCTGCTGCGCAGTCGCCTCGGGCTGGCGCTGGCAGCCGTACGCGACAATGTCGAGGCGGCCCAATCGGTCGGCGTCGATGTCGGGCGGCTCAAATGGGCGGTGTTTCTGATCGCCGCGGCCGCCACCGGACTGACCGGCGCGCTGATCTTCGTGCAGACGGCCCGCATCTCGCCGGAGGCGGCCTTCGCCGTCACCGACTGGACGGCCTACGTGATCTTCATCGTCGTCATCGGCGGCATCGGCACCATCGAGGGACCCATAGTCGGGGTGCTGGTCTTCTTTGCGCTGCGTTCGGCGCTGGCCGACTACGGCAGCTGGTACCTGATGACACTCGGCCTCGCCGCCATCGCGGTGATGCTGTTCGCACCGAAGGGGCTGTGGGGGCTGATATCAGCCCGCAGCGGCCTGCACCTGTTTCCGGTCCGCCGCAGGCTGGCCGGTCTGAAGATCGAGGGAGGAAATTGATGGCGGATATCGAAACCGACGTACTGGTCGTGGGCACGGGCCCGGCCGGCTCGGCCACGGCGGCACTTCTCGCCAGCTCCGGCGTGGCCAACATGGTCGTGAACCGCTACCGCTGGCTGTCGAATACGCCGCGTGCCCACATCACCAACCAGCGCACCATGGAGGTGCTGCGCGACCTCGGGCCGGAAGTCGAGGCCGAGGCTGTGATGCACGCCTCGCCGCAGGAACTGATGGGCGAGAACGTGTTCTGCGAAAGTCTGGCGGGCGAAGAGCTTGGCCGGATGAAGAGCTGGGGCACCGACCCGCTCTCCAAGGCTGAACATCTCCAGTCGTCGCCGTCCTTCATGAACGATCTGCCCCAGACCTTCATGGAACCGATCCTGTTCAAGACGGCGTGCGCGCGCGGCACGCAGGCGCGCATGAGCACCGAATATGTCAGCCACGTCCAGGATGCGGACGGCGTCACCACGACCTGCCGCGACAGGCTGTCGGGCAAGGACTTCACCGTGCGGTCGAAATTCCTCGTCGGTGCCGATGGCGGCAACTCGCTGGTGGCCGAGCATCTGGGCCTGCCGTTCGAGGGCAAGATGGGCGTCGGCGGGTCGATGAACATCCTGTTCCGGGCCGATCTTTCGAAATACGTCGCGCACCGGCCAAGCGTCCTCTACTGGGTCATGCAGCCCGGCGCCGATGTCGGCGGGATCGGCATGGGTCTCGTTCGCATGGTGCGGCCGTGGAACGAGTGGCTCATCGTCTGGGGCTACGACATCAACCAGCCGCCGCCCGATGTGACGCCGGAACTGGCCACTGAGGTCGCCCGCCAGCTGGTCGGAGATCCCGGGCTCGAGATCGAGCTCCTGGGCGCCAACACCTGGACCGTGAACAACTGCTTCGCCACGCACATGCAGAAGGGGCGAGTGTTCATCATGGGCGACGCCGCGCATCGGCATCCGCCCTCGAACGGGCTTGGCTCCAACACCTCGATCCAGGACGGGTTCAACCTCGCCTGGAAACTTGCCAAGGTCGTCAAGGGGCAGGCGGGGATCGGGCTGCTGGAAAGCTATTCGGCCGAGCGTGCGCCGATCGCGCGCCAGATCGTGACGCGCGCGAACCAGTCGATCGCCGAATTCGGTCCGATCTTCGAGGCGCTCGGCATGGATGGCGGCGTGGATCACGACAAGATCCAGAAGAACATGGAGGCCCGCGCCGACGCCACACAAGCCGCCGAAACGCAACGCGAGGCGCTGCGCAAGGCCATCGCCTTCAAGAAGTACGAGTTCGACGCCCATGGCGTCGAGATGAACCAGCGCTATGCGTCGGGCGCCGTCGCAAGCGACGGCCAGCGCGAGCCGGCCTTCGAGAAGGATCGCGAGCTCCACTATGCGCCCACGACCTGGCCGGGCGCGCGTCTGCCGCATGTCTGGGTGTTCGAGCGCTCGGGCCGGAAGATCTCGACGCTCGACCTTTGCGGACATGGCGAGTTCACGCTGTTGACCGGCATTGGCGGCGAGGCCTGGGTTGCCGCTGCCGACGCGGTGGGCGCGGAACTCGGTCTGCCGATCCGCACATATGTGATCGGCCCGCGCCGCGCGGTCGAGGACCATACCGGCGACTGGGCGCGCGCACGCGAAATCCGCGACGCGGGATGCCTGATTGTGCGTCCCGACCACCACATCGCCTGGCGCGCCGAAACGCTGGCGGCCGATCCGGCGGCGGAGCTGCGCCGCGTCTTCAAATCCGTTCTGGCGCGCTGAGGAGGATCCCATGACCGACGACCACGAACACGGCTATTTTACCGAAGCCAACTCGGCCGAAGTCGTCGTGGCGCGCAACAAGAACGCCAAGGACCAGCGGCTCGGGCAGGTCATGGAGGTCATCACCCGCAAGCTGCACGAGGCGGTGAAGGAGATCGAGCCGACGCAGGAGGAATGGTTCGAGGCGATCATGTTCCTGACGCGGACGGGCCAGATCTGCAACGAGTGGCGGCAGGAGTACATCCTTTTGTCGGATGTCCTCGGCGTCTCGATGCTGGTCGACGCGATCAACAACCGCAAGCCGTCGGGCGCCTCGGAATCCACCGTACTGGGGCCATTCCATGTCGCCGACGCGCCCGAACTGCCGATGGGCTCGAACATCTGCCTCGACCAGAAGGGCGAGCCGATGTTCGTGCATGGCCGCATCCTCGACACCGAGGGCAAGCCGATCGCGGGCGCCAAGATCGATGTCTGGCAGGCCAATGACGAAGGCTTCTACGACGTCCAGCAGAAGGGCATCCAGCCCGACTTCAACCTGCGCGGCGTCTTCCGCACCGGTGCGGATGGACGCTACTGGTTTCGCGGCGCAAAGCCCAAATACTACCCGATCCCGGATGACGGGCCGGTCGGCAAGCTGCTCGGCGCGCTGGGACGCCATCCCTACCGCCCGGCGCATCTCCACTACATCGTCGAGGGCGAGGGCTTCGACGCGCTGACCACGCACATCTTCGATCCGGACGACCCGTATATCGATACGGACGCCGTCTTCGGCGTGAAGCAGAGCCTGCTCGCCGAATTCCGCAAGGTCGAGGATGCCGACGCCGCGGCGAAGGCCAAGGTTGCCGCGCCGTTCTACGACGTGGAATTCGATTTCGTGCTTTCGCGAAAGAAGAAGTGAACCGCCGCGCCGCGGGTGCCGCGAAGGCGCCCGCACGCAGGCCGGTATCGTGCAAATGGGAGGAAACTGATGGCCGCACTTGAGAAGATGTTCGATGTCCGAGGCAAGTCGGTGATCGTCACCGGCGGCGCCAGCGGCATTGGCCAGGCCTATGCAGAGATCATGGCCGAGCATGGCGCGAAGGTCTGCATCTTCGACCTGAACCCCGCCGGGCTGGAGAAGACCGTCGCCGCGATCAGGGCTTCGGGCGGCGAGGTCTGGGGCCAGGTCGTCGATGTCGGCGACCGCGCGGCGATGGCTCGAGCCTTCGACAAGGTGGCCGAGAAGGCGGGTTCGATCGATGTCGTGTTCGCCAATGCCGGGATCGACGCCGGCCCGGGCTTCAACACCCCGACCGGCGAGAGGAACCCCGAGGGCGCCATCGAGAACCTTCCCGACGAGCACTGGGACAAGGTGATCGAGATCAATTTGACCTCGGTCTACACCACCATCAAGCATGCCGTGCGGCACATGAAGCCGAATGGCGGCGGCCAGATCATCGTCACATCGTCCATCGCCTCGCTGATCAACGAGAGCATCGTCGGCACCCCCTACATGCCGGCCAAGGCCGCGGTGAACCATCTCGTTCGCCACATGGCGATGGAACTCGGCGCCTACAACATCCGCATCAACGCCATCCTGCCCGGACCGTTCATCACCAACATCGCCGGCGGCAGGCTGCGCAACCCGGCGGACCGCAAGGCCTTCGAGGCCCAGTCGCTCGTCGGCCGCATCGGCGATCCGGAGGAGATCAAGGGTTTGGCGCTCTACCTGGCGTCGCCCGCCGCGTCCTACGTCACCGGCTCGCTGATCGTCATCGATGGCGGCTCGCTGCTGCGGATGACCTGAACAAGTTTTGAACTGACGCCGGTCTCGTCGAGGGGACGGGCCGGCTTAACCAAGGGAGGAAATGACCATGACCTACTACAACAAACTCGTGAAATCGGGCTTGCCCAGCCGCCGGACCGTGCTGAAGGGGCTTGGAGCTGGTGTTGCCGCCGCCAGTACGCTGGCCATGCCGCGCTATGCGCGCGCCGCGACGGCGGGCAAGATCAAGCTGGGTTATCTCAGCCCCACCACCGGTCCGCTCGCCCTCTTCGGCGAGACGGACGGCTACACCTTGCAGAAGATCCGCGCCCTGCTCGGCGGCCAGCTGCAATGCGCCAACGGCAATACCTACGAGATCGAGATCCTCGACCGCGACAGCCAGTCCAATCCGAACAAGGCATCGGAAATCGCCGGCAACCTCATTCTGAACGACGAGGTGCACCTGCTCGTTCCGGCCTCGACCACCGATACGATCCTGCCCGCGGCCGAACAGTCCGAACTCTATGAGACGCCCTGCATCTCCTCGGGCGCGCCCTGGCAAGCGGTGATCATGCCGCGCGGCGGCGGCAAGCAGACCTTCGACTGGACCTACCATTTCTTCTGGGGTCTCGACGAAGCGCTGAACACCTTTGTCGGGCTCTGGAACCATCTGGAGACCAACAAGAAGGTCGGGATGCTGTTTCCCCAGAACATCGACGGCGAGACCTGGGGCAATGACGAATACGGCCTGCCGGCACCAACCCGCAAGGCCGGCTACGAGGTCGTCGTGCCCGGCTATTTCCAGCCGCGCACCAATGACTTCTCCGCGCAGATATCCGAATTCAAGAAACAGGGCTGCGACATCATCGGCGGCATCACTTATCCGGACGATCTCAAGACCTTCGTCACCCAGTGCAACCAGCAGGGCTTCAAGCCGAAGGCGGTCACGGTGGCGGCAGCACTCTTGTTCCCGGGCGGCGTCGAGGCGATGGGTCCGCTCGGCAACGGCATGTCCTCCGAGGTCTGGTGGACGCCCGCCTTCCCGTTCAAGTCGTCGCTGACTGGCCAGGTCAGCAGCGACATCGCCAGCCAATGGGAAGCTGATTCGAAGCGGCAGTGGACACAGCCGCTGGGTTATTCGCATGCCCTGCTCGAGGTCGCGCTGGACATATTGAAGCGCTCCTCCAATCCGCTCGACCGGACGGCCAACCGCGACGCGCTGGTCGCCACCGATCTGCAGACGCTGGTCGGCCATATCAAGTTCGACGGTTCGGCGCACAAGAACATCTGCAAGACGCCGATCTTCGGCGGCCAGTGGGTGAAGGGCGAGAAATGGCCCTACGACCTGAAGATCGTCGACAACACGGTCAATCAGCTCTTCGCGCCGCAACAGGCGATCAAGCCGATCGCCTGGTGACATGAGCAGGGACGCGGACGGATCGATGGATAGGGAAATCCTGCTGACGGCGCGCGGCGTGTCGAAGTCCTTCGGCGCCGTCCGCGTCCTGCATGAGGTGAGTTTCGACGTGCGTCGGGGCGAGGTGCTGGGCATCCTCGGCCCGAACGGGGCGGGCAAGACGACGCTGTTCAACATGATCAGCGGCGATTTGAAGGCGTCCGGCGGCGAGATCCAGCTCGGCGACACGGCGCTGCGCGGCGAGCCGCCCTTCCGTCGCTGCCAGATGGGGATCGGACGGACCTATCAGATCCCGCGTCCCTATTCCGGCATGACCACTTTCGAGAACCTGCTGGTCGCCGCCGCGTTCGGCGGCGGCCGGTCGGAGAAGCAAAGCTATGCCTTCTGCGCCCAGGTGCTGCGCGATTGCGAGCTTTCCGACAAGGCCAATGTCTCGGCCGGTGCCCTGACGCTGCTCGACCGCAAGCGGCTGGAACTGGCGCGCGCGCTGGCGTCGGATCCGAAGCTGCTGCTGCTGGACGAGATCGCGGGCGGGCTGACCGACGATGAATCGAAAGCGCTGGTGGCGCTGGTGCGCCGCATCCGCGACCGCGGCATCACCATCGTCTGGATCGAGCACGTGCTGCATGCGCTGCTGGCGGTGGCCGACCGGCTGTTGGTGCTGAACTTCGGCGAGAAGATCGCCGAAGGCGTGCCGGCCGAGGTGATCGCGCTGCCCGAGGTCCAGCGCGTCTATATGGGGATCGAGGCATGACGGCCGTTCTTTCCACCCACGGGCTCTTGGCCCGCTATGGCGATTTCCAGGCGCTCTACGGCATCGACATCGAGCTGCACCAGGGTGAGGCCGTGGCCCTGATCGGCGCCAACGGGGCAGGCAAGTCCACCCTCCTGCGTTCGATCATGGGCCTGCTCCCGGTCGGACGCGAGATGGTGCGGCTGCACGGCGACCCTGTCGGCAGCACCGCGACCGACCGCATGGTGCAGAAGGGCGTCGCCATCGTGCCGGAGGGCCGCCGCCTGTTCACCGGCATGTCGGTCGAGGACAATCTGCGCGTCGCCATCGACCAGGCCGCGCGCATGGGCGCCAAGGGCGGATGGACGCTGCCACGGCTGCACCAGCTGTTCCCGATCCTCAAGGAGAAGGCCCGCACGCAGGTGCAGAGCCTCTCGGGCGGGCAGCAGCAGATGGTGGCCATCGGCCGCGCGCTGCTGTGCCAGCCGCGCGTGCTGCTCTGCGACGAGATCAGCCTCGGCCTTGCACCCAAGGTGATCCGCGAGATCTATGCCGCTCTGCCTGAAATCCGTGCCACCGGCACGGCGATGATCGTGGTCGAACAGGATGTCGGCCTCGCCCGGAGCGCCTCGGATCGCCTCTACTGCATGCTGGAGGGGCGCGTGACCCTGACCGGCAGGTCGGCCGAAATCACGCGCGAGCAGATCGGCAAAGCCTATTTTGGAGCGGGCCATGGAGTGGTTTGACGCCTTGGTGCAGGGGATCCTGCTGGGCGGCATGTATGCCCAGTATGCGCTCGGCATGGCGCTGATGTTCGGTGTCATGCGCATCGTCAACATCAGCCATGGCGACCTGGTGATCCTGCTGTCGCTGATCGGCATCTCGATGGCCTCGGCCTGGGGTCTGGGACCGCTGCCTGTGCTGATCGTATTGGTGCCGCTCGCGGTGCTGATGGGCTGGGTGCTGCAGAAGGCCGTGCTGAACCGGGTTGTGGGCAGCGATCCGCTGCCTTCGCTGATCGCGACCTTCGGACTGTCGATCGCGCTGCAGAACCTGATGCTGCAAATCTGGTCCGCCAACAGCCGGTCGCTGCCCGGCCATGGGATCGAGAGCCAATCCATCGAGATCGGCAGCGTCTATATCGGCCTGCTGCCGCTGATCGTGCTGGCGGTCGCCACGGGTCTGACCTGGGGCCTCGATCTGACGTTGAAGCGCACGCGCTTCGGCCGGGCGCTGCGCGCCGCGTCGGCCGATGTCGAGGCGGCGGCGATGACCGGCATCAACCCGCGCGCCGTCTATGCGATGGCGACGGCGGCGGCGGTCGGCATCCTGGGCTTTGCAGCCGTCTTCCAGGCGCTGCGGTCGACCGTCGCGCCGGCCGATGGACCGGCCCAACTGATCTACGCGTTCGAGGCGGTGATCATCGGCGGCATGGGTACGGTTTGGGGCGCCTTCGTTGGCTCGATGGTCCTCGGCATCTCGCAGGCCATCGGCTTCCGCATCGATCCGGGCTTTGGCGTGCTCGCCGGACACATCGTCTTCCTGATCGTGCTGGCGACCCGCCCGCAGGGCCTGTTCGGAAAGGCATTGGCATGAGCGCGATCCCCTACACGGAAGCTGAGGCGCCCGAGGTGCTGGTGCAGCGCCAGACCCGGTCTGGCCGCGTCGCGATGACGCTGGCGGTGCTGGCGATGATCGCTGTCGCGGCCATGCCTTGGTGGGCCTCGACCGGTACGATCCGCTCGATCCTGGTGTTATGCTGCTACATCGCCGTCGCGCAGATGTGGAACCTGCTCGCCGGCTATGCCGGCCTTGTCTCGGTGGGCCAGCACGCCTTCATGGGCGCGGCCGGCTACGCGCTTTTCGTGTTGGCGCAGACCTACGGCATCAATCCGTTCGCGGCGGTCTTCCTGTCGCTGCTGGTGCCGGCGGCGCTGGCCGTGCCGATCTACCTTTTGCTTCATCGCCTGGACGGTCCGTATTTCTCGATCGGCACATGGGTGGTGGCCGAGGTCTTCCGGCTGACCGCCTCGAACCTGCCGCTGGTCAATTCCGGCGCGGGCATGTCGCTGCGCGTGATGAAGGATTATTCGGCCTTCGAGCGCAATGTCGCCATGTCACTGCTCTGCGCCGGCATGCTGCTGGTCACGCTGGGCGGCAGCTACTGGCTGCTTCGCTCGCGCTTCGGCCTTGCGCTGATCGCCATGCGCGACAATCCGGTTGCGGCTGCCAGCCAAGGCGTGAATGTCGCAAAGCTGCGCTTCCTCGTCTACGTCGCGTCGGCGGTCGGCTGCGGCCTTGCGGGCGCGATCTACTTCATGGCGCAGTTGCGGATCACGCCGGGTTCGGCCTTCGATCCGATGTGGGCGAATGTGGCGATCTTCATCGTCATGGTCGGCGGCATCGGCTCCATCGAGGGCGTTCTGATCGGATCCCTGATCTTCTTCATCGCTGACCGCTGGTTCGGTGAATACGGCGCAACCTATTTCGTCGTCCTCGGCCTGATGACGCTGCTGGTGGCGCTCTACGCCCGCACCGGCATCTGGGGCCTGATCTCGAAACGGTGGGATGCGCCATGGTTCCCGATCCGACGCAAGCTCGTCGATCCGGACCGCTGAGAGGGAGGGTTCTATGAAAGCAGCCATCTTCGATACGGTCGGCAGTCCGCTGCGCGTCGGCACGGTGCCGGACCCGACCCCGGCGCCCGACGAGGTCGTCCTGCGTGTCGCCGCTTGCGGCATCTGCGGCAGCGACTTGCACATCACCGAGGATCCAGCGCCTTTCGGCATCGGTGGAGGCTTCGTCCTCGGCCATGAATTCGCCGGCGACGTCGTCGCGCTGGGATCACGGGTGGCCGACCTTCGGATCGGTGACCGTGTCGCCGTCGTGCCGATGCGCGGCTGCGGGCACTGCCAGGCTTGCCGGCGCGGCGATCCAGGCCGCTGCCCCGACATGGTTCTGATTGGCGGCGGCTATGCGCAATACGCGGCCGTCGCCGCGCGCCAATGCCATGTCCTGCACGAAGAGGCGGCGATAGAGGATGGCGCGCTGGCCGAGCCGCTCTCGGTCGCGCTGCATTGCATCGTGCGCTCGGGCATGAAGCCGGGAGACCGGGTCGCGATCCTGGGCGCCGGACCAATCGGCCTGCTCGTCGCCTTCTGGGCGCGGCGGATGGGGGCGTCGTGCGTGGTCGTGGCCGATATCCACAGCCATCAGCGGGACCGCGCGCTGGCGCTTGGCGCGACCGGTTTCGCGCTATCGGGCAACAAGCTGGCCGCGAACCTTGCCGATCTCTGCGGCGGCGCGCCCGATATCGTCTTCGAATGCGTCGGCAAGCGCGGCCTCATCGACGCGGCGGTCAAGGCCGTCCGGCTGCAGGGCACGGTGGTCGGCGTCGGCCTGTGCATCGGCGGCGACGAATGGGACCCGTTCGTCGCGCTGACCAAAGAAGTGAACCTGCTGTTTTCGGTCTTCTTCCATCAGCGCAACGAGTTCGGCGTCGCCCTCGATGCGCTGCGCGGCGGACCTTTCGCGCCGCAGGCGCTGATCACCGACCGGATCGATCTGTCGCCGGTTCCGCAGGTCTTCGAGAGCCTTCGCCGCCGCACGACGCAGTGCAAAGTGCTGATCCAGCCCGACCTTGTCTGAGGAGGAATAGAATGACCGTCCAGTTCGAAACGCTCGAATACGATGTCGGCGGCGTAAAGACGGTGGTGAAGGCCATCGGCAAGGGCAAGCCCGTGCTGTTCCTGCACGGCGCCTCGACGCTGGAAGGTTTCGACTTTGCAGCAGGTCTCGCCGACCGTTTCCGCGTTCTGTGCCCCAGCCATCCGGGCTTCGGCTTTTCGGGTGCCGCGCCGCATGTGGCTGGCATGTCCGACATGGTTCTGCATTATCTGAACCTGCTCGATGCCCTGGACCTGCCGGAGAAGCCTCATCTCATCGGCTTTTCCATGGGTGGCTGGATGGCGACCGAGCTGGCTGGCCTTGCCCGCGAGCGTTTCGACAAGGTGGTGCTGGTCGCGCCGGCCGGGCTCAACGATCCCGCGCATCCGGCGACGGATTTGGGCGCGGTGGCGCCGCAGGAGCTGCCGGCCTTTCTGGCGCATGACGTCTCGGTGGCGTTGCGCTATTTCCCCGACGGCTCGGACCCGGCCTTTGCGGAGGCCTTCGGCGCCGATCGCGCCCGTGAGGGCGAGACGCTGGGTCGCCTGCTGGCGCCATTCGGCATGGGCCACCCGAATCTGCGCCGCTTCCTGGCGCGCATCACCAATCCGGCGCTGGTCGTCTGGGGCACCAAGGACCGCCTGCTGCCCACCGGCCAGGCGCCACTCTTCGTCGAGGCGCTCCCGGATGCACGCCTGATCCTGGTCGAGGATGCCGGCCATTTCGTCATGCAGGAAAAACCCGAAACGCTGAGCAAGATCGGCGACTTCCTCGCCGGCTGATCACATTTCAAACAAGGAGGAGAAAACGATGAACAAACCCATCAAGCATGGCTCTTGGGGAACGACCGTCGACCATCGCGACCTGCTGAAGAAGATCGCGGAGATCGGGCCGATCCTGGAAGCCAATGCCGCCGCCGACGAGGAGAGCGGCGAACTGACCCAGGCTAGTTTCGAGGCGCTGAAGCCGCTGCGCATGTCGCATATCTTCGCCGCCGAAAGCCTTGGCGGCGCGCAGTTGCCACCCACGCAGGGCCTTGAACTGATCGAGGCGATCACCTGGCATTCGGGTGCGGCGGGCTGGGTTTCGATGGTGCATTGCTGCATCGGCGCGATGTCGGCGGCCTTCCTGCCTGACAGTGCGGTCGCGCGGCTTTTCGCGCCGGGCACCGACAACCGCTTCTCGGGGCAGGGCGCGCCGCTGGGCATGCTGAAGAAGGTCGACGGCGGCTACCGGCTGAACGGCAAGTGGAGCTATGGCAGTGGATTCAGCCACGCCACCTACAGCCACAGCGCCGCCTTCGTCGACGACGGCGCCGGCAAGCCCGCCAAGGACGAGAACGGCAATGTCATCGTCATGTGCGCCCATGCGCCGATCTCCGAGCACAAGCAGCTCGGCAATTGGGACGTGCTGGGCCTTGGCGGCACCGGCAGCATCGACTACGCGGCCGATGACGTCTTCATCGCCGATGATCTCGTCTTCCCGATCCTGACCGCGCCGCCGCTGCGCCAGAAGGAGTTCTTCAGCCTCGGTGTCGTGGGCCTCGCCGCCATCGGCCATACCGGCTGGGCGCTGGGTGCCGGCCGGCGGATGCTGGACGAGATCGCCAAGTTCGCCCGCTCGAAGTCGGGCCGCGCCGGGCTGATCGGCGAGAGCGAGAAGTTCTGGCACGACTACGGCCGCGCCGAGGCCCGCTATCGTGCCGCCCGCGCCTTTGTCTTCGAAACCTGGCGCGACGTCGAGGCGACGGTCGAGGCAGGCAACAGGATGTCGACGCGACAGATCAGCCTTGTCCATCTGGCCAAGTCCGAGATTCACGAAGTCGGCGTCGATATCTGCAACTTCGCCTACCGCGCGGGCGGCGGCGCGTCGCTGCGCGCCGGCGTGATCCAGCGCACCTTCCGCGAGATGATGGTGGCGGCCAACCACTTCACGATCGCGCCGTCGATCGTCACCTCGGCCGGCCGCGATATCGGCGGCATGTGGAGCGACCGCGTCTGGCAGTTCTACGACCTGATCGAGAAGAAGTAGTCCGAAGGGCCGGGCGGGGGACGCCGCCCGGCCTCCTTTTCAAAGTGGAGCTGAGATACGTCGATGAGCTTGCCGCATCCGATGACCAACGCCTTCCGCGAAGCCTTTCGCCGCCATCCGGCGGGTGTCGCCGTGATCACGGCCGACCCCGGCGACAGGCCGGTGGCGATGACCGTGTCCTCGCTGATCTCGGTGAGTGCGGCGCCGCCGGTCGTCGCCTTCTCGCTTTCGATGAAATCGACCTCGTCCGAGCCCCTGCTGCGGGCCGAGACCATGGTGATCCACCTGCTCCGCTTCACCGATATCGACCTGGCGCAACTCTGCGCATCGAGCGGCGCGGAACGCTTTCCGCCCGGGGGCGCCTGGGCACGGCTGCCGACGGGCGAGCCGCGCTATACCGGCGTTTCGACCTGGTTCCGCGCGCGCCGGCTCGGCCTGCTGCCGATCGAGGGCGCGACGCTGGTCGCGGCGGAGCTGCTGGAAGGAGACGTCCAGCCGGACGAGGTCCCTCCGGAGGCGCATTCGCTGGTCTATCTCGACCGTCGCTGGCATCGCCTGCACAAGGAACTGGACGGCGTGGCCGAGCTGCTCGATTCGTCACGTTTTCTTTGAGCCCGCCCGTAGCCGAGGCAGGCTCAAAATATCGCGCGACGCTGCGGCGAGAGGCCATCGCGCCGCCGGAAAGGGCTGCCACCCGCCGCGGGTGATCCCTGCGCTAGTTCGGGTTCCCCAAGCCGTTTGCTTTGCGCCACGCCTCGTATTCTGCGCGGGCGTCGTCATGCAGCGGATAATAGCGTTGCAAAGGAGCGCCCTGCATAAGCTTCTCTCGCGAGAACTCTTCCCAATCGTGATGTGTCTTTGCTTCTTCGATGACCTTTGCGGCCATGGCGACGGGAACCACCACGACGCCGTCATCGTCGGCAACGATGATGTCGCCGGGGATCACCGCGACACCGCCGCAGGCAATCGGAACGTTGACGGCATTGGGGTAAATGCTGGTCTGAACATGATAGTTGGGCGTCCAGCCGCGCAGCCAAAGCGGCAGGTCGAGCTTCTCGACATTGGGCCTGTCGCGCATGCATCCGTCAATGACGATGCCCGCGCCGCCTCTGCCCTTGAAGTAGGTCGACATCATGTCGCCGAAGACACCCGAGCTCATATCGCCGCGCGCGTCGACCACGACCACGTCGCCTTCCTGGGCATGATAAAGCACGTGCCGGTGCAGTTGCGTCTCCGGGTCGGCATATTCGCCCTCGTTGAAGAGATCCGGCCGCTGCGGCAGGAATTGCAGCGTCAGCGCCGGCCCGACGATCGACTTGCCGTGATTCTGCGCCACCGGACCGACCATGTGGGGATTGCGGAAGCCCATATGGCCGAGCGTGCCCGCAACGGTCGCGGCACCGATCTCCCTCAATCCCTCGATCAGGTCCTTGGGCGGCCGAATGATGTCGGAGGTATGCGTCATGGTGGACTCCGGTTGAAATTGAACTACCAGTTGGTGACAGAACCGTCGCGGCGCTTGAGGTGGGGTGCCTCCCAGAAACGGAAACTCTGCGCCTGGATCGCCGCCTCGTTGACCTCGACGCCGAGCCCCGGCAGATCGCCGACCGGATAGGCGGGGCCGTCGAGTTGTGGTTGCACGGGGAAGAACTCGGAACTGTCGAAGCCCAGCTTCCTTTCGGGCACCCTGGTCTCGAGCCAGGCGAAATTGGGGACCGCGGCGGCGAGATGCACGGTCGCGGCCGTGCACACCGGGCCCAGCGGATTGTGCGGCATCAGGTCGACATAGTGCGCCTCGCTCCAGCCGGCGACCTTCATCGCTTCGGTGAGCCCGCCGACATTGCAGACATCGAGCCGGTTGAACTGATGGATGCCGCGCTCGATGTAGGGCAGGAACTGCCACTTGCTGGCAAATTCCTCGCCGATGGCGAACGGGATGTCGGTCATCGTGCGCAGGGATTCGTAGGCTTCCGGGGTTTCGTCGCGTATCGGCTCCTCGAGGAAATCGAGCACGCCGCGGCCGAGCTTGTTGCAGAAGCTCGCCGCCTCGGCCACCGACAGCCGATGATGATAGTCGATGCCGAGGACGACCTCGTCGCCCAGCGCCTCGCGGGCCTTGTTCAGCATCCGGGCGGTCACGCCGATCGACTCGCGCGGCTCGAAAATGTCCTTGCTGCTTTGCCCGGCGGGGAAGAAGCGGATCGCCTGCCAGCCCTGCTTGTACAGCTCGCGGGCCCGTTCGATGGCGACATCGCCCTCGGCCTCGTCACCGGTCGAAGCGAAGGTGGGGATGCGGTCACGCTGCTTGCCGCCGAGCAGTTCGTAGACCGGCACCCCCAGCGCCTTGCCCTTGATGTCATGAAGCGCGATGTCGATGGCGGAAATCGCCGCCTGCAGAACGCGCCCGCCTTCGAAATACTGGCTGCGATAGGCCTCTTGCCAGATCCGGCCGATCTGCAGGGGATCGCGGCCGATGAGGAATTCGCGATAGTGCTCGACCGCGCCGGTCACGGCCCTTTCGCGGCCGCTCAAGCCGCTCTCGCCCCAGCCGAATATGCCCTGGTCGGTCTCGACCTTCACCAGCATCTGGTTGCGCGTTCCCACCCACACCGGGTAGGGCTTGATCGCCGTGATCTTGAGCTTCGTCGTCATCCACGCCCACATCCCAATCGCCTGTCTCAGGCGGCCTCGAGTGCCATTTCAGTTTCGCCGTCGAACAGGTGCATCCGCTCCTGGTCGAACTCGAGCCAGATCTGCTCGTCAGGTTTGACGGCAATGTTGGGGGACACGCTGATGTTGACGATGGCGCCGGAGAGGAGCGCCTGCACGAAGGTGACGTCTCCGGTTGGTTCCACCGTATAGGCCTTGGCCGGGATGGCGCCGGGGACCGCGCTTTTGTGGAGTTTGATCGTCGAGTGTCGCGCACCGAGCACGACCTTCCTGGTGGTCGCGCTCTGGGCCTTGCGCGCGTTGCGTTGCGACAGCTGGAGGCTCCAGCCTTCGGCGCTCTTCAGGACGGTGTCGCCGTTTGCCGTCGATGCTTCCAGCGGAATAAGGCTCATCGCCGGGCTGCCGACGAAGCTGGCGACGAACATGTTGGCGGGATGCGCGAAAACCTGCGCCGGCGAATCATATTGCTGCAGAAAGCCGCCGTTCATCACAGCCATCCTGTCCGCCATGGTCACGGCCTCGAGCTGGTCGTGCGTCACATAGACGATCGTCGCCTTGAGGTCCTGATGGAATCGCTTGATTTCGGAGCGCATCTGGACGCGCAGCTTGGCGTCGAGATTGGACAGCGGTTCGTCCATCAGGAACACCGCGGGGTCTCGAACAAGCGCCCGGCCAAGCGCCACGCGCTGCTGTTGACCGCCCGAAAGTTCGCGCGGCTTGCGCTCGAGCAACTGCGTCATGTCGAGCACACGCGCCGCTTCGCGGACCTTCTTGTCGATCTCGGCCTTGGGCAGCTTGCGCATCTGCAGCGGGAAGGCGAGGTTCATATAGACCGACTTTTGCGGATAGAGCGCGTAGTTCTGGAACACCATTGCGATGTCCCGGTCCTTGGGGTCGAGATCGTTGACCACCTGGTCGCCGATGACGATGTCGCCCGATGTGATCGGGATCAGCCCGGCAATGAGATTGAGCGTTGTCGTCTTGCCGCAGCCCGAGGGGCCGACGAGCGCGACGAACTCACCATCATTGACCGTCAGCGAGACCTCGTTGACGGCTTTGAAGCTGCCATAGGTCTTGACGAGATCTTTGAGGACCACATGGGCCATCGGCAACTCCCTAATGCTTGACCGCGCCTTCTGTAAGGGCGCGTACGAAGTATCGTTGCAGGACGAGGAACAGCACCACGACGGGCACGCTCATGATGAAACTGGCCGCCATCAGGCCCGGAAAGTCCGTCGTGTTTTCCGAGAAGAAGCGCTGGATGCCGACCGGCAGCGTCAGCTGTTCGTTCTTGGAGAGGAAGGTGTAGGCGTAGATGTACTCGTTCCACGCACCGATGAAGGAATAGATCGCCGTGGCGATGATGCCCGGCGTCGAGAGCGGCATCACGATCAGGATGAAGGCCTGGAACCGCGTTGCGCCATCGATTCGCGCCGCCTGCTCGAGCTGCACCGGGATGTTGTCGTAGAAGCCCTTGAGCAGCCAGATCGCCAGCGGAAGGCCGAAGGTGAGGTAGGTGAGAACGAGCGAGCCATGCGTGTTCACCAGCCCGATCGCGCGCATCAGGATGAACAGCGGCACGAGAAAGATCACCGCCGGGAACATGTTGCGCAGCAGGACGGTGAAGAACAGGAAGTTCCGGCCCGGGAAGGTGAAGCGCGAAAACGCGTAGGCCGCCGGAACCGCCACGATCACCGAGAGGACAGTGGTGGCGGTGGAGACGAAAAGGCTGTTCCAGAAGAAGCGGAGGAAGTCCTGGCCGACGCTGTTCTGCGGATCGAGCAGCTTCTGGTAGCTGGCAAGGGTCGGCTGGTCAGGCCACCATTGCGGCGGGAATTGCATCGCGGCGAAGCCGGACTTGATCGAGGTGAGCAGCATCCAGACCATCGGCAACGCGGTGTAAAGCAGCATGAACACGAGGAAGATGCGTCCGCCCCACCGCCATCCGTCGAAGCGCAGGCGGCGACGGGCCTGGCCTCGAGCGGCTGTCTCGGCAATCGTGCTCATGCGCTGCCATCCTTCCTGTCGTTGCCGCTTAGCGCGCGGACGTAGAAGTAGCCGAACGTCATCAGGATGATGAACAGCAGCACCGAGTAGGCCGACGCCACCCCCCAGCGCTGCCGGCCGAAGGCGAGCTCATAGATGTGGGTGATCCAGATATGCGATGCGTTCGACGGACCGCCGCCGGTCATGATCCAGGGGATGATGAAGGAGTTGAAGTTGGCGACCGCCAGCAGCAGGATCGTCACGGTCGAGACGTTTCTCAAATGCGGGAAGGTGACGTGCCAGAAGCGCTGCCACGCATTGGCCCCGTCGACTTTGGCGGCGCGCAGCAACTGGTCGGGGACCGTCTGCAGGCCGGCCATCATCATGATCATGGCAAACGGAAATTCGCGCCAGATGTTGACGACGATAAGGGAGGGCAGCACCGTCGAGACGCTGTCGATGAAATTCGGCGGCCGGTCGGCCAGTCCGAGGCCGACCAGCACCGCGCCGATGATGCCAAAGTCCGAGTGGTAGATCCACTTCCAGATATAGGAGGCGGCGACCGCGCTGATGACCCAGGGAATGATCAGGATGGCGCGCAGCACACCACGGCCGAAAAAGTCACGGTGGAGCGCCAGCGCGGCGGCAAACCCCAGGACGAAGGAGATGCCGGTGGACCCCACCGTCCAGATCAGCGTGTTCCAGGTGACCTTCCAGAACACCGCACTGGTGAGGATGGCGGTGTAATTGTTGAAGCCGACGAAGGTCTTGTCGCGGAGCTGCAGGCCAGGCGGCGTATTAAAGAACGACAGCTCGATCGTGTAGTAGATCGGATAGGCGATGACGACGAGCATCACGGCGATCGCGGGCAGCACGTACGCATAGTCAGCGCGATGCTCCCAGATCTTGCGCAGCACACCGGATTTACCGGGTTGCAATCTTCGGCGAGCCTCGGTCTTGCCGGTCACGATCGTCACTTTGGCGTGCCCTTGTTCGTCGGAACGAACCGGCTGACCCTTGGGGCAGCCGGTCAGGATCGCAGGTCAGGCTCGGACTAGAGTCCGCCCATCAGGTCTTTCACCTTCTTGGCCGCGTCGTCCGCTGCCTGATCGACGGTCATCGCTCCAGTCAGGGCATTCTGCAGCATGTCCGGGATGATGATGTTCATGATCTCGGGAGATTGCGGCAGCGCCGGGAACGGGATGCCGTATGGCAACATCGAGGTCGTGACATCGAGGAACTTGATGCTGTCCAGACGCTCTTTCATCCATTTGGTCTTGAAGCCGTTGAGATTGCCCGGGTTCGAGCCGGCAGAGGCCATCTTCAGCGACCATTCCGGGCTGGTCCACATGCAGATGATAGCCTTCGCGGCCGGTTCGTCCACCTTGCCGCCCTCGACATATTCGGGCTTCAGGATGTGAATGTTCGAGCCGCCGAAGACGACGGCGCGCCTGCCATCAGGGCCGGTCGGGATCAGGCCGTAGCGCATGTTGTCAATGACGGTCTGCGCCTTGTCCTTGTCGGTGCCGGTCGCCTTCTTCTGCAGGTCGAGCATGACATTGTAGTCGGACGGGTGCGAGATCATCATGCCGAGCTGGCCGGCGAGGAACAGCGGCTGGTTGTCGGCCTGCTGGTTGGTGAGTGCCGAGACCGGAACCGACTTGTCGCGGACATACATGTCGTAAGAGGCTTGCAGCGCGGCCTTGCTCTGCGGGCTGTCGAGCTCGATCTGCTGATAGGTCGGGTTCGCCGAGGTTTCGTCGAAGACGCCGCCGCCATAGGCCCACAACTGAGGCATGAAGCGGTACGGGGTATTGCCGGCATTCTTGCGGGCCACAAGGCCGTAACCGGCAATGCCGAGCTTGTCATGGATCTGCTTGGAATACTTGACGACGTCGTCCCAGGTTGCCGGAGCCTTGTCCGGATCGAGGCCCGCGCGCTTGAAGATATCGGCGTTCCAGATGAACGCCATCGTCTCATTGTTGGTTGGAATGCCGTAGGTCACGCCGTCCCAGGTCACGGCTTTCATGGCGCCGGGCCAGAAATCATCCGCCGAATACCCTACATCCTCGGGCTTGAGCGGCTGCAGATAGCCCTTTGAAGCGAACTCGGTGCCACCCAGGATTTGCAGGCGGACCGCCATCGGCGCCGCATTGCCAAGGAGCGCCGTGCGGAATTTGTCCAGGAGATCGTTGTAGGTGAGGGCCTGTTCCTCGAGCTGGATGTTCGGATAGGTCTTGCGGAAGGTCTCGAAGAAATCCTTGTAGTACTGGCGCAAGAGATCGGGGTCGCCCTCGAACACGCCCTGATACCAGAAGGTCAGTCGCCCTTTGTAGTCGAGCGGGGTGACCTTGCCGCAATCGGCGGCCGTGTCAAATTCCTGCGTGCCCGCAATGGAGCGCACATATTCCGGCGACCACTTGCTCAAGTCGACCGGCGCCGCGCCCAGAGCCGGTGCGGACATCAACGATGCGATCAATGCAGTGGAGACAGTGCCGCGCAGGACGGCACCGCCGAGTGTGATCCTCGTCATAGGTATCCTCCAGGTTTCTCTCCCATGCCGCTCTGCATCGAGGCGAGCGGCCTTACTCGTCGGTCGCGGGGACATCTCCTCAAATGTATCCCTTCGAGCAATTTATACGTTTTCAGATCGCAGATTGGCTGTCAACGCAACAAATCGTACATTGTTTATGGAAATCGTGCGTGATATCGAGAAAGGTGTGTATTCATGGAAGGGGGAGCCGGCCTTGGCCGACACGCGGGAATTTAAAGCAGAGCCACCCGAGGGGATCGATCCTCTCGGCGCCTCGAGCGAGGGCGCCTCGCTTTATGAGCTGATCAGGGAGGACATCATCGAGGGCCGGCTCGCCGCCAACGAGCGTCTGGTGGTCACCGATCTGGCCCGGCGTCACGGCACCTCGACCAATCCCGTGCGCGAGGCCCTGCAACTGTTGCGCGGCGAAGGCTTTGTCACCTTTCTGCCCAATCGCGGGGCACGCGTGCGGCCCATAGATCAGGATTTTGTCCGCGATATCTACGAGATCGGTGTGCTGATCGAGCCGGCCCTGACGCGATGGTTCGTGAGCATGGCCACCGACGAGGACATCGCCGAACTCGAACGTCTTCAAGGTCTGATCGAAGAGAACAATTTTGCCGACACGTTCAGGCACAGCGAGCTGGACACCGCTTTTCACACCGTGATGTACCAGAGGCACTACAACCGCCATGCCGCCGAGCTTTGGTGGAAACATCGCGAAGTGCTGCGCGCCGTGAGCCGTCGTTTCAATTTCACGCTCGCCCGGCGTGCCGCCATCATCCGCGAGCACCGCGAGCTCATCGCGTATGTAAAGGCGGGAAATGCCGACGAGGCAGCCGAACTCATTGCGCGCCATGTCGAGGGCTCCGGGAGGCATGTCCTTGAACACATGCGCGCGCGCAACGCCGCGCGGGCAGGGTAGATCAATCGGCCCGGAACACCGCTCTTTAGGTCATCCAGATGAGGATAGTTGAGAGATGAAAATCACGAGCATTCGGCCGTGGCTGATCAAATCCGATGCTTCCTATTGGGGGGAGTACCTGTTCGTTGAAGTGACGACCGACGAAGGCGTGAGCGGCTGGGGGGAGATCACCACCACGACGAAGCTTGCCAACCGTGCGCTCTGCACGATCCTGCGACAGATCGGTGCCTCCGTGACCGGCGAGGACCCGGCGCGCATCGAGCAGCTGTGGCACAAGATTTTCCGCAGCTTCACCTATATGGGCAGCCGCGGCGCCGCCGTCGAATGCGTGAGCGCCATCGACATAGCCCTCTGGGACATCCGTGGCAAAGTCCTCGGCAAGCCGATCTACGAGTTGCTTGGTGGTCCGGTGCGCGAGGAAATCGCGCTCTACACCCATCCCAACCAGGCCAAGTTCACCAGCAAGGAGGCTGTGGTCCGCGAAATCAGGGACATCGTCGAGTCCGGGCACACAGGGCTCAAGTTCGACCCTTTTCCGCATCAGGGCCGCGGCCCCGATGGGCTGTCGCGCGAGCAGCGGGACGGCTACCTCGATGGCAGCATGACCCGCAAGGACGAGCGCGAAGCGGCCGAACTCACGGCGCTGATCCGCGAAACGGCGGGTCCTGACGTCGACATCCTCATCGATGCGCATGGCCGCTTCGACGTTCCCACCGCCATTCGCCTCTGCCGCAGCCTGGAGGAAGCCGGCCAGATCGACTGGTTCGAGGAGCCCTGTCCGCCCGAAAGCCTCAACGCGCTCAAGCAGGTGCGTGACAAGGTTAGTGCTCCAATCTCATGGGGCGAGCGCGGCCACACGAAATGGGATTTCGTGCCGGTGCTCGAGAACAAGCTCGCTGACTACATCATGCCTGACGTCACCTGGACCGGCGGCATTACCGAACTCAAGAAGATTTCCGCCCTGTGCGAAGCCTACTACATCCCGGTCTCGCCGCATGACGCCGCGGGGCCGATCAACGTGGTCGCGGGGGCGCAGGTGATGATGACCGTTCCGAACTTCTACAAGCTCGAAACGTCGGAATGGAACCTGGGCAAATACGATCATCTCATCGACAAACCGCTCGACGTTTCGAACGGCAGCCTCAAGCTGACGTCGAAGCCTGGTCTCGGTGTCGAGATGAACCGCGATTACCTGCAAGCCCACGAGATCGAGCTGAGCTAGCAACGCTCAATGCCGGGCGGCGTTCGCGGCGCAAGCCCCCGACCAGAACGAGGATAGATCATGCCAAAGACGGGTGGAGCCGGCGAGGCTCTCAATCGGGTCAACACGAATTCCAAGCCATCCGACCTTCGCATCACCGACATGCGGGTGGCCGAAATCGTCGGCGCGCCATTCACCTCGGCGCTGCTCAAGATCTACACCAACCAGGGCATCGTCGGGCTCGGCGAGGTGCGTGACGGCGCCAGCGCCACCTTCGCGTTGATGCTGAAAAGCCGGCTGCTTGGCGAGAACCCTTGCGATATCGATCGCCTGTTTCGCCGCATCAAGCAGTTCGGCGGGCACGGCCGGCAAGGCGGCGGCGTGTCGGCGGTCGAGATCGCGCTGTGGGATCTCGCCGGCAAGGCCTATGGCGTCCCCATCTACCAGATGCTCGGCGGCAAGTTCCGCGATCAGGTGCGCGTCTATTGCGACACCGACGCCGAGAAACCGAGCGGCACCGAAACCGGAAAGCGCCTCAAGCAGCGCATGGATCGCGGTTTCACCTTCCTCAAGATGGATCTGGGCTTGATGCAGATCGCCCATGTCCCGGGCGCCGTGTCCGCGCCAGCCGGAGCGCTCGACGGGTTTCATGCCAATCCACGCGGCCGTGGCGGCACGCTTGAGGAGCGCAAGGCCCGCAATCTCGCCTACGACGCGCAGAACGTGCAGCACCCGTTCACCGGCCTGCATTTCACCGAAAAGGGGATCGATCTGCTCGAGGAGTACATCCACGAGGTTCGCGAGGTGATCGGGTATGAGATCCCGCTCGCCATCGACCATGTCGGCCACATCTCGCTGCAGGACGGCATACGCCTGTCGCGCCGTATCGAGAAATACGTTCCGGCCTGGCTGGAGGATGTGATCCCCTGGCAATATACCGAACAGTTCCGGCTATTGCAGCAGGCCACCACGGTGCCGATCTGCACCGGCGAGGACATCTACCTCAAGGAAGGCTTCGAGCCGCTGCTCAAGAGCGGCCTCTCGGTCATCCACCCGGACCTGCTCACCAGCGGGGGCATTCTCGAGACCAAGAAGATCGGCGACATGGCGCAGGATCACGGTGTCGCCATGGCGATCCATATGGCCGAAAGTCCGATCGCCGCGATGGCCGCCGCGCATGTCGCGACCGCGACGGAGAACTTCATGGCGCTCGAATACCACTCCGCCGATGTCGACTGGTGGGACGATATCGTCACCGGCCTGCCCAAGCCGCTCGTCAAGGACGGCTTCATCACCGTGTCCGACAGACCTGGGCTGGGCATAGATGATGTGGTCGACGAGGTGATCGGCCAGCATCTGCAGCCCGGTGTCACGGGGATATGGCAATCCACCGAGCATTGGGACAATGAATATAGCTGGGACCGGACCTGGAGTTAGCCCAGGCCCCCTGCCATCATTCCCCTCAGGCTCACAGGGCCTACGACCGACCATTGGTGTCGACCTCTCCCAAGGGAGAGGCGAAGAAGGAACGGACGAAACCATGATCTACGAACTGCGTATCTATGACTGCCTGCCGGGCAGGCTGCCGGCTTTGCTCAAGCGCTTTTCCGAGCAAACGCTGGCCATCTGGGAGAGGCATGGCATCCGCCAAGCTGGGTTTTTCACCACGGCGATCGGCGAAAACAGCAATCGCCTCACCTATTTCATCGCCTGGGAATCGCTGGCCGAGCGTGAGGCGAAATGGGCGGCTTTCGTCACCGATCCGGCATGGCACAAGGCCCGCGACGAGTCGGAGCGCGACGGGCAGATCGTTGCCAATATCAGCAGCCAGCTGCTCACGCCGACAGCTTTCTCGTCTGTGAAATAGGACTGCGCCATGAAGATCACCGACCTGCGCTGCGCCGTCATCGGCAAGCACCCGATCGTCCGCATCATCACGGATGAAGGCCTCCATGGCCTTGGCGAGGTCGAGTTCACAAAGACCTACCTCAAGCCGTTTGTGCTGCATTTCCGCGAGGCGTTGATCGGCGAGGATCCGACCGACGTCGAGCGGGTGATGCTGAAGATCCGCCAGCGCGGCTCGTTCAAGCCTTATGGCGCCGCCGTCTCCGCCATCGAGCACGCCTTATGGGATATCGCCGGGAAGGCGGCGGGCGTGCCGGTCTATAAACTGCTTGGCGGCAAGGTGCGCGACAAGGTGCGCGTCTACAACGGCTCGATCCGCCGGAAACGCGCCGGCGACCGGCCGGAGGATTACGCCGCCGACGTCAAATGGATGATGGAGCAGCCGCAGAACTTCTTCATGGTCAAGCAGGGAATCTCGTTCCACTCCAACATGAAGGACAGCATCGAGGGCTTCCATTACGGCGTGACGCAGAAGAAGGCCGGTTATCACGGCGCCATGGATCAGGGCGTGATCAGCGAGCGCGGCTTCAATCACATGCTCGACTGCGTGATCGCGATGAAGGAGGTGCTGGGCGACAAGGTCAGCCTGGCGCTCGACTGCGGCCCGGGCTGGATGCTGCCCGATGCGATCAAGTTCGCCCGGGCGGTCGAGAAGTACAATCTGATGTGGCTGGAGGACATGCTGACCGGCGACTATGTGCCGTGGGTCAATCCGCAGGCCTATCGCGAGCTGACCACCTCCACCTCGACGCCGATCCATACCGGCGAGCAGATCTACCTCAGGCACAATTTCAAGGAACTGATCGAGACGCAGGCGGTGCGGGTCATCGGCCCCGATCCGGCCGATATCGGCGGCATCGCCGAACTCAAATGGGTCGCCGAGCACGCCTACATGCACTCGATCCTGATGGCGCCGCACGGCACCGCGAACGGCCTGCTCGGCCTCGGCGCGCTGATCAATGTCTGCGCCACCTTGCCGGCCAATTATGTGGCGTTCGAATATCCCAGCGCCTCGGACCCGTGGTGGGAGGATCTGGTGATCGGCCTACCGGCGCAGATCGTCAGGGATAGCATGGTGGACCTGCTGGAAGCGCCGGGCCTGGGGCTCGATATCGACGCGGAAGCGGCCAAGAAGTATCTCAGCGAAGAGGATGCGGGCTTCTTCGACTGAACCTCCTTCTTTCGCCATGCGAGCGGGTGCCTGGCGCCGGCTTCCGACAGCCGCTCGGGCGACGTTTGCGGTGCTCGTCGCCGCCGGCATGGAGCCCAAGCTCATCTTTCCTTGTTGAGGTCGACCGCGCCGGGAGTAATAGTCGCGGCGGAATTCGTAGGAGGAAGGGATGACGCTGAACTTCGACCCGAGGGCGAAGGCCACGACGCTTTACCATGGCGAATTCCGGCCGATGTTCATCGGCGGCAAGTGGGTCGCGGCGCAGTCCGGCCAGGAGATGCAGGCGCTGAACCCCGCGACAGGAGAGGTGCTGGCCACGGTGCCGCGCGGCGGGACGGCCGATGTCGACGCTGCGGTGGCCGCCGCACGCGCCGCCTTCGAAGGGCCGTGGTCGAAATTCTCGCCCTATGAGCGGCAATGCGTGCTGTTGCGCATCGCCGATCTGTTCGAGACGCATTGGGAAGAGCTCAGCGTCTCCGACACGCTCGACATGGGGCTGCCGATCACCCGCACGCTGGCCAACCGGCGCCGCGTCATCGGCATGCTGCGCTTCTATGGCGGCATGGCGACGGCGCTGCATGGCGAATCCATCGACAATTCGATCCCTGGCGAGATCGTCTCCTTCACCCGGCGCGAGCCTGTCGGTGTCGTCGGCGCGATCATTCCCTGGAACGCGCCGACCGCCGCCTCGATCTGGAAGATCGCGCCGGCGCTCGCCACTGGCTGCACCATCGTGCTGAAGCCCTCGGAGGAGGCGTCGCTGACGCCGCTGCTGATCGCGCGTCTAATGCAGGAAGCCGGCGTGCCTGACGGCGTCGTCAACATCGTCACCGGCACCGGAGCCGAGGCCGGCGCGCGGCTCGCCGAGCATCCCGACGTCAACAAGATCGTCTTCACCGGCTCGACGCTGACCGGACAAGCGATCGCGCGGGCGGGTGTGGCCAACCTCAAACGGGTTTCGCTGGAACTCGGCGGCAAGTCGCCGATCATCGTCTGCCGCGACGCCGACATCGACAAGGCCGTTCCGGTCGCGGCGATGGCGGTGTTCGTGCATTCGGGCCAAATCTGCATCGCCGGCTCGCGCCTGTTCGTGGCGCGCGAAATCCACGACGAGTTCGTGCGCCGCGTCGCGGAATTCGCCGGCAGGCTGCGCATCGGCCACGGCATCGAGGCGGAGACCGAAATCGGGCCGCTGATCAATGCCAGGCAGGCCGGCAAGGTGGAGGGCTATATCAAGGCCGGCAGCGACGAGGGCGCGAAACTGGTCGCCGGCGGCTCGCGGCTGACGGGCGCGCTCTATGATGGCGGCAACTTCATTGCGCCGACCGTCTTCGGTGCTGTATCGGACAAGATGACCATCGCGCGCGAAGAAATTTTCGGGCCGGTCATTTCCGCCATGCCCTTCGACACGCTCGATGAGGCCGTGGCGCGCGCCAATGCGACGCCCTATGGGCTCGCCGCAGGCATCTTCACCACGCATCTCGGCACCGCGCACAAGCTGGCGCGCCGCATCAAAGCCGGCTCGGTCTGGGTCAACATGTACCACGCCATCGACCCGGCGGTGCCGTTCGGCGGCATGAAGATGTCCGGCTATGGCCGCGAAGGCGGCATGGAGCATCTGCATGAGTATCTGGAGACCAAGTCAGTCTGGATCCAGACCGACTGATATTCAGGTGAGGCCGGCCTGCGAACGGCAGCTTCCTGCGCTTCCGGTGCTCACGTACTGTAAGTACGCTCCGCTCCGGTTCTCGGAAGCTACCTTTCTCGACTCGGCCTGACCTGAATAATCGACACACCCTGGCGCGTGTGGGGGGGTGATGCGCTGCGCAGTTTGCCCCGGCGGGCATGCAAATCGAGGGGCAGGCAAACCGGTGCCAGGGAACCTTTGTTCGGTTGGTGATTTTTGCCTATATAGGACATGCGAACGGCCAGGAGGGTGTTGCCGATGACGACGAAACGGTTTGCGATCTGCGCTCTTGCCGTGGCGATGGCCTGCGGCGTGTCAATTTCGGCATTCGCCGGGTCCAGGCATCGCCACCACCAGGCCGAGCCGGATCGCTACGTTCCCGCCGATGACGATTTCATCGGCTTCCTGTTCGGCGGTCCGCGCTACTACGACCAGCAGCTGTTCACGACGGCGGCGGGCGCCTGCTCCTACCACCGGGTCGGGCCGGATGCGAACGCGTTGAACAAGATCAACGATCATCATTGCGGGAAATAGCTGGGCCGCGCAGCGCAAGCCAGTTGTCGCCAATTTCCGGCAACCTGGGGCAACTTTCAGCGGCCTGAAACTGGCTGATTTCAACGGTTTGTATCTGGATCCGCCAGTTCTGCGCGAATCTCGGCGCCGTGTTCGTCGCGCGCGGGACCTTTCGCCGGCCTCTTTTGCGCCCATCCGGAAAAGCGCGGAGCGGCGGCTGCCTGCAGGACGCCGTCCACCGCCAGCCACGAGCCGCGCGCGGCCATGTGCGGATGCTGGGCTGCTTCCCATGGATTGAGCACCGGGGAGACGCAGGCATCCGAGCCTTCGAACAGGCTGGTCCATTCGTCGCGCGGTTTAGCTGCAAAGATCGCCGCCAGCCGGCTGCCGAGCTCCGGCCAGAGATCGCGGTCGAATTGCTTGGCGAAGTGCGGATCGGCGGCGAGGCCGAGCCGGTCGAGAAACAGCGTATAGAATTTCGGCTCGATGCACTGGACGCTGATGAAACCGTCATCGGCGGTGCGGTAGACGCGGCACCAATGCGGTCCGTCGAGAAGGCTTTGGCCGCGTTCGGCGACGAGCCCGCCGGACTGGCCGAGCACCATCAGCAGGTTCATCATGTGGGCCGAGCCGTCGACGATGGCCGCGTCGACCACGGTGCCCGGGCCGCCGGCCCGCGCATTCATGATGCCGGCCAGCATGCCGATCACCAGATAGAGCGCGCCGCCGCCTATGTCGCCGGTAAGCGTCGGCGGCGCCATGGGCGGCTCGCCCGGCAAGGAGGCGTACCAGAGCGCGCCCGACACGCCGGTATAGTTCATGTCATGCCCGGCGGTGCGGGCGAGGGGGCCATGCTGGCCCCAGCCGGTCATGCGGCCGTAGACCAGCTTTGGGCTGACCGCCAGGCAGGCATCCGGGCCGAGGCCGAGGCGCTCCATGACGCCGGGCCGGAATCCCTCGATCAGGCCGTCTGCGGTGGCGATGAGGTGCATCAGCACGGCGACATCGCCGGCATCCCTGAGGTCGAGCGCGATGGAGCGCTTGCCGCGATCGAGCAGCGAGCGTTCGGGCAGGCCCGGCATGGGCGCCTGCTTGCGGTGGACGACGATGACATCGGCGCCGAGATCGGCGAGCAACATGCCGGCGAAGGGCGCCGGCCCGAGCGCCTCGATCTCGACGATACGCGTCCCCTTCAGCATTCCACCCTCCACGGCCTTCAACCCCAGAGTATGGCGCAAGGTGACGGTGTGTAACCCCGCTGTTTTGGCATTGAAGCATGTGCCGCCCGCATATACTTCAGGTCCATGAAAAAAATCGGTTTTCTGTCATTCGGGCACTGGACGCCCTCGTCGCAATCGCAGGTGCGCTCGGCTTCCGACGCGCTGCTGCAATCCATCGATCTCGCCGTCGCGGCCGAGCAATTGGGCGCTGACGGCGCCTATTTCCGGGTGCATCATTTCGCCCGCCAGATCGCTTCGCCGTTCCCGCTGCTGGCGGCGGTGGGCGCCAAGACCAGCCGCATCGAGATCGGCACGGCGGTCATCGACATGCGCTATGAGAATCCGCTCTACATGGCCGAGGATGCGGGGGCAGCCGACATCATCGCCGGCGGCCGGCTGCAGCTCGGCATCAGCCGTGGCTCGCCCGAACAGGTGATCGATGGCTGGCGCTATTTCGGCTACCAGCCGCAGGAAGGCAAAAGCGACGCCGACATGGCGCGGCATCACGCCGAGGTTTTTCTCGACACGCTGCGCGGCCAAGGCTTCGCCCAGCCCAATCCACGGCCAATGTTCCCCAACCCGCCCGGCCTGCTTCGGCTCGAGCCGCATTCTGAAGGCCTGCGCGAGCGCATCTGGTGGGGCGCTGCCACCAACGCCACCTCGGAATGGGCGGCCAAGCTCGGCATGAATCTGCAGAGCTCGACGCTGAAGTTCGACGAGAGCGGCAAGCCCTTCCACATCCAGCAGGCCGAGCAGATCCGGATCTATCGCGAGGCCTGGAAAGCGGCCGGGCACGAGCGCGAGCCGCGCGTCTCGGTCAGCCGCAGCATCTTCGCGCTGGTCGACGACCGCGACCGCGCCTATTTCGGCCGCGGCAATGAGAGCCGCGATCAGATCGGCTTCATCGAGGAGAATACGCGGGCGATCTTCGGCCGCAGCTACGCCGCCGAGCCCGACGTGCTGATCAAGGAATTGGCGCAGGACGAGGCGATCGCGGAGGCCGACACGCTGCTGCTCACCGTACCCAACCAGCTCGGCGTCGACTACAACGCCCATGTCATCGAGGCGATCCTGACCCATGTCGCGCCGGCCCTGGGCTGGCGCTGACGGCCGCGCCATGTAACCATCGATCGCGGCGGGCGATTCAGGAGGTTACGGCATGGGGAAGAAGGCTTTGATTGCCTGGGGCGGTTGGGAAGGCCACACGCCGGAACGCAGCGCCAACGTCATTCGCGCGCTGCTTGAGCGCAACGGCTTCGATGTCACGCTGGGCCAGGGCACGGCGATGTTCGCCGATCCGGAACTGCCTTCCTTCGATCTCATCGTGCCTGCCATCACCATGTCGACGATCGAAAAGGCCGAGCTGCAGAACCTGACTGCCGCGGTTCGCGAAGGAACAGGCCTTGGCGGCTTCCACGGCACGATGGGCGACAGTTTCCGCAACGAGCCCGATTACCAGTTCATGACCGGCGGCCAATGGGTCGCGCACCCCGGCAACATCATCGACTATCGGGTGGTGATCACACAACCCGACGACCCGATCACCAAAGGCGTCGGTGATTTCGCCTACCGGTCGGAGCAGTATTACATGCATGTCGACCCTAGCAACGAGGTGCTGGCGACCACCACCTTCAGCGACGCGCATTTCCCGGGCATTGACGGGGTCGTGATGCCGGTGGTCTGGAAGCGTCGGTATGGCGCGGGAAAGGTTTTCTACAGTTCGCTTGGGCACACGGCGGATGAGTTCGCGGTGCCGGAAATGGCGGTGATTGTCGAGCGTGGTTTGCTTTGGGCGGCGCGGGGATAGCGGCAATGGTGGTGCTCTGCGGCGCCCACCTTCTGTGACGGTCGGTCAAGACCAACCATGGCTTAGAAACAAATGGGATTTGCAAGAAAACTTCGAACCATGCTCGGCCTTCGACGAGCTCCAAAGCCGGAAAACATACCGCAGCATGCATCGATTGGCCGTAGAACACTCTTCTACACAAAGCCCAGCAATATCTTTGGCTGTGACGAGACCTCACCGCTTGAGATAGGAGCGTTCTGCTCCATAGCGGAGGAGACGCTATTCCTTTGTCGTGCCAATCATCCGACGCACTTTGTCTCGACTTTTCCATTCGAAGTCCACATGACAAATTCGATCGCGGCCTATGATGATCTGGTGGTCAACGGGCCGACAAAAATCGGCAACGATGTCTGGATTGGACGACGCGCAATCATCCTGCCGGGAATAACCATTGGAGACGGTGCCGTTGTCGGAGCCGGCTCGATCGTCACGAAGGACGTCGCACCCTACGCGGTGGTCGCCGGAAATCCTGCCAGGTTGATCCGGAACAGATTTACGGATGACCAGATCGCCAGTTTGCTCGCTATTCGCTGGTGGGAGTGGAGCGACGAGAAGATCAAGGCCGAACTGCCGACGTTCTTCGGATCGATTGATGCCTTCATCGCCGCCAACCGTGCATCATAGCCCAGCCCTCACCCAATTCCGCCCGTGACCACATAGGCGCCAACGGTGCGTCCATCCTCAAGCCGCACCACCGCGGTTACGATCGAGCCATACGAACCACACCAGACGCTGTGGAACCGCTGATGCTCGGCGGCCGGCACAAACACACGCCCGCTGAAGTGCGGGCCGCTCCGCTGCATCGCGACCGTCTGTCCGTTGACATGCACTTTGATGCTGGCGTTCTCCGCCTCGGCCGGCAGGTCGAGCGTGATGGTGATCTCATGCTGATCGCCTGAGGTCAGCGTCTCTGCGGCAAGCGCGATTGCGAGCGGACGTGCCTCACCGTTGCCAGCTTGGCTGGGTCGACCTGAAAACACATCGTCGGCGAGTTCAGGCGTGCGGGGCGGGCTTGTGCGGCGCTGGGTGGCGGTCTCGTAGTCGCCGGCCATGCGCAGCAGGCCTCCGTCGTCATAGGCCTTGCCGGCGAAGGTCAGGCCGACCGGCATGCCGATATCGGCCATCGTGCCCATCGGCACGGTGACGGTCGGAATGCCGAAATGGCGCCAGACCAGATTGCCGTTGGCGACCCAGGTGCCGTTGCGCCAGGCAAGGTCCGCCGACGCCTCGTTGATGTCGGCGTCGGCCGGGCCGACATCGGCGGCGGCGGGCAGCACCACGGCGTCGATGCCTTGCGCGTCGAGCCAGTCCTCGAAATCGATCCGCCGTGTCGCTTCCAGCCCCTTCAGGCCCTCTTCAAGCGTCGGGATATCCCTGAAGGGCGTGACGCCGGATTTGGCGCGCTCGACATACTCCGCCAGGTCGAAGCCGCCCTCGTAGCGATCAGGCAATGTGCCCGGCGGCTGCGGGAAAATCCTTGGGCCATCCACCGAAGCGAGATCGGGGATGTTCGGGTCGGCGTTGGCGCGCAGGAAATCGTCCCAGCCCCACATGCAGAGATCCCAGATTTCGCGGTCGGCGAAATCCGGCGGCACCAGCCCGCGCTCGACCATGGTGCGGGCGCCGGGACGGTCGCGCTCGTAATTGGAGACGACGGGAAAATCGACCTCGACCACCTCTGCGCCAAGCCGCTTGAGATCGGCCGCCGCCTGCTCCCACAGGGCAAGCACCGAGGCGCGGGTTTCGATCGGTTTGTCGGCCTCGCTGTCGCGGCCGATATACATTCTTGGAACGCCGAGCCGCTTGCCCTTTAGCGAGCCCGCAAATACCAGATCGGTATAGCGTTGCGGCCGTAGGTCGGCGCTTTTCGGCAGTTTGACCCAGGGCTGCGCGCGCCAGAAATCGCCCCGCGTCTGCGGGTCGTCGGCGACGATCACGTCGAGCAACTCCAGCATATCTTGCATGGTCCGCGTGTGCGGCACCACGACATCCATCGTCGGCACCAGCGGCCAGTTGCCGCGCACGGAAATGACCCCGCGCGACGGGGTGTAGGCGACGAGCGCATTGTTGGTGGCTGGCGCCCGGCCGGACGACCAGGTCTCCTCGCCTAGACCGAAGGCGCAGAAGCTGGCGGCCGTTGCAGTGCCCGAACCATTCGATGACCCCGACGCGAAGGCGGCGGTCAGGTAATCGGCATTGTAGGGGCTTTCGGCGCGGCCATAGATGCCGCGCTGCATGCCGCCATTGGCCATCGGCGGCATGTTGGTGAGGCCGATCAGCACCGCCCCGCCGGCGCGCAGCCGGGCGATGGTGAAGGCGTCCTCATTGGCGACCAAATGTTCGAAGGCCGGCGAGCCGGACGCGACCGTCAGGCCTTTGACCTTGTAGCTGTTCTTGGCGGTGTAGGGGATGCCGTCGAGCGGCCCGAGTACAGCACCTTCGCGCCGCCGCTGGTCGGAAGCGGCGGCTTCTTCGAACATAGCTGGATTGAGCACGGGGACGGCGTTGAGGCTGATACCATGCCGGTCGAAATGCGCGATGCGCCTGAGATACGCCGCGACCAGCTCGACACTGGTGACCGTGCCGTCATCGAGGGCGCGGCGCAGTTGGTCGATCGTCGCTTCGACGAGGTGAAGGCTGGCATAGGTCATCACTGGTTCCAGGCTGTTGTCCGCACGCCATGGATGAGCGAGCCCGCCGGCTTCGGCAAGGGCCAATCGGCAGTCTTTGTCGGAACGTATTGTTCCTGCCTGTACCTTGCCGGTAGGGCTCAGGCGTCCCCGCCGCTCTCCTTCATCCTCTCGATGATCCCGGCCATCAGCGCCAGGTCGCGGCGGGAATCGGCGAGGTCGGTCAACGGCTTGGTGCCTTCAGCGATGTGGCGGTGGAAAATCTCCAGTTCGTTGGAGAAAGCATCGCCATAAAGCGGGCCGAAGCTTTTCGTCACCGGGCCGAGCGGGCCGGCTTCGGTCACTTCCAGCCGGGTCGGCAGGCTGCGGATGTAGGGCGTGTCGTAGATGATGCGCACGCGCCGGGTGTTGGAGCGCACTTCGATCATGGCGTCGAACAGGCCGAGATCGTCGACCACCGCGTCATAGAGGCAAGCGAAATGGCCGTAATCGAAGGTGACCGAGGTGTTGGCGCCGCCATTGGTGCGGTGCGCGGCGACCACGCCCTTGGGCTCGCCAATGAGCCCGCGCATCGCCGAGATGTGGTGCGAGGACAACGCCGTCAGCCCGCGATAGGCGCGCACCAGGTCAGCCGGCGCGTCGGTGCCGACAACCTCGCGGATCAGCGCGTCGCGCTCCCTGGCGCCGCGCGCCAGTAGGGCAGGGTCGATGTCGTTGGGGTAGAGGATGTTCCGGCTCTTCTTCAGGAAATGCCGCCCCTCCGAGATCAGGTCGAAGATGCGGACATGGGTAATGTCGGCATGGGCGGGCAATTCGTCCCGGGCCGCCAGGTAGGCCGGCGCGTAGCGGCGCATATAGCCGACGAACAGGGTCTTCCTGTAGGCCGGCATCAGCGCCAGCAACTCGTCGATCTCACGCACCGTGAGACAAGCGGGTTTTTCCAGCAAAATGTGCTTGTCGGCTTGCATGGCCGCGCGCACAAAGCGGCTGTGGGTGTCGTCCGACGACAGAACGAAGACGACGTCGATGTCGGGTGAATTGATCAGCGCCTCGGCCGTGTCGAAGGCTCTGGCGGCATATTCGGATGTGACGAGCGCCACCAGGCTCGGAGAGACGTCGAAGACGCCCGCGATTGCCCAGCAGTCGCGCTGGTCAGCCAGAACAGGCAGATGGATCGACTGCGCGACCTCCCCAAGACCCACAAGCCCGACACGAAGTGGTGCCACTCTCAAACTCCCTTGATTTCATTTTGTAGGGTTGGCCGAAGCGGCCAACGATTGATTTCACGGTTGGGCAGATCACGCCGCTCCGGTGACCAGCGCGACCAATTCGTTGCCTGACGTCTCCGAGGCACGCACGGTCGCCGCCATCTTTCCCGCCCGCATCACCCAGATCTGGTCGGACAGGCGCCGCACCTGATCGAAATTATGGCTGACCAAGATGACCGAGACCGACTGTTCGCGCAGGCGGCGGATCAACGCCTCGACATTGGCGGTCTCCTGCACGCCAAGCGCTGCCGTCGGTTCGTCCATCACCACCAGCTTGGCGCCGGAGCCGACGGCGCGGCAGATCGAGATCGCCTGCCGCTGGCCACCCGACAGGCGGCGCACACGTTGATTGATCGACGGCACGTTGATCGACAGGCGCGACAGCATGGAACGGGCCTCGCGCTTCATCGCCTTGCGGTCGAGGAAAGCGAAGGGGCCGATGCGGCGCACGAGCTCGCGGTTGAGGAACAGGTTCTGCGCCACCGTCAGTTCGTCGATCAGCGCCAGGTTCTGGTGCACAGTCTCGATGCCGGCCTTGCGCGCCCCGTCCGGGTTGGAGAAGGGGTGCTCGCGACCGTCAAAGACGATCGAGCCGGCATCCGGCACATGCACGCCGACCAGGCAGCGGATCAGCGTCGACTTGCCGGCGCCATTGTCGCCAATGACGGCGGTGACCTCGCCGCGGCGCGCCTGGAAGGCGACGTCGGTGAAGGCGCGCACGCCGCCGAAATGCTTGCTCAGGCCATTGCAGGCGATGATCGAGTCCGAGGCGGAGGAAAGGCTGACGGCGCTCATTTCTGGTACCGCATGATCAGCGCTGCCAGCACCACGATGGCGCCCACGGCAAGCGGTTGGTAGAAGGCCGAGACGTTGAGCAGCGTCAGCCCGTTGACCAGCGCGGTGAGCATCAGCGCGCCGATGGCAGGGCCTAATATGCTGGCGCGGCCGCCGAACAGGCTGACGCCGCCCAGCACCACCGCCGCCACGGAATTCAAGAGCAGGCTGGTGTTGATCTGCGGTTCGGCCGAGCCGATGCGGGCAACCAGCAGGATGGCCGCAATGCCGGCGCAGAAGCCGGAGATGGTGTAGGCGGCGATCTTGACGCGGTTGGTGCGAATGCCGAGCGCGCCGGCGCTTTCGACCTGGCCGCCGGTCGCCAAGAGATGGACGCCGAAGCGCGTGTGGTAGAGCGCGATATGGGCCACAATGACGGCCGCGATCGCCACCCAGACCGGATAGCCGAACGGCCCGAACGAGCCCGAAGCGAGTTTCAGCAGGAAGGTCGAGCCGACCATCGTCGGTTCACCGCCCGACAGGATCAGGCCAAGCCCGGTGATGCCAGACAGCGTGCCGAGCGTCACCACGAAATCGGGGATCTTGCCGGCGGTGATGATGAGGCCGTTGAGGAAGCCGATGGCGCTGGTGGCGAGCACCGCGAGCACGCAGGCGATGAAGATGCCGTAGCCCGCCGCGTTGACGAGACCAAGGATGATGGCGCCAAGCATGACGGCCGCCGCCAGCGACAGGTCGATGCCTGACGTCGCGACGACGAAGGTCTGGCCGATCGACAACACGACCAGGATAGCCGCCGCCAGCAAGAGCGCCTGCAGATTGGCGACGCTGAGAAAGACCGGCTGGGCGATGCCGAAGACGATGACGAGACCGACCAGGCCGACGACGGACGCCCAGTCGGCCCAGAAGGAAGGATCCAGGAGGAGAGCCGACAGGGAGGGGCGGCTCTCCTCCGCCGCGCCCGCCGAATGGGCGACGGGCGCGTTGTCCGTGGGATTGCTCACTTCAGCATCTCGCGGAAGGGATCGGGATAATCGCCGCCGGGACGCGGAAAGTTCTTCAGCGAGGCGTCGGCATTGGCCTTGTTGATCAGGAGCACGGGTGCGGGCACGTTGGCGGGCAGTTCCTTGCCCTTGGCGGCCAATGCACAGGCTTCGACACCCATGGCGCCGACGACATAGGGATATTGGGCGACGGTGGCCGTGAGTTCGCCTGCCGCGATCGATTTCAGCGCGTCGACGATGCCGTCGAGGCCGATCACCTTGACGTCCTTGCCCGAGGTCTGCACGGCGCGTTCGACGCCGAGCGCCATGATGTCGTTGGCGGCGAAGAAGCCGGCAAGATCCGGGTGCGCCGCGAGGATGTCGGTGGCGGCGGTCAACGCCTTCTCACGATCCCAGTCGGCGCTCACCATCACCACGACCTCGAGCTTGCCCTCGACGGCCTGCTTGAAGCCCTTGATGCGGGCATTGGAGCCGACATCGCCCACGATGCCGGCGATCAACGCCACCTTGGCGCCCTTGGGCACCAGCTTCAGCATTTCCTCGCCGGCCAGCGCGCCGGCGGCGACATTGTCGGTGCCGATATAGGTCGAGACGGCAAAGCCGGCGGCCTTGGCCTGTTCGGCGTCGATGGTCGAGTCGATGTTGACGATCGGCTTCTTCTTCTGGGCGACCGGCACCAAAGCCTGGACGAGGTTGGAGACGCTGATCGGATTGACCAGGTAGCAATCGAAGTCCTGCATGGCCATGGCGGTCAGGCGGTCGGCCTGGCCGGTGGCGTCGCCCATATTGGCGGCGGCCTGGACGCTGACATTGACGCCACTGGTCTTGCCTTGCTCCTCGATGCCCTTCTGCATGGTCTGGAAGAAGGGGTTGTCGAGGCCCTTGACGATGGCCGCGACCTTGGCCGCGTCCTCGGCATGGGACGGCGCCGTGACGATGGTTGCCAGCAGGCCCGCGCCAAGCGTCAGGCCGTTGAAGATGCGCATTTTGTTCCTCCGCTTCTTGATTGTTGGATGTGTCTTGTCGGCAAGCCCACGGACGCCCGTGGCCGGTGCTGCGAGAGCCATGCTTGCATCGGCAACGCCACGCGGCCTGCGGCCCGGCGAACGCCAAACGTATCGCGGACGACGGACCCCGGTCGGGACCTTTTCCATGTCAGGCATTTCTCCTCCCAGAGCGCTGACCTAGCCCCATCAGCGTTTGCGCATGTTTTATAAAAAATTGACACGCGTCAAGATTTAAAATGGTGCGAAGCGATTTTCGCTCGTTGGGCCGCAGCGCGCGCGCTCCACAAGTTCACCCCGGCAAAAAAATTCCACCCTCATGCAACCTCTGATGGGCGCGTGCGTTGCAAGGCTCCCGGGGATGGTGAGGTTTCCATTGGCAAACTATGGGTGCTGCCGTCGCTGTCGTCGCCGAGCAACTGTCAGAAAAATAATGGAATCAGACACATCGAAACGGCTTGCAAGCGCAGGCTAAAGCTCGCAGAGGTTGTGCAAAAAAGCGTGCCGTTTGAGAAGACTTAATACCGTCATCCAGCATGAAAGGGGAATCATGCCTGACCAGAATGCCCTGATCCGCGCAGCCATCGGACGGCTGTTATCCGAGAAGACCGGAGTCGCGGTCATTTCCATGAGAGAGAGTATCACAGAGTTGCTGGCAGTGACCGGCGCGGCGCTCACCATCGAAACCCTGCAGGACATGCTGCTGGAAATGGCCGAGGTGCGCGGCATGACGGTCGTGCTCGACGTTTAGAGCTTAACCTTGTCTCGGAAAGCGCAAACCCCTCCAACGCAATTCCTGCGGGAAAGCAGGCCTGCACTCTTCCTGGAATTTGCTCAGGCTCCGTCTCTTTGTTTTTGACGCAATTCCCAACCGGAAAGCGCTACGCGCTTTCCCGGGCGGCAGCGGGTAGCCGTTCAGCCGCGATCGGGCCAAGGCGTTCTGCTTTGCCGGCTGGTGCAAGCGTGCCATCACCGTAGATCATGCGGCCGGCACGGAAGGTGGCGCGGACGCGTGGCACGGGATGGCGGTCGGCCACCACGAAATCGGCCAGAAGGCCGGGCTCGATGACGCCGCGATCGGTGAGCCCCAGGGCGTTGGCCGGGTTGGCGCTTGTCAGCGCCGCCGCCGCCGCGAGGCCATCGCCCCGCAGTTCCGCCAGGCCGAGCACGGCTGGCAGGATGGAGGCCGGATGATAGTCACTGGCCAGCATGTCGAGCAGCCCGGCTTCATAGGCCTGCCGGGCGGAAAGATTGCCGGAATAGGACTCGCCGCGCAGTGCGTTGGGCGCGCCCATGGCGGTATGCATGCCGAGCCTGCGGGCTTCCTGCGCCGCTTCCAGGGTCACCGGGAATTCTGAGAGCGCTGCGCCCAGGCCATGCACCAGTTCGACCTTTTCCAGCGTGTCGTCGTCATGCGAGGCGAGCACGATGCCGGCGGCCTGGGCTCGCGCCGACAGGTCCTGCAGGGCGTTCAGCACATCGCCCTGGCCATTGCGGCCCGCCATGCGCTTGCCGACGACCTCGGAGGCCGCGGCAACGGACATGCCGCGCTCCTTGGCGATGCGGGCGATGTAGAGCTCGACGTCGCGGTACTGGCCCTGTCCGGGCGTGTGGTCCATCAGCGAGATCAAATGCAGCCTGCCGGCGTCCATCAGCTTCTGCAGCGTGGGAATCGCCGGGGTGAAGGTCACTTCGAAGCGGGCGTGGATGCGGTGGTCGACCAACAAATGGTCCTTCATCCCGGCAATGGTGTCGATGATATCAGTCGTATGGTCTTGCGAGCGCAGCACGCCGCTGGTGACGCTGGCGCCGATGAAGGAAAGCGCGGCATAGGCCGTGGTGATGCCGCAGGAGGCGAGCTTCTTGTCGAGCTCTGCAATGCCGATCCGCATCGGCACATGGACGCCGATGCGCGGCTCGACTTCCCTCTCGACCATGTCGCCGTGCATGTCGATGAAGCCGGGCAGCAGCAGGCGGCCGCCACCCTCGATATCGGCATGCCCGACAGGCTTCTCGCGGATCTCGGCGATCCGGCCGTTCTCGATCCTGACGGCGCCGTTCGGGATGACGCGGTCGCGCAGGACAATTTCGAATTCACTCAGCCACATGTCATGTCTCTTGCAAGGCAGCGATTTCAAGGTGGATTTCGCGGGCGACAAGGTCGGCGACATCGTTGGGGCGATGGACGACGCCGATCATGGCGATGATGCACCGGCTTGCCGACGCCTCAATCACGATCTCTCCAGGACATGTTTTCTAGTTCACTCGAATGCCGGTTTCCATTTGATTTTTATGACATTTTCATGAAAGCCGGCGTTTCCCGGAGTGCCTGCCTCAGCCGGTGCAAGCCCGTTCCGACAGCCATTCGGCGGTTTGCTGGCTGGCCCGTTCGGCGGAAAGCTCCAAACTCAGCCCGTGCAGCAGGCCGTGCAGGAAGATCCCGGTGAAGCAGTCGCCGGCGCCGATCGTGTCGGGCACGGAAACCTGCTTCAGCGGCGTGACGTGATTGAGTGTCTTGCCGTCATAAAGCGAGATTGGGCGCAGTCCGTCGGTCAGCACCAGTGTCCTCAGGCGAGGCCCGGCAATCAGCGACGCTCGCTCCCAGATCCCTCGCGTGTCCTCGCCGGGAAAGTCGGCGCGCGATCCGATGACAATGTCGGCCGGGCGGTTCGAGGCGCTGCGCAGCGGAAACTGCGAGATGACGAGCGGGATCGTCCGCAGCGAGGCGACGAGGCCGTCGTCGAGCACCAGGGCGTTGAGATAGGCGGCGTCGCCCCTGACAGGCTCCGGCGCGGCGAAGGGAGGACGCAGCTGGCCGCCGGTGTTCAAAATGGTGCGCTCACCGTTCGGCTCGAGCAGGATTTCAGTGAACCGGGTTTCGCCGGGCCATAGGGTGACGTAGCCGGTGTCGATGCCGCTCGCCTGCAATTTGGCGAGTGCTTCCCGGCCATGGTCGTCGTCCATCAGATTGCTGATCAGCCGGACATTGTTGCCCAGCTTCGCCAACTGCGTGCCGGTGTGGAAGCCGCCGCCGCCAAGCCTGACAACCCGATCGGAATAGGTGATGCGCGAGCCCGAGGCGAGGGGCGATGACAGCGACCAGACCTGGTCGTGATTGACGTGGCCGACAACGATGACTGTGCTCATGGTCTCCTGCTTTCGGCCTTCGGTCGCCCAGGCCTGGCGCCAGTGCATCGGCGATGAGGCCGCGCGGGCATGCTCTTGGCGTACTATGACCGGGGTCGGCGTCACCGTCGACAAGCGCTTCTTTGTCAGGCGCTCCGGCGTCGGCGTGGACGCAGACACCGTCCACGCCCTGGCCTTGCGCTCTCCGCGCGCACCGCCACCAAGCGTCTCCCCAAATTCCGTGAAAACGGGGGACACTGCTTCAACACCGACCAACGCGACTTCGTCGCCGTCTTCAGCCGTCAGCCCTGCACGAATTCGTAGGCCTGGGACACCAGGCCGTCGCCGATCTTTCGTGTGTTGACCAGTTGCAGCGGTTGCTTGTCGCTGGCCTCGTCGAAGAGACGCTGGCCGGTTCCCAGCACGACCGGGAAGACTGTCAGCCGCAGTTCATCGGCCAGCTTCTGTTCTATCAGTGTGCGCACCAGCTGATAGCTGGCATAGACCAGGATTTCCCCGTCCACTTTCCGCTTCAGCGCCGAAATCTCCTTTACCGCATCGCCATTGAGGACCGTGGTGTTGCTCCACTGAGGATGGTCGAGTGTCGAGGACACGACGTATTTGGGGATGCCGTTCATTCTGGCCGCCCACTTGCTGCCTACGCGGACGTCCATAAAGGGCGTCCGGGACGCGAACCACTCGAAGCTGCGCCTGCCCAGCAGCAGCGCCTCGGCACCCAGCACTTCCTCCGTCTCGTTGGCGGTCCAGTCTTCGAGGTCCTTGGCCCCCGCGGACTGGCGGAACCAGCCGCCCAACTCGAAGCCTTCCTGGCCGTCCGGATCCTGGACCACTCCATCGAGTGTGGCATTTGTGCTGATGACGATCTTTCCCATTTGCGTGCTCCTTTGACGATATTGTCGCTGGTGTAGACGCCGCGGCATCGCAAAAGGGGGCGCTCCGCGACCGCCCCTTTTGAGCCCTGGCCGGCGTCCATACAGTGTGGAACTGCACAGAAGGAGGCGTGGCGTTGGCGAGAACGGACCTGATGTCGAGAGCGCGGAGCGGCGACGCCGAGGCATTCCGGGCACTGACCGAGCCGCATCGTCGCGAGCTGCAGGTGCACTGCTACCGGATGCTCGGATCGTTTCAGGATGCCGAGGACGCTCTCCAGGACACGATGCTCGCTGCCTGGCGAGGTCTCGAACGTTTCGACGGACGCGCTTCGCTTCGCACCTGGCTGTACCGCATCGCCACCAACCGCTGCCTCGACGTGCTGCGTTCCGCTCGCCGACGTCCTGCAAAGCAGTGGGATATCCGGGGTATCGAACCGCCCGAACCCACTGGACTCGGCGAAATTCCCTGGCTCGAGCCCTATCCCGACGCCCTTCTGGACGGCGCGATCAGCGTGCCGCTCGGTCCGGAGGCGCGCTACGAGCAGACCGAATCCATTTCCCTGGCCTTTGTGACCGCCCTGCAGATCCTGCCGCCTCGCCAGCTCGCCGTCCTCATCCTGCGCGATGTCCTTGGATTCCACGCGCACGAGGTCGCCGACATGCTGGAAACGTCAGTTGAATCGGTCAAAAGCGCTCTCAAACGCGCGCGTGCGGGAATGCAGCGCCGACTGCCGGTAACCACTGACCGAGAGCCGCCGCCTGCCGGCAACTCACCTGGCGAGCACGCGATCGTGGCGAAGTTCGTCAGCGCCTACGAATCCGCCGACATCGATGCGTTGGTGGCTCTGTTGACCGACGACGTCTTCCTGTCGATGCCGCCGGTGCCGCTGGAATACCAGGGAAGAGACACTGTGGGCCGCTTCTTCGCGCCCATCTTCGGCTCGGGACGGAGATACGAACTGGTGCCGACGCGCGCCAATTGTCAGCCGGCATTCGGCGTCTACCGGCATACCCCCACAGGTATCCACGGTTCAGGCCTCTTCGTGCTGGCTCTCGCCGGCGACCGAGTCTGCGCCATGACCGCCTTCGAAAAGACGATCCTGCCCAAATTCGGCCTGCCGCAATCCCTCCCGGGTGCACAGTAGATCGCCTTCGGCCTGACCGCAGAACCGCTCAGGGTTTTCCTATAGCCGCTGGAAGGCGCGAAACGGCCAGGGGACAAAGTCACCTCTCAGCCGAATACAGCCGACAAGTCACGCAGGCGTTCCCAGATGCCCACGCCGCCTGCTTACCCGCGCTTCTCAATCACCGCATACAGGACGTTGCGGTTCTCGCCGAAGAACACCTTGGCCTCCACCGCGTTGCGGTCGACGCTGGCGTTGACGATGTTCCACATGTCGACCTCCGAGCGCAGCAGCAGCACCCAGTCCATGAAGGTTTCCCGGTAGCCGGCGTCAGGGGTGCCCTCGGCGTAGTTGGCGAACAGGAATGTGCCGTTCGGCTTCAGCATCTGCAGGCAGGTCTTGGTGAGTTTCACGGCGACATTGTGCTGGAGGTAGTCGTAGAGGCCCGAGGCGTAGATGAGATCGAACTTGCCGAGCTTGTGGCCCCGCGTCAGCACGGTCCGCACCGAGCCGTCGATGGCTTCGACCGCGGTGCCTTGGAAGTCGCGTGCGATCAGCCCGACGCTTTGCGGGTCCTGGTCGAGCGCGACCCAGCGCTTGAGACCGCCCTCGGCCAAGGCGACGGAGCGGTTGGCTTCGCGCAGATGGCCGGCGGCGATGGCGAGCACCTCGGTTTCGGGTCCGTTCTTGGCCGCCGTCTCGTCGACATAGCGGGTCAGGAGATTACGCCGTTCGCGTGCCGCCACGCATGACGGAACGTTCTGGGTATGGCTGTAAAGCGCCTTGCCGATCTCCGAGGCGCTGGCCACGCTCTCGGCCACGTGCGGGTCGCAATAGATGTAGTCGAGCAGCTGCGCGTCGCCGGAATAGCCCCTGGGCTTGGTGAACGACCAGTGCGTCAGCGGATCCTGCAGAAAATACTCCAGGATCGGGTGGTTCTGCGCCACCGGTATCAAGGCCTGCCAGACGTCCGAATGCACCTTGGCCCGCAACCCGCTGAGCATCGACAACAGCCGGCGAACGATCTCGGCGGGATACTTTTGCTGCTCGATCTGCTGCTGTGTGGCGTGGAGGATCAGTGCCAGTTCCGCGCGGGCGGTTTCGAACTCTTCGCCATGATGCTCGAGCTTACCTCGGCGCAGACTGTCGGCGATGATTTCTGCGGTAATCAGGCTTTGGCCATCAAACACGGTTTGCACACCAGGACTCCTTGGTTAACAGTCAGTTAACTTATTGCGTAGAATGCTCCATTTGCCAACGGCGCTTCGGACGCATTTTATTGTTATGATTAATTTCCCGCTAACCATCTCAATTTATTAGCGATCTTGCAGATAAGATTCTGGGTTCGAGTTAACGCAAACTTGTCTGGCGCCATCGCATTTTACCGCGTGGCAATCGTGTCGCGTCCCAAGGAGTCGTCCTGCGTGGGGGCAGAAGCTGGAAAAGAGTTCGGAGCGCAAAATCCCCCAACACTGGGATTTGTGAGCGAACGCGCGTCGTCCAGATCGGCCGATACGGTTGATGTGGAGCCGTATGATCCGCGCCAGGAACTGGGGGCGGCGGAACTGCGCATCCTTTACCGCGCCGAAGCCCTGGCGAAGCGACGGAAAGACGCCAGGCCTGGGCTCTGGATCGCCGTCGTCATCTACGTGCTGTTTTCGGTATCGGACCTGCTGCTGATACCTGACGTGGCGGCCTACACGATCACGGCGCGCTTCGCGGTCGGATTGGCCGCTCTGCTGACCCTGGAAGCACAGCTTCGCCGGGGCGTGGCGACGGAGTGGCTCGACGTGACCTGCGCCGCGGCGATCATCTTCGGCTATGTCGGCTGGTTGTTCCCGGCATCCCTGGGCGCCAACAAGGAAACCGTTGCCTACTACATGGTGTTCGGCACCATTTTCATGATGAGTGCCAATCTATTTTTCACGTTCAGCTTCAAAGTGTCGATCATAACGTCGACGATCATATTGTGCATCCTGTACGTGGTGAACTATTTCCTGCCCGCCTCGCTGTCATACAAGATGGTGTTCGGGACGTTCTATGTTTCGTGCTTCACCTTCACCTCCTATGTGAACTGGAAGCTGAATGAAGAGCGCTACAACGTCTTCCTGAACGCGCTGGAAGCCAAGATCCAGCACAAGGAGGCCACCGAACGCGGCAAGGCCCTGCTCAGACTGTCGCGGACGGATCCGCTCACCGGCCTGGAAAACCGGCGCGCCATCGACGAGAAGCTGCGCGATTACTGGAGCGACTGGCAGAAGCTTGGCAACGGCTTCGCGGCCATCCTCATCGACGTCGACTTCTTCAAGAAGTTCAACGACTGCTACGGCCACCAGGAAGGCGACCGCTGCCTGATCCATGTCGCCAACGCGCTGAGCGACCTGATCAGGGACTACAATGGCTCGATCGGGCGCTATGGCGGCGAGGAATTCATCGTGCTGGCCCGCATGGACAAGAAGGATCAGGTCGCGGAACTGGCGGAAGCCATTTGCCGCACGGTGGAGACCCTGGCGATCACCCATGAGTTGCGGCGCGACGGTATTTCGATCGTGACGGCGAGCGTGGGTGCTGCGTTCACCAGGACGCAGGCCGGCGCCAAGCTGGAGAAGATCATCCACGAGGCGGATCGCGCGCTCTATCTGGCAAAGGCCAGCGGCCGCAATTGTGCCAGGCTGTTCGACCCGACCGATCCGCAGAGCAGCGACGAGAGCGAGAACCTCGCGGCGCTGCTGAAGATCGCGATCGGCCAGGGCCTCGTTTCACTCGTCTACCAGCCCATCCAGGATGTCGTGTCGGGCCGCGTCGAAGCGGTGGAGGCGCTGATGCGTCTCAAGATGCTGGACGGAACCCTGGTTCCACCGAGCCTGTTCATTCCCGTGGCGGAACGCACCGGCGCGATCCTGGAACTCGGCCGCTGGGCAATACGGACGGTGTGCACCGAGCTGCTGGCGGACGATCACGTCCCTCTCGTCAGTGTCAACGTCTCGCCGATCCAGCTCAAGACGCCTGGCTTCGCCGCGTCCGTCGCGACCATTCTGGGCGAGACGGGCGTGACCGGCAACAGGCTGGCCTTCGAGATCACCGAAGGTCTCGAGATGGAGATGCACTCGGACATCCTGCGCTGCATCAGCGACTTGAAGCTGCTTGGCATCAAGATCTGGCTCGACGATTTCGGCACCGGCTTCGCCGGCCTTTCGTGGCTGCGTCTGATCGATTTCGACACGGTGAAGATCGACCGCTCGTTCCTGCACGATTGCGGCACGCCGAAAGGCATGGCCATGCTGCAGGACATCATCGCGCTGGTGCGCAATCGCGGCCACCAGATCCTGGTCGAAGGCGTGGAAACCGACGAGCAGATCGCGCTGATGCGCGAGTTCGGCATCGACAGGATCCAGGGTTTTCGCGTTGGCCGTCCGGTTCCTGCCGCGAGCTTCCAGGCAAGGCGGGGCGTCCAGAAGCGTCCGTTCCTCAGGTCCGCATAACAGAGGCGGGCGAACTCACCCCAGCAGATTGCGCGCCGTGCGCATGAAGATCCTCGAGCCGATCGGGATCAGGTCGTCGGGAAAATCATAGTCGGGATTGTGCAGGGAAGGGTGCCGTTCGCCGGCACCGAGGAAGAACATCGCCGATCTCGCGCTATGGCCGAACAGGCCGAAATCCTCCGAGGCGCGCATCGGCAGGGCTTCCTGCCCGTGCACGACGCCTTCCTCATCGAGCGCGCGTTGCAGGTGCTCCACCGCGTCCGGGGCGTTGACGCTGGCGACGAAGATTTCGTGATAATCCCAGCGTGCGGAGAGGCTATGGCGGGCCGCGATCTCGGTGACCAGCGCTTGCGCCGCGGCGCACAGATCCGCCATGCGCTCGTCGCGGCGGGTGCGCAGCGTCGCCCACACCTCGGCATGTGCGGGCGCGATGCCGAACACGGCTTCGCCCATCGCGGCATGGGTGACGGTGACCATGGAAAAATCGTCGTCGGCGAAGGTGGCGCGGCCGAGCGCGGGCAGCGCCGGCATCAGTTCCGAGATCGCCGGCATCGGCGAAATGCCGGTCTCGGGCATGGAGGAATGCGCGGTCTTGCCCTCGAGCACGATGCGCATGCCGCGCGAGGCGCAGTTGACCACGCCGGGCTTGAGCCGCACCTCGCCGAACGGCACGCCGGGCAGATTGTGCAGCGAGAAGGCGAAATCCGGCGCGATCTCGCCATAGCGCGGATCGGCGACGACGCCGGCAGCACCATTGCCGGTCTCTTCCGCCGGCTGGAACATCAGCACGACGCGGCCGCTGGCCGGGCGCTCGCGCCCGAGCTGGCGGCCAAGGGCGGCCAGGATCGCGGTGTGCCCGTCATGGCCGCACATATGCGACTTCCCCGGCACTTGCGAGGCATGCGGCACGCCGGAAAGTTCCTCGATCGGCAGTGCGTCGAGTTCGGAGCGGAACAGCACGGTCGGCCCGGCCTTGCCGCTGTCGTAGACGGCCGCCACGCCATGCCCGCCGAGGCCGGTCAGGACCTTGTCCGGCCCGGTGTCGGCGAGGAAGGAGACGACTTCCTTCGCCGTCTTTTCCTCCTCATTGGAGATTTCCGGCTGCCGGTGCAGCTTGCGCCGCCATTCGGTCAGCTCGACGATATCCCGGTTGGTCAGGGTCATGCGTTTGCGCCTCCGTTTGTTCCGATCGGCACAGTGTCGCAAACGCCGCTAGCGCACGCGATTGGGGCAGAGCGCTTTGAACTGGTCCAGCGTCACATCGTATGACGAGGCGCCGGAGCCATCGAGCACCACATTGTCATCGATCGATGTGATCAGGTAATCCGTGGTCACCTCACTGCCCTTGTTGCGGCCCTGGAACAGCATGTTGGCGCCATAGAAGGTGGTGAATTTACCGGTCTTGCAGTTGGCCGTGATTTCGAAGTGCAGCGGCGACTTCATTTCCGCGTCAATGCACTCCTTGGAGAAATCGTGGCCATATTCGCGGCAGTAGACGCCGGCCTTCTGCCTGTTGTGCTTGGCCAGGATGCTGGCCTGCTCGGAGCCGATGCCCGACCTTTTGACGATGGTGAGTTCCATTCCCACCTTGTTGCCGTAGTAGATGGTCCTGGCTTCGGCAGAGGTGGCCAGCAGCAGGGCGGGAAGCACGAGCAGAAGACGTCGCATGAAAAATCCTCCCTTTGGCCGGGAGGATTTCACGCACGCGATCGCACGGTCAAGGCCTCAACGCACAACCGCCGCCGATGGGCATGTCATCGGCGGCGGCGCTACGCAGTTTCTGGACTGGCCTTACTGATTGATCTCCGGCTCGACCAGCTTTGCCAGGTTCCGCAGCGACTCCTGCCAGCCGAGATAGCAGGCCTCGACCGGGATGACGTCGGGAATGCCGGCCTGGGTGATGTCGATCTCGGTGCCGACCGAGACTTTTTTCAGGATCACCGTCACCTGGATCTCGCCGGGCAAATTGGGATCGTCGAACCTGTCGGTGTAGCGCAGGCGCTCGCCCGGGACGAGTTCGAGATATTCGCCGCCGAAGGCATGGCTGCCGCCCGTGGTGAAGTTGCGGAACGACATCTTGAACGTGCCGCCGACCTTGGCCTCGAGATGATCGACCGTGCAGGTGAAGCCGTTCGGCGGAAGCCATTTCGCCAGCGCGTCGGCTTCGACGAAGGCGCGATAGACCTTTTGCGGGTTGGTGGTGAGAACGCGGTGCAAACGTACGGTACCGGGCATATCGTGTCCTTTCATGATGCCAGTTCGATGTCCCAAGGACGAACGGGGCTTGACCGATCCGACACGGGCTCGCAAATTTTTCGAGAACCCGGCCACGGGCCTGTCACGAAGGCGTAGGGCAAAACAGGTCGATTTGGGACTCGATTTTACGGTGGCTGGACCAATCGTCGCAAACGACGAACCCGATAGCCATTATGAGGAGAGTGTTTATAACGGTCGCTGAAATCGCGATATCCAAGGGGAGACGATGCGCTACATACGTCCGCTTTCAATCGAAGATGCCGTCGGCCAATTGGCCGGATCGGCTGGCACGGCAGCCATTCTGGCCGGAGGCAGCGACCTCCTGGTGAGGATGAAGGGGGGCTTCGTCGAGCCCGACCTGATCGTCGACATCAAGTCGATCGCCGGCTTGAGCGACATCCGCGAAACCGCCGACGGCTTCAGCATCGGTGCTGCCGTTCCCTGCGCCGTGCTGGGCGAGAATGCCGCCCTGAAGAAATCATGGCCGGGCGTCGTCGAGGCGGCCAAGCTGATCGGCTCGAAGCAGGTGCAGGGTCGCTGCACCATCACCGGCAATCTGTGCAACGCCTCGCCGGCGGCGGACAGCGTGCCGGCATTGGTGGCCGCGGGCGCCAAGGCGGTGATCGCCGGACCCTCGGGCAAGCGCACCATTGCCGTTGAGGCCGTGCCGACCGCGCCGGGCAAGACCTCGCTCGCCAAGGGCGAGATCATCGAGGCGATCCTGCTCGACAAGCGCTCGCCGCGCTCGGGCGATGCCTATCTGCGCTTCATTCCGCGCACCGAGATGGACATCGCCGTGGTCAGCGCCGGGGTGAACCTGACGATCGACGAGCATGGCGTCGTCACAGCCGCCCGCGTGGCGCTGGGCGCGGCGGCACCGACGGTGCTGCTGGTCGAAGAGGCCGCCGAGGCGCTCATCGGCAGGAAGCTGGACGAGGCAGCGCTGGAGCGGCTGGCCAAAGTCTGCGCCGGCGCCTGCCGCCCCATCGACGACAAGCGCGGTACCATCGAATTCAGACGGAAAGTCGCGGGTGTGCTGGCCAGACGTGCCGCAACGACCGCCTACGCACGTGCAGGAGGCAAATAATGGCTGGCATTGCAGTCTCGACGACAATCAACGGCGACAATATCGAATATCTCTGCCAGCCTGACGAGACGCTGCTCGACGTGCTGCGCGACCGGCTCGGCCTGACCGGCGCCAAGGAAGGCTGCGGCACCGGCGATTGCGGCGCCTGCAGCGTCATCCTCGACGACCGGCTGGTCTGCTCATGCCTGGTGCTTGGCGCCGAGGCCGAAGGCCGGCGCATCGAGACCGTCGAAGGCATGGCGCATGGCGACCAGCTGCATACGCTGCAGCAGAAATTCCTCGAGCACGCGGCGCTGCAATGCGGCATCTGCACGCCTGGTTTTTTGATCGCGGCGAAGGATCTGCTGGCGAAAAACCCCGACCCGACCGAGGAGGAAATCCGCTTCGGTCTCGCCGGGAACCTCTGCCGCTGCACCGGCTATGACAAGATCGTGCGCGCCGTCCAGGACGCCGCAATTGTGATGAAGGGAGCCTGAAGATGAATTTCGATCCGCGTTTTTCCGGGCGTAAATTCGCATCCGTCGGCACGCGCCCCATCCGCCCCGACGGCGTCGACAAGGTGACGGGCCGCGCCCGCTATGGCGCCGACTTCAACATGGCCGGCCAGCTGGTCGGGCGCGTGCTGCGCAGCCCGCATGCGCATGCGAAAATCCTCAAGATCGACATTTCGAAGGCGGAAAAGCTGAACGGCGTGAAGGCGGTGATCACGGCGAAAGACCTGCCCGACCTCACCGATGGCGATGCCGCCATGTACGACATCCTCGACAACTGCATGGCGCGCACCAAGGCGCTCTATGACGGCCATGCGGTGGCCGCCGTCGCGGCGATAGATGCCCGCACGGCAAGGCAGGCGCTGAAGCTGATCGAGGTCGAGTACGAGATCCTGCCGCATGTCACCGATGTCGACGAGGCGATGCAGCATCATGCGCCGCTGATCAACGACACGATCTTCACCGAGGGGCTGGAGGAAAAGCCGGTAAAGCCCTCCAACGTCACCAAGCGCAGCCAGTTCGGCCACGGCGACGTCCATCAGGGTTTCGGCCATGCCGATTTCATCGTCGAGCGCTCCTTCAAGACCGAGCAGACGCACCAGGGCTATATCGAGCCGCATGCCTGCGTGGCGAGCGTCTCGTCCGACGGCACCGCCGACCTCTGGGTCTGCACGCAGGGCCATTTCGTCTATCGCCAGCATTGCGCCCAGCTGCTCGGCATGGAAGCCTCGAAGCTGCGCGTCACCTCCTCCGAGATCGGCGGCGGCTTCGGCGGCAAGACCCATGTCTGGGCCGAGCCGGTGGCGCTTGCCCTGTCGCGCAAGGCAGGCCGGCCGGTGAAGCTTGTCATGACCCGCGACGAGGTCTTTCGCGCCTCGGGTCCGACCAGCGCCACCTCGATCGACGTCAAGATCGGCGCCCGCAAGGACGGCACCATCACCGCCGCCGAAGCGACGCTGCGCTACAGCGCCGGCCCCTATGCCGGCTCCTGGGCCGAGATCGGCGCCATGACGGCGTTCGCCTGCTACAAGCTCGATAGCGTCAAGACGGTGGGCTACGAAGTGCTGGTCAACCGGCCCAAGACCGCGGCCTATCGTGCGCCCTCCGCACCCATGGCGGCCTTCGCGGTGGAAAGCGCGGTCGACGAGCTCGCCAAGGAGCTCGGCATGGATCCGGTCGACTTCCGCATCAAGAACGCCGCGCAGGAAGGCACGCGCTCGTCCTACGGCCCGGTCTACGGCCCGATCGGCATCGGCCCGACGCTGGAAGCGGTGAAGCACCATCCGCACATGAAGGCGCCGCTCAAGAAGAACCAGGGCAGGGGCATGGCCTGCGGCTTCTGGTTCAATTTCGGCGGCCAGACCTGCGTGGACCTCAACATCGGCATGGACGGCTCGGTGTCGCTCGCCGTCGGCACGGTGGACGTGGGCGGCTCGCGCGCGTCGCTGTCGCTGGTGGCGGCGGAGGAGCTCGGCATCGACTATGCCCAGCTCAAGGCGGTGGTCGCCGACACGTCTTCGCTCGGTTACAACGACATGACCGACGGCAGCCGCGGCACCTTCTCGTCCTCCATGGCGACCATCTCGGCCGCCCGCAACGCGATAAAAATCCTGCGCGAGCGTGCCGCGCAGATGTGGGACATTTCCGTCGACGACGTGGTCTGGGAACAGGGCCACGCTGTCGCCAAGGGCGAGAAGCACGGCAATCTCGGCAAGCTGTCGCTGAAGGAGATCGCGGCCGAATCCGGCAAGACCGGCGGGCCGATCGCCGGCCACAGCGAGCTCGTCGCCGACGGCGCCGGCGTCTCCTTCGCCACCCATATATGCGACATCGAGGTCGACCCCGAGACCGGCTCGACCCGGGTGATCCGCTACACGGTGGTGCAGGATGCCGGCAAGGCGGTGCACCCGACCTATGTCGAGGGCCAGTACCAGGGCGGTGCCGCGCAAGGCATCGGCTGGGCGCTCAACGAGGAGTATATTTACGGCAAGGACGGAAGGCTGCAGAACGCCGGCTTCCTCGACTACCGCATCCCGGTGTGCTCCGACCTGCCGATGATCGACACGCAGATCCTGGAAATCCCCAACCCCAACCACCCCTATGGCGTGCGCGGCGTCGGCGAAACCTCGATCGTGCCGCCGCTGGCGGCGATCGCCAACGCGGTGTCGAACGCCGCCGGCGTGCGCATGACCCACATCCCGATGTCGCCGCCACGCATCCTGGCGGCCATCGAGGCGGAACGGGGAGGTTAAATCTGGTCGAAGTCACCCTCTGGGGCGCGCTCGGCCAGCTCGCCGGCGGCAAGAGCAAGGTCGAGGTCGAGGCCAAGGACATCAGGGAACTGTTCAGGAAACTGGCTGAACAGTATCCCGGGTTTGAACCGTGGATCGATCGCGGCATTGCGGTGGCGATCGATGGGACGATCTATCGCGATACGTGGTCGAAGAAGCTGCCGCCGGGGGCGGAGATTTTTTTGCTGCCGAGGTTGGCTGGGGGGTGAGGGGGCGCGGCTCGCTGACATCGCTTGGCATTTGAACGTCTTGTCAGGGGCCGCTAGCAGACTGGCAGCTTCAGGCTGCGAATTTTCGTGAGCGGACATTAATGGGCGGCGTGGGCATCGTCAGGATCTGACCGGATTCGGACGTTCGCTCCATGACGGTCTACGGACTGAAACCAGCCTTTCGGATTCCATATCGTCGGGTGGGAAGGTCATTCATCGCGCCAATATGGGTGGGAACAGCTGAATTGGCGCGAGCCAACCAGACGGCGTTTGGCCCCCGATATCGTTCCGTAGACCTGCGGATCATTCGTGGTCATGTCGGGTACGACAGTGTAACCCTGATCGACAAGCTGCAGTTTCAGCTCCGCCAGGTGGCGGCTGAATCCGATTTCGATATAGCTGCGCGGATACCGCCATCCGTTCCTGCATGCTCGCACGAGGATGTCGGAATACAGTTCAGCGCTAGCAGCTTTCACCGCTTCTTCGGAGATCAGTTTGCCGTTAGTTTGGGTGCCTTCGGACAAGCATGGCCTCGCCGACACCGACAGCACCAGTACTGCGGTCAAGACAGACAACTTTGTCATGGAGGACTCCGTGTTCTGAAATCGACCAAGGCCTGCCAAGCGACCTCATCCTGCCGACCTGCGGAGGCTAGGATGCTGACCCGTCGGATGGAATCGTGCAAATGCAGTATTTTCGATGTCGCATCTGTAGTATTTTCACCCTGACGTAAGGTCATCGGGTTCTGGCCGCAGGTCGGCAGCGGAAGGAAATTGGAACGATGCTTCGCGCCGTAGGCAATCCTCTCGCCGGCTTGTCGGATCGGGAGTTGGTGGTCGCGGCAAAGTTCGCGGAGGGAATGACCTATCGCGAAATCGGTGAAACGCTGTTCATAGCGCCGACCACGGTCCGGACCCATCTCTCGGCCGTTTATCGGAAGCTCGATGTTCGCAGCAAAGTGACGCTTGCTGCGTTCCTTGCCGATCACCGCCAGCAGGACCTCAGCCAGGCACTACCCGGAAGCCTTTCGACTGACGAGTCAGGCCCACCAGTCGTCGGGGTTCTCCCGTTCGACAATCTAAGTGGAGAAGAACGCTGGACCCGTATCGCCGATGGTTTGTCGGCGGACCTCATAGTTGATCTCGCCCGTTACCGCGACCTTGCGGTGATCGCCTGTCAGACAATGCTTTCCTACAAGGGAAGGCATGTTGACGTGCGAGACCTCGGACGAGAGTTGAATGCGGACTATGTGATCGAGGGAAGTTTTCAAGTGGACGGGCAGATGGTGCGCATCCGCGTCCAACTCGTCGACGCCCACACAGGGGTCGATGTCTGGACCGTGCGTTACGATCGGTCCGCGAACAACCTGTTTGCGATGCTGGACAGCGTGACCGAGAACGTCATCAATGTCCTTGCAACTTGTCACGGTCAGCTCGCAAATCTGCGACGCGATGCGGCTCGGCGGAAGCCACCAGCAAGTTTGCAGGCTTATGATTGCTACCTGCTTGGGCTCGAGCAGAAACACCTTTTCACCCGTGAGTCGAACAAGGAGGCGATACGACTGCTGGCGCGCGCAATCGAACTCGATCCGGGTCTTGCAAGAGCCTGGACCGCGTTGGCACTTGCGCATGCTGTGGACGCCATCAACGGGTTTACCGACGACGTTTCCGGCTCGATCGAGAGCTGGAGCAAATGTGTCAAGCAAGCGCTGGCGCTCGATCCGGCCGATATCTACGCCCGCATAATGCTTGCTGATCTTCGCGCATTGCAGGGCGATATCGAAGCTGCCGTCGAAGAGCATGACCGAGTGTTGGCGGCGGCTCCGAATGACGCTGACTCACTTGCCTTTCTTGCAGGTAGCCTTGCTCTTGTTGGAAGCGATCCGAAGCGGGGCTACGAATTGGCCAAGCGAGCGGTCCGGCTAAATCCTTATGTTCCCTGGTATTATGGAATGCTTGCGCGATGCAGCTACGTTCTTGGCCTTCACCGGGAATCGCTGGTCGCGTTACGTCAATCTGCGCCAGACTCACCCGCCACACTTCTATTTCTGGCAATGGCTCATGCAATGCTCAATGAAACGCGTCAGGTCGCCAGGATCAATGCGCGATTAAAGGACGAATTCCCGACCTTCACGGCTGAGGTGTTCATCAGCACCTATCCGGTTACCAATCCTGTCGCCATTGCTGCGATCAGAGAAGGCGCCCGTCGCGCTGGTTTGGCGTAGCTTCATTCCTGGTCAACACTGGACGCGTGATAGCTCGCTCGGGCCTAGATCCAACATTTGTTGCCTCAAGTCGAATGTCCGCTGATGGCGCGGCTACTACCGACAGCATGGCCATCCACGACGTCTGCTTCTGGGCGGAGACGAGTTCACCTTTAAGACCGACTTGAGGCGCATTGCCGTCCGGCAGCTTTTGGCGGCAAGAGGGCCATCCGGCTCCTGCATTGGAGGCACGGGAGGGAAACTCGACCCTTGGTGGACATTCCCCCAAAGCCCGCCGTCGAATGTTGAAGCTTTATCTTCGCCCATGGTCTATCCGTAGCCATCACCATCCCACACGGAGTTACTCCCCATTGAGCGTAGCCTTTGCCAAGGAGGAAAGTGCGGAGGCGGCGTCCGAAACCATCCTGCCGGCTCGCCCTATTTCCGATCGGATTAACCTCGTCACCGAGGCGGGTCTCAAGATGCTGCATGATGAATTGGCTCGCGCCCGGCAGGTGCTGGAGGCGGCCAGCGCGCTGGAGGATGCCAATGAGAGGCGGCGGCAGTCGGCGGTTCCGGTTCGCGATGTCACCTATTATGCCGAACGCGTGCGTACGGCTCAGCTCATGCCGGTGCCGACGTCTCATGACGTGATCACCTTCGGGCACACCGTTACCTTCGCGCGCGATGATGGCCGCACCCAGACCTTCCGCATCGTCGGTGAGGATGAGGCCAACCCGGCGCAAGCTTCCATCTCGCATGGTTCGCCGGTCGCGATCGCGCTGATCGGCAAAAGCGTTGGCGATGTTGCCCAGCTCGGGCAGCGCGAACTCGAGATCCTATCCATTTCCTAGCAGACCACCCCCGCCGCCTGCGCCCGCATAAACGCCAGCCCCGCCACCGCCAAATCCCCCACGGCCATCCCCCGGAACACGAACGCCGTGGCCTCGCCCGGTCCCTCCCGCCCCGCAAAGTCGCCGCAGACCAGGCCCGTCAGGTCGCCGGCGACGAGCGCTGCGTCGACCATGGGTTTGGGCATCTGCTTCTCCTGCTCCAGATCGTCGACGACGATGCGGTCGAGGCGGCGCATCGTTGCCGGCAGCCAGGGCAAAGCGAGGTCGGTGATGGCGGTGAAGCTTCCCGGTTTCAGCCAGTTGGCGTCGAGGAACGGTTCGGGTTCGGGCACCAGGGTCACCGTCGACACCACCATGTCGGCGCCCTCCACCGCGGCCCTTGCCGTGTCGCAGGGGATTGCTTCCAGGCCCCGCGACCGCGCCATTTCGCAAAGCGCGTCGCGATTGCTTTTGCCGCGGCCGAAGGCGCGGATTTCGCGCAGCGGAAAGAGGTCGGCGAACGCTTCGAGGTGGCCGCGCGCTTGCACCCCGCAGCCGATGAAGGCGATGGACGACGCATCGTGCCTTGCCATGCGCCTGGCGGCGACGGCGCTGAGGCCCGCCGTGCGCTTGGCCGTCACCCAATTGCCGTCGACCAGGGCCAGCGGCAGGCCCGTCTCGGCGTCGAGCAGGGTGATCAGCGAGTTGATCGTGGCCAGTCCGCGCGCGGCGTTGCGCGGGTTCACCACCAGCGACTTGGTGGCCAGAACCGGCGGCACGGTGGCGACGCCGAGCGTGGCCATGAAGTAGCGGTCGTCGCCCGGCCACACGGCGGCCTTCGGCGCGCACCAGACTTCGCCCCGCCGCTGGCCGACGATCTGGCGTTCGATCTCGTCGACGATTTCAGGCGTGGAGATCGCCAGGCGATCGAGAACCGCCGACGACAGATAGGGCAGGGTTTCGGCTGTGTTCATCGTGTCATGTCCCCCGAGGAGACCGTCAGACTACACGATGTGCGCGGGGCCGAAAGCCTCGCGCCGCGAGCGGTGTTGCGGCACGCGAGGTCAGGCCGCGCCGCTCAGGCGTCTTGCGGCGGGGTCGAACAGCGCTTCCGCCGCCAGCGTCTGGCTGGAATAGGCCGCTTCGTAGGCAAGCGCCTCGGGCGCGGGGAGGGCGGGCGAGAAGAGAAAGCCTTGCGCGACCATGCAGTCGAGCGAGCGCAGGATCAGGCGGTCGGCGTCCGTCTCGACCCCCTCGGCCATGACCTCTATGCCCAGCGTGCGGCCGAGATCGATGACCGTCTTGACCAGCGCCTGGTCCTCGACGGACTTGGCCAGGTCGCGCACGAAATGCTTGTCGATCTTGATCTTGCTGATGCGGCTGTCCTTCAGCGCCACCAGGGTCGAAAAGCCGGTGCCGAAATCGTCGAGCACGATCGAGATGCCGGCGTCGGCGAGGCGGCCGATCTTTTCGTCGACCCGTTCGCGGTCGACCGGCGCTTCCTCGGTGATCTCGATCTCCAGCATCGCCGTCGGCAGGTTCCTCGCCTTCAGCATGTCCAGGATCATGTCGTCGACACTGCCGGCCTCGAGCTCGCGCGGCGACAGGTTCATGGCGACCCGCACATCGCCGCGGCCGTTCTTCACCAGGGCCTCGATCATGGCGCAGCAATTGCGGGACACCATTTCCGTCAGCAGCGGCAGCAGGCCGGTCTCGCGCGCCGCGTTGACGATCTCGGGCGGCGCGATCGCGCCATGGAGCGGGTGCTGCCAGCGCAGCAGCGCCTCGAAACCGACCACCGCGTTGGTGTCCAGGCGCACCAGCGGCTGGAACCATGAGCTGAGCGCGCCGGCCTCGGCGGCGCCGCGCAGGTCGCGCTCGATGCAGTGCTTGCGCTCCAGCGCCTGGTCGAGCCCGGCATCGAAGAGACAGTATTCGTTCCTGCCCTTGCGCTTGGCGGCATAGAGCGCGAAATCGGCTCGCAGCAGCATTTCCGTCAGCCGCGGTTTTTCCGAGACGTAGATGCCGATCGAGGCGCCGACGCGCACGGAGTTCAACTGCGGATCCGGTTGCGCGATGGCCGCGATGAGGGAGGAGGCGAGCGCGCCGGCCGATTGCCGGGATGTCGCGGCGGAGAACAAGAGCACGAACTCGTCGCCGCCGATGCGCGCGATCGTCGCGCCTTGCGGCGCATGGTCCTCGATCCTGCGTGCGACCTTGACCAGCAGATCGTCGCCGATGTTGTGGCCATAGGTGTCGTTGACGGATTTGAAGCCGTCGAGGTCGATCAGCATGGTCACGAACGGGCCGTCGGAAGGCCCGAGCTCACGGATCGCCTGCTCGAGCCCGTACCGGTTGAGCAAGTTCGTCAGCGGGTCGCGCCTGGAATTGCGGTCCATCTCGGCGGCTAATTCCGTCGCCTCGTATTTGAGGCGGCTGGCCTCGCGGAAGCTGGCCTGCCCGATCAGCGCGCTCCTGACCATTCCGCAGAGGAAAAGCACGATGGTGAAAGCCAGCACATAATTCTCGATGCCGCCCTTGGCCGCCACGCATCCGGCGGCGACCAGGAGCGGCATTGTCATGAAATTGATCGGCGCCGGCGCGTATGAGGCCGAGTAGGTGACCGCGCCCGCCGACAGCCCCGAGAGCACGATCAGATAGAGCGGCGCCTGGGCCGTGGTGTATCCGTCCGCCAGCAAGGCCAGGAAAGACCAGGCTATTCCCGACAGCAGGGCCAATGCGCCGTAGAGGGACAGCCAGGCGCCGACCCGCCTAGGGTCACCGTCGGAAATGTTCGGCCGGGAGACGGCAAGCACCAGGCGCGCGCCGTTGATGATGCTGACCGTCGCGAACCACAGCACCGCGTCAAGGCCGCCATGCGAAAGCAACTGCACGAGAAGGACCAGCGCCGACAGCACCGTGCCCACAGGCATGGAAATGAAGATTCCTTTCCTCAGATCAGCGAACTGATCGCGGAGGATCCCCGTTGCCACGGCTTCGCTCTGCCCCTTGGGAGGGGGGCCAGCAAACAAGCGCTCGAAATGCCTTGCCATGGCATCGTGGTTAGGACAGCGGAATGAAAATCGTGTTAAGGATTTCAGCGGTTTACGGCTTGCCTTGCAAATAAAGGCAGACGCCGTTCCTCGGCCGAGGTTCGCAATGCCCCCCTCGGTAGCGCTGGGTCATGCGGTCGTTTTCCGGCACCGGCTGGTGGCGGATCAGGCCTTCCAGCGCGCCGACCTCGCGGCCCCTGCGCTCGAGCGCCTATCGAGAGCCATGTTCCCGGCCGCGCAAACGACCCCGGGCAGCGGACCTTGCTTAAACCCTTGTTCTTGGGCTGAATGGCGGAACGCAGCCACGCTGCGAGGGAGGGTATCGAGATGACCCAAGACAGTCCAAGACCACTTGCCGAGATCGCCAGCTATCATGCTCATATCTATTTCGACGGGCCGGCCGAACGGCAGCATGCCGAATGGCTGCGTCTGCGCATCGGCGAGCGTTTCCGCGTGCGCCTGGGCAATTGGCACGATGGGAAAGTCGGCCCGCATGAGCAGGCCATGTACCAGGTCTCCTTCGCCAACGAGATTTTCGGCGCGCTGGTTCCGTGGCTGATGCTGAACCATGGCGGCCTGAGCATCCTCATCCACCCGAATACGCAGAACCCCAAGCGCGACCATCTGGTGGATCCGGTCTGGATCGGCCGGCCGCTGGGGGTGCATGGCGAGGTGCTTCCGGACGAGCATGAGGCGGAAGAGGCGCTGGAGCCGAACACCGAGCCGACGCTGCCGGCGTAAGGCTTGGCCAGCTATCCGTCGCACGGGATCGGGCGTTCGCAAAAAGCCGACAAGTAAGGCGCTGTGCCTAACCGAGGAGCCCCTGGATGGTGGCCGCCACGGCTTGCGGCGCGTACGGCTTGGGCAGGAAGACGCCGCCGCTCGGCATGGCGTCCCGGGTCGGCTGTTGCTTGCCTGAGGTGATGATGATCTTGACCGGCGGCCAGCGGTCGCGCACCGCGGCGGACAAGCGCAGGCCGTCCATGGAGCCGGGCATGTCGATGTCGGTGAACAGGATGGCGATGTCCTGACGGCTTTCCAGTATTTGGATCGCCTGGTCGGCATTGCTCGCCTCCAGCACGCCAAACCCCGCCTCGCGCAGCTCGTCGGCGATGGCGAACAGCAGAAAGGCTTCGTCTTCGACGACGAGGACGGTGACAGGCGTCTGAATGGTCATGGCATGCCTTATGTAGTCAGTACGGTGCTGTCGGCAATTGGGGTGCAGGTGCGTTCAGCACGCATTCGACGCCGTCGCGGTGGTAGTCGATCTTGACCGATCCGCCGAAGTCGGTGCCGAAGACGCGCTCGATCAGGAACCGGCCGAAACCGCGCCGGCTCGGCGGCGTCACCGGCGGCCCGCCGCTTTCGCGCCAGCGCCAGATGAGCCTGATGCCGCCCGAACTCTCGTGCGATGGCTGCAGCGACCATTCGATGACCACCTTGCCTTGCGGGGTCGACAGCGCGCCATATTTCAGCGCGTTGGTGGCCAGCTCGTTGACGGCGAGCGCCAGCGTCAGCGCCATCTTCGGGTTGATCGGCAGGGCCGGGCCGGAAATCGAGATCTGTTCGAGCGGGAAGGTGGCGATGGTGTTGTCGACCACTTCGCGGATCGAGGCGCTGGTCCAGCGGGTCTTGTTCAGTATGTCATGGGCATTGGCCAGTGCGCGCAAACGCTCGTTGAACGTCGCGCTCGCGGTGGCGATATCGGTGTTGCGCAGCGTCTGCGAGGCGATGGCCGCGACCATCGCCAGTATGTTCTTGATGCGATGTTCGAGCTCGTGGGTCAGCAGCTCCTGCCGCGCCTGCGCCTCGCGCCGGTCGGTGACGTCCTGCATGACGCCGAACATCTTGACCGGCTTGCCGGTCTCGTCATGGACGAAATCGATGTGGCGCGACAGCCAGCGCAATTCGCCCGTGTCGGGACGCCGGATGCGGTATTCCACGGCGGGCACGGCGGTGCCTTCTTCTCGCGTACGCGGGTTGGAGCGGACATCCTTGTCCTCCGGAATGACGATGTCTTCCAGCACCGAGATGTGCACGCTGTCGCGCGGCGACAGTCCCCAGAGACCCCAGAAGCCCTCGGAGCCGACCACGGTTCCGCTGGCGATGTCGAGTTCGAGGGCCGCGATGCCGGCGGCATTCTGCGACAGCTGCAAGCGGCGCTCGCTCTGCAGCAGGGCCTGTGCCGCCTGCTTCTGGTCGTCGATATCGGTGTTGGTGCCGATCCAGCGCAGTATGGCGCCATCGGCATCGCGGATCGGGACGGCGCGGGCAATGAACCAGCGATAGATGCCGTCATGCCGACGCAGCCGGAACTCGGTTTCGTAGAAGGTGCCGGCGGCCAGCACGTGCTGCCACTTTTCACCGGCCGCGACGATGTCGTCGGGGTGCACGATGTCGGCCCAGTCATGACCGTCGAGCTCGCCCGGTGTTGCACCGGAATAATCGTAGACGCGCGGGTTGAACCAGTCGAGCAGCCCCTCCGGCGTCGCCGTCCAGACGTGATTGGGCATCGCCTCGGCGAAGGTACGGAACTGGGTCTCGCTCTGGCGCAGCGCCTGTTCGGCAAGCAGCCAGTCGGTGACGTCGACACCTTGCACGAAGATGCCGAAAACCTCGCCAGCGGGATTGCGCACCGGCTGATAGACGAGGTCGATGAAGCGGTCTTCGATCGCCGCACCCGGCGTGCGCTGCAACTCGGCCCTCAGCGCGTGGCCGACGAATGCCTCGCCGGAGTTGAAAACCTGGTCGAGCAGTTCGAAGAAGCCTTGGCCTTCGACCTCGGGCAAGGCCTGGCGGATCGGCAGGCCGATGATGTCGCGGTGGCCGACGAGCTGCATATAGGCGGCATTGGTCAGTTCGACGACATGCTGCGGGCCAGACAGCATGGCCATGAAGCCCGGCGCCTGTTCGAACATCTGGCGCTGGCGGTCGCGCTCTCCGGCGCGCCAGCGGTCGGCGGCAACCTTGGCGGTGGTCTCGATGACGATGGCAACGACGCCGGCCGGTTCGCCGCTTTCGTCGAGCACCGGCGAATAGTCGAGATCGAGCCAGACCTGTTCGGGTCTACCGGTGCGGTTGAGCGTCAGCACCTGCTCGCGATAGGCCAGCGTGTCACCGCCCAGGCACACCTTCATGATGTTGTCGTTGAAGTCGGCGACTTCGGGCCAGCCTTCGCGCACTTTCGAGCCGAGCAATTGCGGATGGCGGCCGCCGGCGAATTCCGAATAGCCGTCATTGTAGATCATGACGCCATCCTCACCCCACAGCATGACGATCGGCACCCTGGAGCGCAGGATCAGCGAGACCGCCGTCTTCAGGCTCTGCGGCCAGACCTCGATCGGTCCGATCGAGGTCTGAGCCCAGTCGAAAGCCGCGATCAGCCGGCCGAGCTCTCCGCCGCCGGCGAGGAAGGCATGATGACGATCTCCTATCGCGTGTGTACTGGTCGCTGGCATGGCGTCTCGTGGATCGGTCGGCGTTTATTCGGGTTCAGTCGGGTCGTCGGTAGGATTTCGGGCATCGCCGTCAACGATTGCCCGCCATCGGTCGTCACACCCACGTGACTTCGCGCCACCGGCGCGCCGCCGAACTGTCTCGCGTTCAATGAGATTGTGACCATGCATGCCCCGACCTGCAAAACCCGGGACGGGGCCGATCGGTTCCCGACGCGCGGAAATTTCCTTGGAATACAGGGCCTCGCCGCGCAATGGTCGGCGATTCTACCGAATTTCTTTGCAACCCGTTAATTTGGCCATGCTGTCAATAAGCGTTTGCTAATGCATGCCGGCCGGGACCGCGTAGCGGTTTGGGATAACGGCATGCGCGAAACTGATTGGTTTGGCGCGGGGTACGCAATGACCAAGAATCTCGGCAACGCACGTTATGTGCCGCCCAAGGACATGAAGGTTTCCTTCTTCGGCAAGGTGGCCCCAGCGCTGTTTCCGCTCGTCGCGGCGGCGCTGGGATACATGATCGGGCGACAGTTCTTCGGCCTGTAGGTTCCGATCGCTCGGCCGAAATATCAGCCACTGATTTCGGCTGCCGCGTCCTCGGCATTGGCATCGGCCCGCTTGACGCGTTCGCTGGCCAGCAGCACGACCGGGCAGGCGACCGCGGCGAGCACGGCTGTCGCCGTGTCGCCGAAGAACAGCTCTTCGCCCGGCCGTTGGGTGACACCCATGACCACCATCGCGGCTCCCTTGGCCACCTCCCTGGCGATCGCCCTGTCCGCCGTGGCTCGCGTGCGGATCGCGGTGTCGACGGCAACGCCGTAGCGGTCCGCGAGATCGGCGACATCCTTGAGCACGGCTTCCTCCCGCCGGTGCGAGACCGTGCCCGGCCCGCTGCCTTGCCTGGCTTGCGAGACATAGAGCACCTTGACGCGGGCCCGGTGCGGCCGCGCCAGCGCCAGCGCGAAATCGGCGGCGCGGCGCGCGACTTCGGTGCCGTTGACGGGGACCAGTATCGTCGTTCCGGCGCGCAGCGCCGACATCTTTCCATTGGCCTTGGCGCCGTTCAGCACCAGGCAGAGCGGGCCGTCGAAACCACTGCTGATGTCCTTCAGCGCGCCGCTGAAGGTGCCTTTGTCGGTCAGCGTGTTCTCCAGTCCGACCAGCAGAAGCCCATAGCCCTTGCGGGCTTCCGCGGCGATTGTCTCGGCGCTGGCTTGAAGCTCGGTGCGGGCGGTGAGATGGACCTTGTCGACAAGCGTGTCCTCGGCCTTGCTGACGGCCCTCGCACTCCTGGCCGCGCCTTTCTTGACCTCCCTCGACGCCTGCTCCGAACCCTTGTCGCCGACCTGCCCGGCGAGCTCGCCGTCCTGAAGATGAAGCAGTGTGGTCGGCATGCCGCTGCCGCCGCCGACCAGGCCTGCGAGATAGGCGGTGAACTTGCCGACCGGGCTGTCGTCGACCAGCAGTAGCAGGCGCTCCAGCCTGGAGACGAAGCCGCGCTCGTCGAGCAGTTCGCGCTCGACGCGCTGCTTCTCGGCATGGCCGACCGGCAGGCGGCCGAGCGCCCAGCGCAGCATGGGCGGCATGGCGAGCGTGGTGATGACGGCCATGGTGACGATCATCGTGAACAGATTGTGGGACAGGATGTTCATCGACAGGCCGATGCTGGCGACGATGACCTCGGTCGAGCCGCGGGCGTTCATGGCGCTGCCGACGGCGGTGGCTTCCTTCAGCGACATGCCGGCCAGCCGGCCGCCGAGGAAGGCGCCGCCGAACTTGCCGATGCTGGCGATGGCGACCAGTGCCACCGTCAGCAATGCCAGCGTCGGATCGGTGAGCACGGTGAGGTCGGCGGACAGGCCGGCCATGCCGAAAAACACCGGCATGAACAGCGCGGTGATGACGCCGCGCAGCTGGCTCTCGATGTGGTCGGACAGGATCGGCGATTCCCCGACCAGTATGCCGGCGACGAAGGCGCCGAGCACCGTGTGGACGCCGATCAGGTTGGTGATCAGCGCCATCACGCCCATGATGATGAGGATGACCGTGATGACGGCATGTTCGCTGCGGAAAGAGTCGTTGCTCCAGCGGATCAGCGTGAAGACAAGCCGGCGGCCGACGGTGAAGGAGAACACCATGAACAGCGCCACCGAGACCACGGTGGTGATGAGCGGCACGACCTGCAGGCTGCCATGGGTGGCTATGCCGAAGGTGATCGCGATGACCAGCCAGCCGATCGTGTCCTCGATGATGGCCGAGGAGATGATGACCTGGCCGAGATTGCGGCGCATGAAGTTCATCTCGCGCACCACCATGGCGACGATCTTGACCGAGGAGATCGACAGCGCCGTGCCGAGGAACAGTCCCGCGACGACGCGCTGCCGCGGGTCGGGCAGCAACGAGTCCGGCAGGAAATGCGCCAGCGCGAAGCCGAAGGCGAAAGGCACGACGACGCCGGTGATCGAGATCGAAAAACAGGCCGCCCCGACGCGGCGCACCAGGCGCAGATCCGTCTCCATGCCGGTCAGCAGGAGCAGCAGCAGGATGCCGAGCTGGGACACCGCATCGATCATGCCCTTCTGCGCCGGATCGCTGGAGAAGATCAGGTGCTGGGCGTCGGGCCATATCCAGCCGAACAGCGAGGGGCCGAGCAGAATGCCGCCGATCAGCTGACCCATGATCGCCGGCTGGCCGTAGCGCTGGAAGATTTCGCCGAGGCCGCGGCCGACCAGCAGGAGAAGCACGATCTCCGCGACGAACAGGCCCTCGGCCGAGCCGCCCATGCCCGAGGCATGTCCGGGCGGCTGGGCGGCGAAAGCGCGGCTTGCCGGTGCCAGGGCAAGGGTAGCCAGCACGAGGGTGGCCGCGAGACGGCCTGACGTCGTTGCCGGTTGCCGGTTCATGGGTTCCCTCAAGCGTCGCGGCGGACTGACCATGACAACGCATGGTCGGCCTTTGCGTTGCAGCCGCCCGTTGCCGCATTTGGAAGTATCGAGGTCAGACGTGGACATCACCGAAGGTGAGCTCGCCGTCGCCGCCGGACGCGAAAAGGACGATGGCGAACAGCCAGGCATAGAATGCAGCCACGCCGACCACGATCACCACGCCAGGAATGGGGCCAAGGGCGGCGCTGTCGACGGCATAGCGGAGCGAGCCGACGAAGCCGGTCCCGGCACCCCCGACCTGAAGGCTGGGCGTCGATATTTTCAGCACCCATGCCAAGAGCAGGATCAGGAAGAGGTAGATGTAATTGCGGCGCAGGCGCCGCGCCAAGGCGGCGCGTTGCGACAGCAGGAATTTCGGCGCGCGCAGGCCTTCGCCGACGATGAGCAGCCAATCCGAGGCGAAGTCGGGTTGCGGGGAGAAGATCTGCGCGAAATAGTGACGCTCGAACTGGCGCACGCGGGCGCGGTAGAAGTCGAAGAAGCGGTAGCGGCGCGCCTCGATCCACAAAAGCAGCAGGATCAGCAGCATGGCGAACAACAAGACGCCATGATGGGCGCTGGCCGTCGACAGTGAGACCGAGAGCATCGCTGCCACCACGGTGATCGCCCAGTTCGTGGTCCTGTCGAGCCGATCGCGCCAGCCCGCCATGCGCGCGATTTCGGCGCGATGGAAATGCGACAGCGTGTTCACGCGCTCCGTCGATGAAAGGACGGGACCCGCGGGCGTCGCCGACGCATCGTTCATGGCATCCTCCGGCAAGGACTAAAACAGTTTGCCGGCAACATTGTTCCCTTGGGTCACCTGGCGTGATTGTAAGAACGCCCGGTCATTCCGGCCCGCCGATCCAGTCGACCAGCAGGGCGGCGGCGCCAAAGACTGCGCTGATGGCGCACACGCAAGTCCAGCCGCCCCAAGTCCAGGCAACTCCGGCCAGCAAGGAGCCGATGGCGCCGCCGATGAAGAAGATGCCGACGAACAGGCCGTTGAGCCGGCCACGTGCCTCGGGCTGAAGCAGATTGACGGCACGGCGGCCGAGCGTCTGGTCGCCGGTGACGCCGATGTCAAGCAGCACGGCGCTGATGCCCATCAGCGCCAGCGATTGCCATGACGCTTCGGACTGAGAGGCGCCGGCCCAGGCGGCGAGTGCCATCGCGCCGATCAGCACGAGGTGACAGACGATGGTGGCGGATCGCGTCCAGCCATGGTCGCCGGCGCGGCCGAACAAAGGCGTGACCACGGCGCCGCCGGCGCCGACGAGCGCGAAGAGGGCAATGCCGCGCTGGCCAAGGCCGAAGGGCGGCTGTGCGAGGCGCAAGGCGACCGCCGTCCAGAACAGGCTGAACGCCGCCATCACCAGCGCCGCGGTCAGTGCGCGCCGCCGCAGCACCGGCTCGTCGCGCAGCAGCCCGAACAGTGAGGCAATCAGCGCGCCATAGGTCGATTTCGCCTCCGGACGCCGCTGCGGCAAGGTGAAGGCGAGCACGCCGGCGAGCAAGACGAGCGCGGTAGCATTGAGGCCGTAGAAGGCGCGCCAACCCCACGCGTCGGCGACGAGGCTGGCCAGCGGCCGCGCCAGCAGGATGCCGATCATCAGCCCGCTCATCACATCGCCGATGACCCGGCCGGCCTCGCCGGGCGGCGCCATCGAGGCGGCGATCGGCACCAGGATCTGGATCGCCGAGCAGGCAGCGCCGAGGATAAACAGGACGACCAGCAGCGAGGCTATGGTCGGCGCGAAGGCGGCGACGCCGGCCGCAAGGGCGGCCGCGGCCAGCATGCGCAGGATCAGGGCGCGGTTTTCGGCGAGGTCTGCCATCGGCACCAGGAAGAAGAGGCCGGCGGCATAGCCGAGCAGCGTGGCCATGGCGACAAGGCCGACGCTGGCGGCGCTGGCACCGAGCGACCGGCCGATCAGCCCGACCAGCGTCTGCGGCGCGAACAGATTGGTGACGATGATGCCGGTGGAGGCGGCGAAGAGCAGCGTCTGCGGGCCGGTGATGGTGCCGGCGGGCAGCCGCTCGCACAGCTGGCCATCATTGGTATCAGGCATGGAGTCCTCAGGAAGTTGCATATTATGGGAGGACTTTATGCCGAAGCATTATCATGCTACAATTCAATCAATTTGATAATGATTATGCGAGATGTGCATGAACATCCATGACCTCGAAGCCTTCATCGCCGTGGTGGAAACCGGCTCGATCGTCGGCGCCTCGGCTAGGCTCAACCTGACGCAGCCGGGCGTCACGCGCCGCATCCAGAATCTCGAGGATGGGCTGGCGACAGCGCTGCTCGACCGCCAGTCGAAGCCGCTGAAGCCGACGGCGTCAGGGCGCGAGGCCTATGAGCATGGAAGGCGCGTGCTGCGCTCGCTGGAGGATCTCAGGGCGGGCGTGTCGCCGCAAGGCGAGGTCAAGGGCGAGTTCCGCCTGGGCGTCATGCCCTATCTCTCCGACGCGGCACTTGCGCTGCCGCTCGACACTTTGCGCGCCGCCTTTCCGCAACTGACGCTGCGCATCACCTCGGGCTGGTCGCCAAGGCTGGTGGAGCAGGTGGCGCGCAGCGAACTCGACGCCGTGGCGGTGTGCCTTGCCGAAGGCCTGGCGCCGCCGGACGAGCTGGTCTGCGACGATCTCGGCGCGCAATCGGTGTTGCTGGTCGCATCCCCCAGCCTCGGCGTGCCGAAGCCGGCGAATCTCGCCGACCTGTCGCGCTTTGCCTGGGTGATGAACGAAAACGGCTGCGGGTTTCGTGCCTTCATCCGTCAGAGTTTCGAGGCGGCCAGACTGCCGTTCCAGGTCGGGGTAGAGGCGCTCAGCGTCGACCTCAGAATGTCGCTGGTGGCACGCGGCCATGGCATCGGCATCGTCACGCCCGGCGCCTTTGCCGACAGCCGCTGGCGCGATAAGGTGGAGGTCATCGACTGCCCCGACTTCAAACCGCAAGTGCGCGCCTGGCTGCTGCACCGCCCACCGGCGGGACGGCTCGCCCGTCCGATCGCGCTGTTTCGAGATGCGCTGATCGACGGGCTGAAGGTGCCGATGCCGCTGGTGTCGTAGGGAGGCTGACGACCAACTGGATGTGCACCTTCTACCAGTCGCAATGACGGTCGACATCGCCGACGATCACTTTGCATTACCAGGTCTTGACCCCTCCGCAACGAACCCCAGATCGACCATGCCGCCGCCAGATGAGCCGGTGCAGACGCGGGCGTCAGCTCCATGGGCGGCGGTCTTGTGACCGTTGAACTCGGGCATCATGTGCCGGAGGCGATGACATTGCGGGAGACCCGCGACCGGGCGAGGGCGTTCCCAAAGGTTGAGCGGATCGGACCAGAAGCAGAGCCAAAAAAGCAGCACAGATGGGGCGGGGAGCGATGCCGGCTTCAGACGGCGCGTTGTCCTCCGGAGCATGGCAGCCACAGCATACAAACGTGCCAGAAACAGGATCAAGAAGGAGAAAGTGCAATGACCATTCGTGATCTCATGCCGTGGAGCCGCGACACCAGCCAGTCTCCGACCCTCTTTCGCGAAGGCGATCGGGACCCGTTCATGGGCCTGCATCGCGAGATGAGCCGCCTGGTCGACGACATGTTCCGCGGCTTCGAGTCGCGGCTTCCGTCCATGGGCAGGTTCTCTTTGGCCGGCACCGGTTGGCCCAGCGTGGAAATCTCCGAAACGGACAAGGAGATCCGCGTGACAGCCGAGATACCCGGCATGGAGGAGAAGGACATCGAGGTGTTGCTCGATGACGGCGTCCTGACGTTGCGCGGCGAAAAACACTCCGAGACCGACGACAAGGAGCGTCAGTTCACCGAGCGGTTCTATGGCCGCTTCGAACGTCGCATCCCGATCGGCTTCGAAGTCGCGGAGGACAAGGTCGCCGCCGACTTCCGCAACGGCGTACTGTCCGTGAGCTTGCCGAAGTCCGAGAAGGCGCAGAGCAAGGCAAAGCGCATCCCCATCGGCGGCAAGAGCACCAAGCACTAGAACAGACCTGCCGGGCGCGCGTGCCGCGCACGCCCGGCATTGACCGGCGGATTTCGCGCCGGTCGCCCTTGAGAATCCCCCAGCCTTCGGCAACATGGCGGCAAGGCTGGGAGCGCAAGAATGAGCAAGGCCATTTCCGCAGCACCGGGCAAGTCCGTACCGCGCAAGGCGCCGATGGCGCTGACCGAAACGCTGGTGGCGCGGACCATGCGGGTGGTCGCGGATGCCGGGCCGACGCCCGGCATGGTCCACATGACGGACGCCGACTACGCGCGGTTTCGCGACGAGATCCTGGCCTCGGCGCCGCCCGGACCGGTGAAGCTGTTCGCCTATGGCTCGCTGCTGTGGAAGCCGGCCGGCGAGGTGCGGGGTGGCGAACGCGCGGTGGCGCGGGGCTGGCACCGGTCGTTCTGCTTCACGGTGCAGCGCTTTCGCGGCACGCTCGAACAGCCCGGCCTGATGATGGCGCTCGACCGCGGGGGCCAATGCCAGGGCATGGTGTTCGAAATCGCCGAGCCGGTTGCCGCCAATCTCGAAGCGTTGCTGCGCCGCGAGATGACCATCCTGCCCGCCGTCAACGTGCCGCGCTGGCTGCAAGTCAGGACCGAGAGCGGGGTGGGCCAGGCGCTCGGCTTCGTCGTCGATCCCGCCAATCCGCGCTATGCCGGCAAGCTCGACAAGTCCGCGGTCGCGGCGACTTTGGCCAAGGCCGTCGGCCATTGGGGCTCGGGCGCGCAATATCTGTTCGAGACGATCCGCCACCTCGACGCCTGCGGCATACGCGACCGCAATCTGTGGCAGTTGCAGGAACTGGTGGCGCAGGAGATTGGGCGCGACCATGCGGCTGTCTAGCCGTTCGCGGGTCTACCGGGGACCGTGCGAACCAGGAAATCCCGAAAGCTTTCCGGCGGCTTACCCGTAAGCGTGGTGAAATCGCTGGAGGTCGAGGTGTAACGGCCCTCGGCGATCGAGGCGCATAGTGTGGCGAAAGCCTGTGGCCAGGGGGTGTCGAGGCGCGCCGACGCCGAAGCCAGATAGTCGCTGAGGGCGCAGGGACGATAGCGCAGGGGCCGTGCTGTCGCCTCGGCATAGAAGGCAGCGATCGCGTCGAAGCCCTGCGCCCGATCTCCGGTGATTGTGTAGAGGGTGCGGGATGTGTCGGTCTTTGCCGCCGCCGCGGCGACGGCCGCCGCCACGTCGTCGCGCGAAACCGGCGCGACCAGGCCCTGTCCGGCAGGCAGCGCCAATTCCCCCGAGGCGGGCTCAAGCCAGGTGTCGAGAATGAAATCGCTGTAGAGGCCGCAGCGCAGGATGGTCGAGGGCACGCCACAGGTGGCCAGCCGGCGCTCGGCGTCACGGTAGACCGGTGCGTAGTAGAAGGGCGAGGGTTCACCGATATCGACGATGCTGGTGAAGGTGATGTGGCGGACACTGGCGGCCGCTGCGGCCGCGATGGCGTTGGCGTGATGGCACATGACCGCCTCCGCAGCGCCATCGCTTGAAATCAGGACCAGCTCGTCGATGCCGGTGAAGGCTGTCTTCAGCGCCGAGGCATCCTCATAGTCGCCGACGCGCAGCGCTGTTTCCCGGGGCAGGCGCCCTTGCGCGGCCTCAGGCTTGCGGACCAGCGCGGCCACCTCGTGGCCTGATGACACCAGCCTCGAGACGACCGCGCGTCCGACATGGCCGGCGGCTCCGGTGACGAGGATCATCAGGGTGCTCCATCTTCTGCTCAGTCCAGTCTTGTGCCAGTCCAATCTTGCACTTGACGAACATATATCCCTGCGGTTATACGTCAACCAATAGCCAACGGGTTATCGATCTGACATGCCGGATACCCATGACATGCTCTTCAGGACGCTCGCCGACCCGACCAGGCGGGCGATCTTCGAACGGCTGTGCCGCCAGGGCGAGCAGACGGTGGGAGCGCTGACGAGCCAGTCCGGCGTCTCGCAGCCGGCCGTGTCGAAGCATCTGGGCGTGCTCAAGCAGGCTGGGCTGGTGCGCGACCGCCACGAGGGTCGCCAGACGCATTACAGCGCGCAGCTTGGCGCGCTGGCGCCGCTGATGGACTGGACACGCGAGATGGCCGGGTTTTGGGAGGCTCGGTTCGATGATCTCGAGGATTTGCTCAAAAGGATGGACCAGTGAACGATAGTGCCACTGAAAACCGCACTGTCGTCGTCGAGCGGCAGATCTCCCATCCGCCGGAAAAACTTTGGCGCGCGCTGACGCAACCGCATCTGATGGAGGAGTGGCTGATGAAGAACGATTTCAAGCCCGCTGTCGGCCACCGCTTCAACATCAGCGCCGATTGGGGCGGCGTGCTCGACTGCGAGGTGCTGGCGGTCGAGCCGAACAAGACGCTGTCCTACACCTGGAACCTTGCGCACCAGGATCCGGCCTTCGATCTCAGGAGCGTGGTGACCTTCACGCTCACCCCGACGCCAACCGGAACGCATCTGCGCATGGAACAATCCGGCTTCCGGCCCGAGCAGCGGCGCGCCTATGGCGGCGCCAAGATGGGTTGGCCGCAATTCTTCGAGAAGCTTGAGCAGCTTCTCGACCGGACGGACTGAAATCCACCGGCCGATTTGAAAAACCGAAGCTGACTTCACCGGGCGGCCCACCGCCAGCAAAACCTATGGAGAAAGACGATGAAGATCAAACTGACCAGCATCTATGTCGACGACCAGGAAAAGGCGCTTGCCTTCTACACCGGCGTGCTCGGCCTGACCAAGAAGGCCGATTTCAGCAAGGGGCCGTTCCGCTGGCTGACGGTCGCCTCGCCGGACGAGCCCGAGGGCACAGAGCTGCAGCTGGCGCTCAACGACAAACCGGCGGCCAAGGCCTACCAGCAAGCGATGTTCGAGCAGGGTCAGCCGGCGGTGATGTTCTTCACCGACGACATCAAGGGCGATCATGAGCGCATCAAGGCGCGCGGCGGCAATTTCGCCATGGCGCCAACCGAGGTGACCGGCTCGACCATCGCCAAGCTCAACGATGGCTGCGGCAATCTCATCCAGATCACGCAGCTGGCGCGCTGGTAGCGCGCCCGGTTTTCACACATTTTCACGGGAGGTAAAATTGGACTGGAGCAAATGGATCAGGCAGGCGCATCGCTGGCTGTCGATCATCTTCACGGCGACCGTCGTCGCCAATTTCGTCACCATGGCGTTTGGACAGCCGCCCGCCTGGGTGGTTTATTCGCCACTGCCGCCGCTCTTCCTTATGCTGTTCAGCGGCCTCTATATGTTCGTGCTGCCCTATGTCGCGAAAGGACGTAGCGCACAGCGGGCCAACGGATAGGAGGAAGCGCATGGCCAAGTCGACGGCCGCCAAGGCTGAGCCGAAGCTGCTTTCGGGCGGCAATCCGCAGATCGCCAAGGGCTACGGCGATGCTCCCGTGCGGGCCTATATCGCGGCCATGCCGGGCTGGAAGCGCGAGATCGGCGGGCGGCTCGATGCGCTCATCGAGCGCGCCGTGCCCGGCGTGCATAAGGCAGTCAAATGGAATTCGCCCTTCTATGGCGTCGAAGGCGAAGGTTGGTTCGTCAGCTTCCATTGCTTCACCAGATACATCAAGGTGGCCTTCTTTCGCGGCCTGTCGCTGGATCCGGTGCCGCCGGGCGAATCCCGGAGCCGGGACACGCGCTACCTCGACATCCACGAGGACGGCGCGTTCGACGAGGCGCAATTCAGCGCCTGGGTGAAGCAGGCCAGCCAATTGCCTGGCGAGCGCATGTGAGCGCGCTGTTGTTCATGGTTTGAGGAGAAACAGCATGACCGGATCGCAGGAGAGCAAATCTGCCTCCGAACTGATCGACGGCAGGATCAAGGAACTCGGCGACTGGCGCGGCGACATGCTGGCCCGGCTGCGCGCACTCATCCATCAGGCCGATCCCGATGTGATCGAGACCTGGAAATGGCGCGGGGTTCCCGTCTGGGAGCATGACGGCATGATCTGCACCGGCGAGACCTACAAGAGCATCGTCAAGCTGACCTTCGCCAAGGGTGCTGCGCTGCCCGATCCCGCGCGCCTGTTCAACTCCAGCCTCGACGGCAATACGCGGCGGGCCATCGATTTTCAGAAGGGTGAGGAGGTCAATGAAGAGGCGTTGAAGGCGCTCGTGCGGGCCGCCGTGGCGCTGAATACTTCCAAGGCTCGAAAGTAACTGCGTCATTGGCAGTTATCCTACGGTCGACGTTAGCGCTGCCCCTCACTGTCCTGCCGGACATCTCTCCCCGTAAACGGGGCGAGAGGGCCTGGCCGCAACGCCGGCGCATTTTCTGCAACGCTGGCGATTGGCGAAATCGGCCACAACAGCGTCCCTCGCCCCGTTTACGGGGAGAGGATGCCGGCAGGCAGGTGAGGGGCAGCGCCGGCGTTGGAAGTTGTGGCGATTTCGACGCCCACGCGACCATGGGATCTGCCGGAAGGCAGCTGCTGATATCGCCTCGCACACCGCAAACCAGCCGTGTTTACGATCTGGGAAGCTTGACGGTGCTAGATAGCGCCGGATGATGGCTGGCCGCCTTGGCCGGCCCCCGGATGGATTTGCCATGAACAGCCCGATGCGCATGCCGTGGGTGGACACGGCCAAAGGCCTCTCGATCATCCTCGTGGTCATGATGTACGCGGCCTACAACACAGGCGAGTACACTGGCGGCGTCGGCTTCCTGCACTATGTCATCGGCTTCGCGACGCCGTTCCGCATGCCGGAATTCTTCCTGATCTCCGGCCTGTTCCTGTCGCAGGTGATCGACCGGCCGTGGCGGCGCTACATCGACCGGCGCGTCGTCCACTATCTCTATTTCTACGTGCTGTGGGCGATCATCTCGATCGGGCTCAAGATCGGCATCTTCAGCCGCGATCCCGCAGGCATGCTGCACGATCTGGCAATGGCCGTCGTCCAGCCCTATGGCGTGCTGTGGTTCATCTACATGCTGGCGGTGTTCGGCCTTGTGGCCAAGCTCTTGCGGCAGTTCGGCGTGCCCGCCTGGATTGTCATCCCGTGTGCCGGCGCATTGCAGATGTGGGCTCCGCATCCGGACAGCTATGCGGTCGAACAGTTCGCGGCCTATTTCGTGTTCTTCTATGTCGGCTTCGTCATGGCGCCGCTGGTGTTCCGGCTCGTCGAATGGACACAGCCCCGCCCGATGCTGGCCGTCGCCGGTCTGCTCTTGTGGGCTGTCGTCAACGGCCTGCTCGTCTATTCGCCGGGCTATGCCATGCAACCGGTCGGCATGCAGATGGGGCTGGCGGCGTGGCCGCCGCTGCATCTTACTCTGGCCGTCGCCGGTGCGGTGGCGCTGTGCGTGCTTGGCGGCGTGCTGTCGCAATTCGCCTCGATGGAATGGCTGCGCTGGCTCGGCGAACATTCGCTGGTCGTCTATGTCGCCTTCACCATTCCGATGTCGCTCTTCCGCGGCGCCGCACTGGCAAGCGGCCTGCTGACCGACACCGGCATGCTCAGCCTGGCGGTACTGATGGTCTCGATCATCAGCCCCGTCGTACTCTATCTCATCATCCAGCGCGTCGGCTTCGGCATGTTCCTGTTCGAGCGGCCGGCCTGGGCGCATATCGACAACAGCGCGCCGCTGGCGGCACCGAGCGCGGCGCTGCCTGCTGCCGCCGCTCAATCAAGCCGGACATAGCCGAGCCTGAGCAATTCCAGGAAAAGTGTGAAGCGGTTTTCCGTCCGGAATTGCATCAAAACAAGAGCCTCAGCCGTCCCGCAGCCACACCAGCATCTCGCCGGGCTCGCGATTGTCCCAGGCGTAATAGGGGATGGCGGTCAGGCGCGTCTCGACGCTGGCCGGCGGCTCACGTCGGTAGAGCCCGTCCTGCCAGCCGTCGCCGGCATCGGCGCGCGCCGTGGCTGAAAGCGTCACCACGCCGCCCAGCAGTTCGGGCGCTTCATGCGCCTCGATGCCTGCCGTGCGCGGCAGGGTCAGGCGATGCAGCCGGCTGTCATTGTCCGATGCCTCGACGCAGTAGATCAGCGGCCCGCGCGACAGCGCGACGCGGCCGGCATCCTGCCGGACCTCCGGATTGGCGTAGAGCCGCTCGATCGGCATTTCGAGGTCGAGCCGGACGCGGTCGCCCTTTTTCCAGCTGCGCCGGATCGCGGCATAGCCGTCGCTGGTCATGTCTTCGAGGTCGACCGCCTCGCCATTGATCTCAAGCGTCGCGCTGCTGCTCCATGCCGGGATGCGCAGATGCAGCGTGAACTCCAAGGGCGCTTGCGGTTCGACCGTGATCTCGACCGCGCCGTCCCAGGGATAGCGGCTCGCCTGCGTGAGCTGCACCGGCGTACCCGCAATGTCGAAGCGGGCGGTGGAGTCGCCGTAGAGATGCACGGCCAGCGCATCGTCCGCCAGGCTGTAGAAATAGCTGCCGATCGAGGCGACCATGCGCCCGACATTGGGCGGGCAGCAGGGGCAGCGGTGCCATTTCCACCTGTTGTGCCGGCCCCGGCTTTCCAGCGGGTTCTCGTAGAAGAACAGCGAGCCGTCGAGCGACAGGCCGGAGATCGAGCCATTGTAGAGCGCGCGCTCCATCATGTCGGCGTAGCGGGCGTTCGGCCCCATGCCGAGCATGCGGCTTGCCCAGAACACGAGGCCTACCGCCGCGCAGGTCTCGGCATAGGCGCTCTCATTGGGCAGGTCGTAGTCGCTGGTGAAGCCCTCATTGTGCGCCGACGGGCCGAGCCCGCCGGTGATGTAGAGGTTTTTCGTGGTGAGGTCGTCCCACAGCCGGTCGAGCGCGACGCGCAGGCTATCGTCGCCATATTCGGTCGCGATGTCGGCCATGCCCGAATAGAGGTACATGGCCCGCACCGCATGGCCGACGACCTTGTCCTGTTCGCGCACCGGTCTGTGCGACTGGCTGTATTCATAGGTCTTGAAATGATAGGCCTTGGGGTCGGCGCCACGGGCGCGCGCTTCCTCGTCGAAATAATGCGGCTGTTGGCCACGCTGGTCGATGAAGTACTTCGCCAGATCCATGTATTTCTGCTCGCCCGTCACCCGCGCCAGCTTGACCAGCGCCAGCTCGATCTCCTCATGGCCGCAATAGCCCTTCTTTTTGCCGGGCTCAGGCCCGAGCACCGAGGCGATGTGGTCGGCGTAGCGGCACATAATGTCGAGCAGCTTGCGCTTGCCCGTCGCCTGGTAGTAGGCGACCGCGCCTTCGATCAGGTGGCCGGCGCAATAGAGCTCGTGGCAGTCGCGCAGGTTGGTCCAGCGCTTGCCGGGCTGGATGCGCTGGTACCAGCTGGAGAGATAGCCGTCCTCCTGCTGCAATTTGCCGTACATGTCGATGACGGCGTCGATCTTCTTCTCCAGTTCGGGGTTCTTGCGCCGGTAGAGCGAATAGGCTGCGGTCTCGATCGTCTTGCCGAGATCGGAATCCCAGAACATCTGCGTCGTCACCGTCGAGCCGGTGAATTCGGCGCCCTGGCGGTCCGCTTCATCGGGCGAAGGCGAGTGGAAGGGGATGACGATGCCGGGCGAGGGGCGGTCTGGATCGATCTGCTCCAGCATGCGCGCCTCGACGCAGCGCTCGTAAAGGATGTCGGCGGTGCGGGTCGCCACCGCGTCGGCGCGGTCGCCCCAGAAGCCGTGCACATCGACCTGCGGCACCGGCAGCGGCCGGAAGGCGAGTTTCGGCTTTTCCTTCGTGGCGGGGCGGGGGGATGGCGATGCGGTCATGAACTCACTCCATTCAGTCTGTCTATTTAACGGCCCCGGCCATCAGGCCGCGGATGTAGAAGCGCTGCAAAGCAAGGAACAGGATGAGGCACGGCACCATCATCACGGTGACGCCCGCCTGCACGGCGCCCCAGTCGATGGCGCCGAAGCGGCCCGACTGCAGTGCCGTCATCATCACCGGCAGCGTGAATTTGGACTGGTCGGTCATCAGCACCAGCGCGGCGAGGAACTCGTTCCAGGCGCCGAGGAAGGCGAACAGCGCGATGGTGACGACGCCCGGCCAGACCAGCGGCAGCATCACCTTCAAAAGCATGGTGGCGTTGCCGGCGCCGTCCATGCGCGCAGCCTCCTCGATTTCGCGCGGCACGGCGTCGAAGGCGTTGCGCATCATGAAGATCGAAAACGGCAATTGCAGTGTCACATAGACGCCGACCAGGCCGGTCAGCGTGTTGTGCAGGCCAAGCTTGGTCAGCACCAGGAAGATCGGCGTCAGGATCGACTGGAACGGGATCATGATCGTCGACAGGATGAGGACGAAGAACAGGTCCTTGAACGGAAAGCGGAAGCGCGAAAAGCCGTAGCCGGCCAGCACGCTGACGATGACCGACAAAAGGACGGTCATCACCGAGACATAGATGCTGTTTTGCGCCGAGGCCCAGAGCCCGTCGCCGAAGGAGTTGAGCGTGGCATAGTTTTCCAGCGAGAAGCCCGTGGTCGGCCATGGCGGCAGCGGCGGCATGCGCGCCTCGGCCGCCGGCTTGAAGGCCGACAGCGCCGTCCACACGATCGGCGCGACGAACAACACCGAGGCGATGATGCCGGTGGAGTGCCTGGCGAGGCGGGCGGCAAACTTGCCCCGGGCTGAAATCGCCTGAGCCATCAGTCGAGCCCCTCGGGCTTGCGCAGCAGCCACAGCTGGATGAGGCTGAGCGCCACCAGGATGACCAGCAGCACCATGGAGAGTGCCGCGCCATAGCCCAGCTTGAACGACACGAAGGACTGGTTGAAGATCCAGTAGACCGCCGTCAGCGTCTGGTTGCGCGGCCCGCCGCGCAGGATGATGTAGAACTGGTCGAAGGCAAGGATCGAGCCCGCGACCGACAGGATCAGCGCCAGCGCCAGCGTGCGGCGCATCAGCGGCAGCGTGATCGCCCGGAACCGCGCAAACGGCCCGGCGCCGTCGATCACGGCGGCCTCCTGCAGGTCCTGCGGGATCGATTGCAGGCCGGTCATCAGGATGATCATGGTGAAGCCGGCGACTTTCCACACCACCATGGCGATGATCGACCAGAAGGCCGGCTGGAAGGTGGCGAGCAGGTTGAACTTCCTGTCGATCAGGCCGAGGTCGTAGGCGGCCGGGCTGAACAGGCCGGAATCGACGTTGAGCAGCCATGACCAGAGCAGGCTCGCCGAAGCGAAACCAACCACCGCCGGCATGAAGAAGAACGTGCGGTAGAGGTTGGTTAGCGGCCGCGGCTTTTCGATGAAGATCGCTAGGGGAAAGGCGACGGCGAAGATCGCGATGGTGACGATCACCGTGTAGTAGCCGGTGAATTTCAGGGCATTCCAGAACCTGGTGTCGCGCAGAATCGCCCAGTAATTGTCGAGGCCGATGAAGGCATGCTCGCCCATCAGCGGCCAGTTGTGCAGCGACATCCACGCCGTCATGCCGAGCGGGATGACGAAGAACACCATGACCAGCGCCACGGCCGGCGCGACATAGATGAGGCCGATCCATTGCCGGCGTCCGGCGCCGACGAGTTTTCGGGCGCGGGGCGGGGCGGCGGTGCTTGCGGCGATGGTGGTCATGCTTTGCCTGTTCTTACGTCGGATCCAATTGGACGCCCTACCTCCCCCTTGTGGGGAGGTCGGACCGCAGGTCCGGGTGCGGGACTGGCGCTGACCCCCACCCCGCTGCTTCGCAGCGACCCTCCCCACAAGGGGGAGGGTAAGGAATTGCCGGCCACCCGCCCAGGGAGAAAGGCGGGCGGCCGGCAGGCGGCCGCTACTTCTGCGGCGCCTGGTCGATGATCGACTGCATGGTCTCCTGCGCGTTGGCGATGGCGCCATCGACATCGTCGCCGAAGAAGACCTCGTTGATCATCTGCGTCCACGGGCCGTTGGCGGAGTTGATCAGATCGTTGAACACCACCGAATAAGGCGTCTTGCCCTTGGCCATGGCCTCGGCGGCGATCTGGTAGCGCGGATCGAGATCCTTCAGCGCATCCTTGGCGATGTCGCCGCGCACCGGCAGGCTGCCATATTTGGCGAGGATGGTCTGGCCTTCCAGCGAATAGGCGAAATCCAGGAATTCCTTCACCACGGCGAGCTTCTTGGTGCCCTTGGTGACGACGAAATTGTCGCCGCCGGCGAAGGACGACCAGCCGCCATCCTTGCCCGGCAGGAAGGTGACGCCGTAATCGACATTGGGATACTGGGTGTTGAGCGCACCGATGGCGAAGGCGCCGGAGGGCGAGATGCCGATATTGCCGGCGGCGAAGGCGGCAAAGAAGTTCGCGCCGGTGTCGGTCTGCGCGCCTGCCGGCACCAGATCCTTCTTGACCATCGAGCGGTAGAGATCGATGGCGCCGCGCAATTGCGGGCTGTCCAGCGTCGCCTTGGAGCCGTCCGCGCTCAGGATGTCGCCACCAGATGCCCAGATCAGCGGCGTGAAGGTGAAGATGTTGCAGCCGCCGCAATTGCCGGAGAAGTAGAAGCCCTTGATGTTGCCGCCGAGCGCATTGACCTTCTCGGCGTCGGCGGCGATCTCGGCCCAGTTGGTGGGGCCTTTTTCAGGGTCAAGGCCGGCCTGCTTGAACAGCTTCTTGTTCCAGATCAGCACCGAGGCGTCGGCCGAGAAGGGCAGGCCGTAAATGTGGTCCTTGTAGGTGCCGGTCTTGACATGCGCCGGCGACAGGCTGGCGAAATAGGGCAGGGACTTGGCCCAGTCGGTGATGTCCTCCAGCTGGCCGGCGGCGGCGAAGGAGGGGGTGTAGATGAGGTCGAGCGACAGCGCGTCGGGCGCCGTGCCGCCGGCGGCGGCCGCGCCATATTTCGGGATGATCTCGGCATTGGGGATGATGTCGAGCTTGATCTGGTCCTTATGCGCCTTGTTGTAGGCGTCGACGATGCGCGGCATGAAATTCGAGCCGTCGGCCCGCACCCATATGTTGGCGGTGTCGGCGGCGGCGGTGCCGAGACCGCTGCCGAGAACGGCAGTGGCCAGGGCCAGTTTGGCAATCAGGTTCCTCATGTTTTCCTCCTCCAAGGGTTGGCCGCTGTGCGCGGCTTGGCGCCGGTCACGCGGCGCTTTCGTTTTCAGCCGTCCGGTGAGCGGCCGCAGGACTGACGCACCACCAGCCGGCACGGCAGTTTTCGAATGCCCGGCGCGGCGGGCTGACCGCCGACCAGGGAAAGCAGGGTCAGCCCGGCCTCGCGCCCGAGGGCGACCAGGTTCATGTCGACCGAGGTCAGCGGCGGGCGCGTCGCTTCGGCGACGATCTCCCAATTGTCGAAACCGATGACGCCGACATCGCCGGGAACGTCGAGGCCGCGCTCGCGCAAGGCATCGATGACACCGCGCGCGATCTGGTCGTTGCCGCAAAAGACGGCGTCCGGCCGTTCGCTTTTGCCGTCGAACAATTGCGCCACCGCTTCATGTCCCCAGGCTTCCGACCAGGCGCCGAGCAGCGGATCGGTGACCGGCAGCCCGTTTTCGGCGAGCACGTCGCGATAGGCCTGGGCGCGGGCGTGCACCACGGCAAAGCTCGCCGGTCCGCTGACATGGGCGATGCGCCTGCGGCCGAGCCGGTAGAAATGTTCGACCGCCAGCCGCGCGCCGCCGGCGTCGTCCGAGACGAAGGCGACGGCGTCGGGATCGGGCTGGGTGAAGGCATAGATCACCGGGATGCGCAGATTGGCGAGATCGACGGGCAGATGGCGGTCGATGCGTTTTCCCGTGGCGATGATGCCGTCGACGCGCTTGTCGAGCATGGCCTCGACATGCAGCTGGCCCAGCCGCGGGTCCTCCTCGACATTGCACAGGAAAACCGAGACGCCATTGTCGACGAGCGCGTCCGAAATGCCCGACATCAGCGGCAGCGAGAACCGGCCATAAGTATCGTTGGTGAGCAGGCCGACGGTGAAGGAGCGACGCCTGAGCAGGCTCTGCGCCAGGCTGTTGGGGCGGAAGCCCAGGCTGCGCGCCGTCTCGCGGATGCGCTCGCGCGTCTCGGCGGTCATGCGCCCCTGGTCGTTGAGTGCCTTCGATGCGGTGGCAACGCTGACGCCGGCCCGCGCCGCCACGTCACGCAAGGTGACGGGCTTGGGGAAAACCGGAACAGGCTGATCGTCCGATACCATCGAGGATCCTTAGTTGGGAAAAGGTTTTCTCTTACAGGCCGGAACAAGGCCCGGCCAATGGCCGAGCCCGATCGAAACTGTTTGGAAAAACCTTTTCTCATGTCGAGGCTAAGCCAGATCGGGGGATCGTTCAAGGGGAAAGTTGACGTCGGCGATCGCTTCACCGCAAGCTTGGCATCGACGGATTTTCGCCGGAGATTCCGCTGCCGCTCCGGAAGTGTCAGCTAAGTGTTAATCGCTCCTGCGCCATGGTGGCTGTCCGCCAAGACAGCAGAGCCCCGCAATGTCCGACACACCCTACAATCCCAAAGGTCCGGCGCGGCCCGTCGCTTCGGCACGAAACGGGGAGGGTGGGCAGGATGCGCGTCGGGCCGAGCGTCGCCGCGATGCCGACATCTCCAAGCTCAACGCCGAACTCGCCGCGCAGGCGGCGCTGATCGCCGGCCAGGAGGTTGCGCTGGCGCACAGCCGCAAGATCTTCGACCGCGCCTCGGTCGCCGCGCGCATCGGCGTGTGGGAATGCAGCCTGCCCGGTGAACAATTGCACTGGACCGATGTGGTCTACGACCTGTTCGATCTGCCTCGCGGCACGGCACTCGACCGCTCGGAGATCATCAAGTGCTATCCTGCGGAGTCGCGCAAGGCGCTGGACAGTTTGCGCAGCCGCGCGATCGCCGAGCGCAGCGGCTTCACCCTCGACGCCGAGATCACCACCTTCGCCGGCCACAGCCGATGGATCCGCATCACCGCGACCGTGGAGTGCGAGGAAGGCGTGCCGGTGCGCATCTTCGGCATGAAGCAGGACATCACCGAGGAAAAGATCCAGTCGGACCGGATGCGCTATCTCGCCGAATTCGACGCCATGACCGGGCTTGCCAACCGCGCCCGCTTCCAGGCGCGGCTGGCGCAGGTGGATGCCAGCCGTCCACTGGGCGCGCTGCTGCTGATCGATCTCGACGGCTTCAAGGCGGTCAACGACACGTTCGGCCATGTCGTCGGCGACGAGTGCCTGAAGGCGGCGGCCGAGCGCCTCGCCGAAGGCTGCGGCGAGGCAGATCTGGTGGCGCGCGTCGGCGGCGACGAGTTCGCGGTGCTGCTTGGCTCGCATCTCGACCGGGCTGCCGTCTCCGGCGTGGCGCGCGAGATCGTCGAGAGCATGGGCAAGCCGGTCGCGATCCGCGGCCAGTCGCTGCGGCTGGGCGCCTCGGTCGGCATTGCATTTGCCGGGCAAGGCGCGCCTTGCGACCTGTTCGCGCAGGCCGACACCGCGCTCTACGCCGCAAAGGCGGCAGGGCGCAACACGTTCCGCATCTTCAAGACCGAGGCCGGCGGGAAAGGCCGCAGCGCTGCGGCGTAAAGGCCTGAGTTTTTCAGGGAAGGCCTGGATGGCTTCCCCTTGGAATTGTTTGCGAACAAAGAGATAGGGCTGTGATTTGAAGCTCTGAATCGCCTGACGGCACACTGCGTGTCGGTCATTTATTGTCCGCGCAACCTGGATACTCACCTCCCAGTGGCACCGCTCGCACCTTCGGGATTTCGGGCCACAGAGTCTGCCGAAGAGCGACGCCAGGCGACATTTTGCAAAGTGCCGACAGAACAGCCGTGGGACTTAACGTTTCCGCAAGCATTTCCCCGTTAGGTCGGTTGCAATGGCCTCGTGGCGGAGCGGCTACGCTGGAGACGGCAAATCTCTGAAGCCTCGGTTCGATCCCGAGGCGAGGCCTCCAAAAATCTTATCGCCGAGACCCTGGTGCCCGACCTCTTGTCGCGGCCGATTTGCGCGGTTGCGGCCATTGTCGCATCCGACGATCATGGCCACGAAGATGTAGGGCCGACGTTAAAACCACCCATCTGCATTTGGCATGCAGGTCGCTCACGAAAAGAGTGCTATGGCAGGAGCGCGAGCCTGCTCGCTCCGATCTTCCCCGACATTCGAGGTCATTTTCGTGCGTGAACCGCCATCGCTGCCGGTCTTTGGAAAACTCGGCGTCAAGCCATCCGTCGCCGTCGTGGCGGCGCCAGCCGCCTCGGTAGGCATCGTGCCGCGCTTGCGGGAGGTTGTGGCCGCGCATGGCGGCATGGCGCTGAAGCTGTCGGTGATCGCGTGGACGATTCTGGTCCTGGGTACGGTGTTTTTCATGTTGCAGGGCTGAGGATCATGGCAAACCGCTACGCGCTGCGCATGGATCTGCCCCAGAGCTGGGCCATCGTCGATGTGTTCACCGGCCAGCCAGCCGTGATCAGGCAAAAGGTGATGGTTGGCATGAGCCCGCGCGAGGCCGAGGACATGGTCGTGCAGATGAATGTCGGCGACATCAGGCGTCGGGAGAGGGCGGAGCGCAAGGGTTGAACGTTCCGGCCGCCGGCCCACAGGACCAAGGCCCGCAACACCAAAACCAAGAGGATTCCCGTGAGAGCGAGCCTGAGGCAAAAGATACTGGAGGTCTGCGACCGCAAGATTTCCGAGAAAGGGCCTGCCGTGGGCGTGTCGTTCTACGCGTTTTTCGCCAACAGGAATGACGATCCCGAGCTGCTGATGGAAGCAGCGGAATGGTGGATCAGGACCCCACCGCCTCGACCATTTCGAAAAAGCCGCGAAGATACGGACGATGATCGAGGACATGGACCTCGGCTGATCAGCCGAAGTCGTCTGATGTCAGCACATACATGCTCTTGCGCGTGCGGCCGTAGGCCTTCGACGCAACATCGCGAATGACGCTGCTCTCGGTGTCGAACGTTGCGAGGTAGCCCGCTTCATCGGCGCTGGTTCGCGGCTGGATCTTGGTCATCGCATCGGCGGCGACCGAGAAGGAAATCTGGAACATCCCGTCATGGCCGACGAAGCGGATGCGCTTGCCGGCTTCGTCATAGCTTCGGCTGCGGTTGGGGAAGGTCAGGCTCATGTTTTTGCCTCCGTTGCGGCGGCCTTCTTGGTCGCCCGCTTCTTCTTCGGCGTCGGGTTCAGGGCTTCGGCGACGCGGTCTGCCTCTTCCTTGGCCAGGCGCAATGTCCTGAGCTTTGCGGTCTTGATCTCCCTGGCCTTCGCCTCGGACATGTACTCGGCGGTTGCCTTGTTGCGCTCCGCCGTCTTCTTCTGCTTGTCGACGAAGCGGGCTTCAGCTTTTTCCATGATCGTCTGGTTGCCGTCGGCCATCGCATAAATCTCCTTGGTGCTGGAATCGTGAAAATGAACTTGTCCGATAAATAGGCACTCGACCGGCAAAATTCAATTTTTTGAATTATTTGACAGCCTTCGGATATCACGAAACGGCAAGGCGAAATAATACTTTTCAATATTTATCGGGTCCGCGAATAATTTTTGGCACTCCTATCTATCGAGTGCCAAAGCGCCTATATGGGGGAAGCGGCCGCCTAAGCCGGCCCCAGAAAGAAGATTTCATGAAGTTTCGGCCACTCCACGACCGCGTCGTCATCCGGCGCGCCGAAGGCGATACCAAATCCAAGGGCGGCATCATCATTCCCGACAATGCCAAGGAAAAGCCGCAGGAAGGCGAAGTCATCGCCGTCGGACCCGGTGCACGCGACGAAAACGGCGCGCTTGTGCCGCTCGACGTCAAGGCCGGCGACCTGATCCTGTTCGGCAAATGGTCGGGCACCGAGGTCAAGATCGATGGCGAGGACCTTCTGATCATGAAGGAAGCCGACATTATGGGCGTCATCGAGAAGAGCGTCGAAGCCAAGAAGGCCGCCTGACTGGTGCGCCGCGCCTTCCGCGCGGGGTTCGTCCACTCCAAATTCGAACGGGATTGAAAAAATGTCTGCCAAGGAAATCAAATTCGCCACCGACGCGCGTGACCGCATGCTGCGCGGCGTCGAGATCCTCACCAATGCGGTGAAGGTCACGCTCGGCCCCAAGGGCCGCAACGTCATCATCGACAAGGCCTATGGCGCGCCACGCATCACCAAGGACGGCGTCACTGTCGCCAAGGAAATCGAGCTTGCCGACAAGTTCGAGAACATGGGCGCGCAGATGGTGCGCGAGGTGGCCTCGAAGACCAACGACCTCGCCGGTGACGGCACCACCACCGCGACCGTGCTGGCCGCCTCGATCCTGCGCGAAGGCGCCAAGCTGGTTGCCGCCGGCATGAACCCGATGGACTTGAAGCGCGGCATCGACCAGGCGGTCGCCGCAGTTGTCGTCGAGATCAAGGCGAAAGCCAAGAAGGTCAAGTCGTCGGCCGAGATCGCGCAGGTCGGCACCATCGCCGCCAATGGCGACGCAACCGTCGGCGAGATGATCGCCAAGGCGATGGACAAGGTCGGCAATGACGGCGTCATCACCGTCGAGGAAGCCAAGACCGCCGAAACCGAGCTCGACGTCGTCGAGGGCATGCAGTTCGACCGTGGCTATCTCAGCCCGTATTTCGTCACCAATGCCGACAAGATGCGTGTCGAGCTGGAAGAGCCTTATGTGCTCCTTCACGAGAAGAAGCTCGGCAATCTGCAGGCGATGCTGCCGATCCTCGAAGCGGTGGTGCAGAGCGGCAGGCCGCTGCTGATCATCTCCGAGGACGTCGAGGGCGAGGCGCTTGCCACGCTGGTCGTCAACAAACTGCGCGGCGGCCTCAAGGTCGCGGCCGTCAAGGCGCCGGGCTTTGGCGATCGCCGCAAGGCGATGCTGGAAGACATTGCGGTGCTGACTTCAGGCCAGATGATCTCCGAGGATCTCGGCATCAAACTCGAAAACGTCACCATCGAGATGCTCGGCCGCGCCAAGCGCGTGCTGATCGAGAAGGATACCACCACGATCATCGACGGCGCCGGCACCAAGGCGACCATCCAGGCGCGCGTCGCCCAGATCAAGGGCCAGATCGAGGAGACGACCTCCGACTACGACAAGGAGAAGCTGCAGGAGCGGCTGGCCAAGCTGTCGGGCGGGGTTGCCGTCATCCGCGTCGGCGGCGTCACCGAGTCGGAAGTGAAGGAAAAGAAGGACCGCATCGACGACGCGCTGAACGCGACGCGCGCGGCGGTCGAGGAAGGTATCGTGCCCGGCGGCGGCGTCGCTCTGCTGCGCGCCCGGTCGGCGCTGTCGGGCCTCAACGGCGCCAATGCCGATGTCACCGCCGGCATTTCGATCGTGCTCAGGGCGCTGGAAGCGCCGATCCGCCAGATCGCCGAGAATTCCGGCGTCGAGGGCTCGATCGTCGTCGGCAAGCTCGCCGACAGCAAGGACCACAATCAGGGCTTCGACGCCCAGAACGAGACCTATGTCGACATGATCAAGGCCGGCATCGTCGATCCGGCGAAAGTGGTGCGCACCGCACTGCAGGACGCCGGCTCGATCGCGGCTCTGCTGATCACCGCCGAAGCCATGATCACCGACGTTCCGGCGAAAGATGCCGCGCCTGCCGGTGGCGGCGGCGGCATGGGCGGTTACTAAGAACTCGGCCTGCCTGCGGGGGCGGCTTCATCGAAGCCGTCTTCCAGGTCTGAGCTGAATCCACGCCGGTTTTTGCAGCCGGACACGATCGCCGGGGGATCTCTCCCGGCGCACAGGCCTCTAGCCCAGGAGATCGATCCATGATCGTGTTCGCGCAGAAGCCACAGACGGTCGTCACGACCGAAACCACCGAGGAAAGCCGCTTCGACCGCATCCGCAGGATTGCCGCCGACAAGCACAAGAAATCGGATTCCGACACGGCAACGCCACAAAAGGGCGAACCCAAGCGCCCGATGTAAGGTTGCACCGCGCCGCTACTGGCCGTTCAACCTCAGCACCACACATCGCGCGTCAACGGCGCGAGCTCGATGCCGTTGGCCGAGCGTGGTCCAGCCAGACACCTTCCTGTCGGCAGTATCGGCGCGTCCGGTATTGTCATTATATTAGCTTAAGCGCATATTCATCTGGCAGTAGGCCCTTGGCCGCCAACGCGTCCCTGGGCGCCTGCAATTGTTCCGAAAAATAAATCACTCCGTGCCGCTCGAATTATGGAGCCGCACGAGACAATGACATTTGGAGGAAATACCCATGAAAGTGACTATCTTGGCAAACTATGCGCCTCATGCCGCCAAAGGATTGATGCAAGGCTCCGACAGGCAGGCTGCGGTCAAGGCGCTTTTCGAAAGTGTTGGCGGCAAGGTGAGCAGCGTGATGTTCACGCGCGGCATCTATGACGTGGTTGTCAATGGCGAGGTGCCGGACCAATCAGCGGGGATTGGCATGTCCCTTGCGGTGCGAGCGAGCGGCTCGCTGACCGAGATGGTTGTACTGGAAGAACTCGACATGAAGGCAGTGCTCGCGGCCGCCAAAAAGGCTGCCGGCGCTTACAAACCCGCCGGCTGATGGACTTGCCTTCCTGATCAAGGCAGCACGGTTCGATGCCGTGCTGCCGCTTGTCCGACAGCGCATCTTCTTGCGACTTTCGCGGCGACTGGAATTCAAGCTAGTATCGTCGAGTGGTCGTTTGGTGCAGAGAGCTTGCGGAAACGGAACCGCGATTCCCAGTTCGGAGACAAGCCATGTTCGCCGCCAAGGCCATCGACACCTCGGACAAGGCCGCGTTCTATCGCGACCTCGCCGCTCAGTTGAAAGCGCTGCTCGACGGCGAGAGCGACTCGATCGCCAATGCCGCCAACACCGCGGCGCTGATCTTCCAGATGGTGCCGGACCTCAACTGGGCCGGCTTCTATTTCCTGGCCTCGGACGAGGAGCTGGTGCTGGGACCGTTCCAGGGCAAGCCGGCCTGCGTGCGCATCGCGGTCGGCAAGGGCGTGTGCGGAGCCGCGGTCGAACTCGGCACCTCGATGCTGATCAAGGACGTGCATGATTTTCCCGGCCACATCGCCTGTGATGCCGATTCACGTTCGGAACTGGTCGTGCTGCTCGAGGACGATGAAGGCGTGTTTGGCGTGCTCGATCTCGACAGCCCGCTGCCCGGCCGCTTCGACAAGGCCGACCAGGCCGGCATCGAAACGCTGGCCGCGATCTATGCGGCCGCGAGTTCGTTCGAGGATTGAGCGCCCATTTTTTTCCGGGCCGGCTGTCTAGGCACGATCCCCTAGGCGGAAGAACATCGCCAGCTTCAGGCTCGTCGCGATCCGTTCGGCCCGGTCGACGAACACCGCGGCGATTTCCGGCCCAAAGAGTTCGGCCGCCGTCTGGCTGAACATGGCCAGCCAGATGTCGAAATCGGCCTCTGTCACGTCCCCGAGCTTCAGGTGCGCCGGGACCGGGCGGCCATGATAGTCGCCCGTCTTGAGGATGACCGAGCACCAGAAGTCCGTCATCTTCTCGAGATGCGGTTCCCAGTCGCCGGGGATCTCGCGCGCGAAGATCGGTCCGAGACGTTCGTTCTTGCGCAGTCGCGCATAGAATTCGCGAACGAGCCGGCCGATCGCAGCGCGATCGACGCCTGCATGATGCAACGGCTTTTCCGGGGCCGGACGCGCATGATCCGCCAGCGACGATTTCAATGTCATTGCAGAAGTCCTGTTGTTGTCGTGATCAGGAAAGCTGAAGCCAGCGGATGGCGGCTTGCACGAGGTTGAGCCGGTCGCGCACGAGGCGGAATCCCAGGTTGTCGGGCGGCGTGCCGACGGCGCAACCGCCGCTTTTCCCGTCCCTGATGAAGTTCGACATATAGGTGCGATGGAAACCTTCCACGACATGAACGCCGCAATTGTCGATCGAGCTTGCTATGCCGGCGCCGTCGGCGGCTTCCGTCGTATGGACGTAACAGGTCGAAGTCCACTCCCAGACGTTGCCGGCAATGTCGGCCACCCCCTTGGAGTTGGGTCCAAATCCGCCCCTGATCCTCGGCTGCGGGTCCGGTTGCCGCCCGAGTGAAGCCTCGGTGCGATATTGGACGAGCCAGCGCTGCGCCGGGTTGTTGGGGTCGGTCTCGCCACCCTCGATGTCGCCGCGAAAGCGTTCGCCCGCCGCATAGGCCCATTCCACGTCCGTCGGCAGGCGCCATGCCGATCCGGTCTCGGCCGAGAGCCAGTCCGCATAGGCCTCGGCATCGATATGGCTCACGCCCGTAACCGGAACATTGCCGCTGCCGCGGCCATCGGCCGGCTTGCAGGCGCCGGCCATGACGCAGCGCCGGTAGTCCGAAGCGCTTACCTGGTATTTCATGATCTCGAAGGGCTCTGCCACCGTTGCCCGCACCACGGGAGCACTGACGGGGTGGTTCTGCCTGAGGAATTCCCCGGGCAGCGGATGGGCGAACGATCCGGGCGCGAGGGTGACGAGTTCGGAGCGCGCCAGGAACTCCCGATCCGGCACAGGGAGCCAGCCGATGGCGCCTGTCGCGCCCAGCGTGAACAGCGCGCAAGCCAGACCTCCGAGAGCCAGGATGGGGTTGAGGGGCATGGCAGTTTTCCCGCGTTCGCGGCCCTGCAGGAATGTCGCAAGGCCGCGTCTACCTTAGGACGCGAGGCGGCAGCTAGGACGCAATCGCCCTTGGGGCTTCGACCTGCATCATCAGGTCGTCGTCCCAGCTTCCGTCGACCGTGAAATGCGCGGTCGCGCCGAGTTCCACCGCCTCGATCAGATTGTGGTTGACGTAGGCGTAGACGCCCGGCTGCAGGAATGTGTAAAGGGCAGCGCCGGCCGAACCCCCGCGAATGAACCAGGTTTCGAGGTCCTTTGCCGGCGGGTTCGCGAACTTGCCCTGTTCCCATACATGGTCGCCATGTCCACCAATCAGGTGCGGACGTGTGTCGCGATTGGCCTGCGAATGGACGATCAGGACAGTCTCGCCGACCTTGGCCTTCATGGCGTTCTCGCCGGTCAGCGATCCTGCCTTGCCGTTGAACACGACGTGGGTGGGGATCAAGCCACGCATGACCTTCACCGTGTCGTCGTAATTGTCGCCGGCCGAGTCATACTTCTTGAATTTACCCTGCTCGTCGCGGGGAATGTAGAAGTCGCTTTCGCCGATATAATAGATGTGGTCATAGCGGACCGGCTTGCCCTTGTCGTCCTTGAGCCCGTCGCGCGGCAGGATCATGATCGCTCCGTTCATGCCCGAAACGACATGCCAGGGGATCATCGGACCGCCGGGCGCGCAGTGGTAGACGAAGGTCCCCGAGCGCGTCGCCTTGAAGCGAAGCGTCGTCTGCTCGCCGGGATTGACCAGGGTCAGCGCACCGCCGCCAAGCCCTCCGGTGGCGGCATGGAAGTCGATGTTGTGGGCAAGCGTATTGGTGTCGGGGTTGATCAGCGTGAGTTCGACATAGTCACCCTCATGCACGACCATCAGAGGTCCCGGGATCGAGCCATTGTAGGTCATGGCGTTGAGCTGGGTGCCGTCGGCGTCGATCACCATCGGCTTCTCTTCTATGGTCATCGTGAATTCGACGACCTTGGGACCGCTTTTGGCCACCTGGTCGTGGGCATGGACGAAAGGCGGCGCGACCAATGTCACCTTTTCCCGCGGCAAGCCAGCGACTTCCTTGGCGCTGGCCATAGCCGGCATCGAGCCGACCGTCGCGACGGCCGCAGCCGCAAGAACAGACCCTAACAGGGCTTCGCGTCTCGTAAGCATTTCCCGCTCCTTTTTTTGAACCGTTCGATGCTTGGAGAATAAGCCTTTCCACGAGGACTTCTTTGCGCTGGCGCAAACTTGAGATTCATTTGTCTTGATCTGGTTCTGCCGGGGGAGCGATGCCTGTTCGGGAGACCGGCAACTGCCGGTGAATGGAAATGCCCGCACGGCGCCGGGCGCCAAAACGTCGCGTGGGAGTGACGGCGCCGAAGCCGCCACTCCCACAGGACTTTGCAATTCCGATGTCGAGCGCGGACAAAGCCTGTCTGTCCGCCCGGCATTCGGCCTCGATCAGTTCGCCTTCGTCACCTGGGCAAACAGCGTGGGGAACACGGTCTTGGCCTTGCCGACCTGCTTGACCGCCTGCGCCGCGTCGAGGTTCACGGGCTTGCCGACCACGATCAGAGCCACCATGCCCATCCCGTAATGCGGGCTGCACTTGACGCCGTAGACGCCTTCCTGCGTCATGGTGACAGTGGTGGTTTCACCCATCTTGCTTTTGATTTCCTGGGCGCCGTCGGGGGCCATTCCCTTGATGGTTTCGACATTGTGGGTCTTGTCGCCAGGCACGAACTTGATCGTGTCGCCGGGAGCCGCCTTGATGAAATCAGGCTGGAAGACCATGGACCCCTTGTCTCCCTTGGTCAGCAGTTGCACGACGTGCTCTTCGGCGTTTGCAACGCCGGCAAGCGCAAGCAGGGCGGCGGCCGCGGCGATCAGGTGGAATTTCATGGGTAAGTCCTTTCTTGGGTGCATCACGGCTCAAACCGTTGCAGCCTTCTAGCCGACCGCACGGACAGGCGATTTGCGCTGGCGCAAACTGGCGCACGAAATATAGACTGGGTGCCGGCGTCATCTGGAGCCGTGGGCAGCGAGGGTTTGGGGTTGCCGCTTGACCGGTCGATCATCGCGAGGCTTTCGCTGTTCGAGGGCCTGGGGCCCGCGGAGCTGGACGGCATTCTGCGGGATGCCCGGTCCGTGCGCTTTGCCAAGGAAACTGCAATTTTCGAGCAGGAGGCCGAGGCGCGTTCGTTCTACGTGCTCTTGGCGGGACATATTCGCGTCGTGCGGACCACGCCCGACGGGCGCCAGGTGATCGCCCGCTACATCAGTGAAGGCGAGATATTCGGCGTTGCCGCCGCACTCGGCCGGCTGACCTATCCGGCAACCGCGATCGCCGCGGTCGACTGCGTGGTTCTGGTCTGGCCGAATGCCGTGTGGCCGGATCTGTCATCCCGGTTTCCCGTTCTTGCCGCGGGAACGTTCAAGACGGTCGGCGCGAGGCTGCAGGACACGCAGGCGCGCGTCATGGAACTGGCCACCGAGCAGGTCGAGCAACGCGTTGCCAGCGCGCTGCTGCGGCTGGTGAAGCAGACGGGGCGCAAGACCGATGCCGGCATCGAGATCGACTTCCCGATCTCTCGCCAGGACATCGCCGAGATGACGGGGACGACCTTGCATACGGTGAGCCGGCTGCTGAGCGCCTGGGAGGAACGCGGAATCATCGTCAGCGGCCGCCAGCGTGTCACCATCACCGACGCGCATCGCCTGGTGATGCTGGCGGAGCATCGGGACGGCTGACCGGCCCGCCGGCGATGGCGCGTTCAAGGCCTTTCAGGAAATCGGCTTCGTCAATTCGATGATCCCGGCAGGCCTCGGCGATCGAATGGAACGGGGCGATGTGGCAGCCCACGCAGTGCATGCCGTGCCGGATCAGCACGGCGATGCTTGCCGGCCATCGTCTCATGACGTCGTCCATGGACATGTTCGGATCGATCCGCATGGGCGTCTCCTTCGTGGTTCTCCCCACTTCGACCGTAGCAGAGGCGTTTGGCCGGTCGTTGTGCTGGCGCAAGGAAGGAGCGTGTCGGAAAATGGAATGAGATGCGGCCAGGCAAACAGCCGACGTCTCTGCGAACGCCGGTATGCGAACCTCGTGGAAAGCTTGCCGAGCTAAGCGAACTTCACCAGCATCAGGCTGAATCCGCCGATGAACAGGAAGGCGCAGAAGGCGAGCGCCAGCGGACGCAGGCCGCGCGAGCGCAGCTGCGAAATGTCGGCCTGCAGGCCCATGGCGGCAAGCCCCATGGTCAGCATGATGGTGGTGGCGAGCGCCATCGCTGATTTTACTTCCGCCGGTATGGTGACCAGGCTGTTCAACGCCACGACGGCGATGAAGGCAGCAACGAACCAGGGCATGGGCGGCCGTGCCGCCGATTGGTCGCGGCTGCCGCGCCGCGCCATCAGGCCGAGCGCGATGACCATCGGCGCCAGCATGGCGACGCGGGTCAGCTTGGCGACCGTGGCGATCTCGCCGGACTGGGTGCCGTTCTGGAAGCCGGCGCCGATGACCTGCGCCACCTCGTGGATTGAGGCGCCGGCCCATAGGCCGAAAGCGTGCTGGTCGAGGCCGAGCAGTGGCGCCAGCAGCGGGAAGCCGAGCATGGCGACGGTGCCGAACAGCGTGATCGAGGCAACGGCGTAGGTGACGTCCTCGTCGCGCGCATCGGTGACGATGTTGGTGGCGACGATGGCGGAGGCGCCGCAGATCGAGGTGCCGGCGGCAATCAACTGCGCCAGCTTGCGGTCGACGCCGATCAGCCGGCCGAGCGTGACGGTGAAGAGGAAGGTGGCGCCAAGCGTCGCCGCCACGATGCCGACGCCGCCGGCGCCGATCGAGACGACCTGGCCGAGCGTCAGCTGGAAGCCGAGCAGCACGATAGCGAAGCGCAGCAGGCGCTTTTGCGAGAAGGCGATGCCGGCCTTGGCGTGCACCGGCGTGCCGAGCACGTTGGAATAGACCATGCCGGCGACGACGGCCAGGATCATCGGGCTGAACAAAGCGAAGCCGGAGACATTGTGCGCCGAGAAGGCCACGGCCGTGATCATCGCCACCAGCACAATGCCGGGGATAATGCCGTTCCACACCGAATCGAGCCGCTTGCGGCTTGCGGCCAGGTCTGCCGATATCAGGCTTTTCGGAATATCGTTCGCGATGTGGGTGGCGGAAGACAATGCAATGCTCCAGGCAGGTATACCGGAGGAATGCCATTCCTGAAACGATCTTTCCAACGAATTGTTATGGTCAGAATGATCGATTTTTACGAACGATCATCAATCATTGACCAGCGTTGGCGCTGCCCCTCATCCGCCTGCCTGCCGTTCGTCTCTCGAAAAGCCAAGCAATTGGCTTTTGTCCGCTGTGCGGATCAGTCCTCAGCTCCCCGTACAACGGGGAGAAGGGAACTGGCCGCGTCAGAGCTGCGCCTCGATCGCCGCCTTGTCGATGACCGACCAGACGTTCCTGATCCGGTCGTTCAAAAATTCATAGAACACATTGTCGCTGAACGAGACCTTTTTGCCGTTGATGGGCAGGCCGAAGAAGGTTCCCTTCGGCGTGCAGTTGAACTGCAGGCGGCTGGCGATGTAGGGCGGGTCGGAGACCAGCAGTTGGACGTCGAAATAGAGGTCCGGGATTTCGCGAAAATCCCGCTCCAGCATGGCGCGGTAACCCGATAGGCCGACACGGTCGCCATTGTAGTGGACCTCGTCATGGACGAAGCGATGCAGCCTTTGCCAATCCTGGTTGTTGAGGCAGTCGATATAGCCTCGGTAGAGATCAGTCTCGGTCACGGCGACGGCTCCGGGGTTTCTTCAATCGCGTTCCGGCAAGAAGATAGAACGGCTGCGTGCGCAGTCCAGACGTTCTAGCCGCGATAGCGCAGCGCATCGACCAGCAGCGAGAAGGCCGGCGTCGCCTGGCGACGGCTGGGGTAATAGAGGTGGTAGCCGGGGAAGGGTGGGCACCAGTCTGCCAGCACCCGCACCAGCCGGCCGTCGGCCAGATGCGCGCGCAGCTGGTCCTCGGGCAGATAGGCAAGGCCGAGACCGGCCAGCACCGCGTTCATGCGTAGCCTCGCCGTGTTGAAGATCAGCTGGCCCTCGACGCGTACTTTCAGTTCGCGCCCGGCCTTTTCGAATTCCCAGGCATAGAGCCCGCCATAGGTCGGCAGGCGCAGGTTGATGCAGTTGTGGGTGGTGAGCTCCTGCGGCGTGCGCGGCTTCGGCTGTCGGGCGAAATAGGCGGGCGATCCGACCACCGCCATGCGCATGTCCGGGCCGATGCGCACCGGGATCATGTCGTGCGCCACCTGTTCGCCAAGCCGCACGCCGGCGTCATAGCGCTCGGCGACGATGTCGGTCAGGCCGTAGTCGACGATGATCTCGACCTTGATGTCGGGATAGTCCGGCAAAAGCCGCGCGATCGCCGGCCACAGCACCGCCTCGGCGGCGTGCTCGCCGGCGGTGATGCGGATGGTGCCGGCGGGCTTTTCGCGCAGGGCGCTCAGCGCGGCGAGCTCGGCCTCGATCTCGTCGAGCCTTGGCCCGACGGAGCGCACCAGTCGCTCGCCGGCCTCGGTGGGCGCCACGCTGCGCGTGGTGCGGGTCAGCAGCCGCACGCCCAGCCGCTCCTCCAACGCGCGCACCGTGTGGCTGAGCGCCGATTGCGAGACGCCGAGCTGTGCCGCCGCCCGGGTGAAGCTTTTTTCCCGCGCGACGGCGAGGAAGGCGGTCAGCTCGTTCAGATTGTCTCGCGGCATTGATGAGTCCTCCTCATAAGTACATGCCGGATATAGCATCTAATCCAGATCAATCGCAGGCGCTAAATAGAGGCCATTACAATCGGGCTGTCGGAATTGGCGGCCCTGAAGGCCTGGGGCAGCGTGCTGTCCGGCGTCTAGAAGGAGAAACCATGGACATCAAGCGAAGCGGCTCGCAGCCTTCCGAGAAAGGTCCAGCCGACTACTTCACCGGCACGGTGCGCATCGACGCACCATTCAAGGGCAGCGAGCCGGCCCGCGTCGGCGGCGCCACCGTGACTTTCGAACCCGGCGCGCGCACCGCCTGGCACACGCATCCGCTTGGCCAGACGCTGATCGTCCTGTCGGGCGCCGGCCTGGTTCAACGTGAGGGCGGCCCGGTCGAGCCTATCCGCCCCGGCGACATCGTCTGGTTCGCGCCCGGCGAAAAGCACTGGCATGGCGCGGCACCGACCACGGCGATGACCCACATTGCCATCGCTGAGGCCCTCGACGGCAAGGTCGTCGACTGGATGGAGCATGTCACCGACGAGCAATACGCGGTTTGAGCAGGCATCAGCGCTTTGCGCTCGAACCGATACCGCAACGAAGGAAACCAAAATGATCGATAAACCAGTGCCGCACAGGAACCCGTTCTCCGATATCGCGCCCGCGCTCGGCAAATACACCGACGATGTGTTGTTCGGAGATGTCTGGAAACGGCCCGGCCTTTCGCCGCGCGACCGCAGCCTCGTCACCGTCAGCAGCCTGATCTCGAACTACCGGGTCAACGAGATGCCTTTCCACATGAAGCGGGCGCTCGACAATGGCGTCACCCGCGACGAACTCATCGAAACCATCACACATCTCGCCTTTTACGCCGGATGGCCGGTTGCCAGCACGGCGATCGGCGTTGCCCGCAAGGTTTTCGAGCAGGCGGATGCCGAGAAAAAGGAATAGGAAAATGCCTTGGTCGAAGGACGAACTCGAGAGGATCGCGGCAACCGACGATCTGCATATTTCGCCTTTGCGCGATGACGGCGTGACCCTGGGCACGCCGACCTGGATCTGGTCGGTCGTTGCCGACGGCGCGCTTTATGTGCGCGGCTACAACGGTCAGCAGTCGCGCTGGTATCTGGCCGCGATCAGGCAGAAGGCCGGACGCATCACTGCCGCCGGCCTGACCAGGGACGTTGCCTTCGAAGCAGTCGAGGGAACCGTCAACGCCCGCATCGACGACGCCTACCGGGCGAAATACGCAGCCAGCCCTTATCTCGCACCGATGATCGCGGCGCGCGCCCGCGCCGCCACAGTGCGGATCACACCGAAGGAGAATTGAAATGCAAAAGCGCACACTTGGAAAGAACGGTCTCGAAGTCTCGGCCATCGGCCTCGGCTGCATGGGCATGAGCCATTCCTACGGGCAGCCGATGGAGACGCCGGATGCCGTTCGCCTGATCCGCTCCGCGTTCGAGCGCGGCATCACCTTCTTCGACACAGCGGAGGTCTATGGGCCGTTCAAGAATGAAGAGGTGGTCGGCGAGGCGCTGCGGCCGATCCGCGACCAGGTGGTGATCGCCACCAAATTCGGCATCGACATCGCCGGCACGGCCGGACATGAGGGCATGGACAGCCGGCCGCAGCATATTCGCGACGTCGTCGAGGCCTCGCTCAAGCGGCTGAGGACCGACCGCATCGATCTTCTCTACCAGCACCGCGTCGATCCGGTCGTGCCGATCGAGGAGGTGGCGGGGACGGTGAAGGACTTGATCGGCCAAGGCAAGGTCAAGCATTTCGGCCTCTCCGAAGCGGGCGTGCGCACCATCCGCCGCGCCCATGCGGTGCAGCCGGTCGCCGCGCTGCAAAGCGAATATTCGCTGTGGTGGCGCGAACCCGAGGAGGCGATCGTGCCAGTGCTCGAAGAACTGGGCATCGGCTTCGTGCCCTTCAGCCCGCTGGGCAAGGGTTTCCTCACCGGCGCCATCAATGCCGATACAAGGTTCGACAGCAGCGACTTCCGCAACACCGTGCCGCGCTTCGCGGAGGAGGCGCGCAAAGCCAACCAGGCGCTGGTCGACGCGATCGTCGCGATTGCTGCGCAGAAGAAGGTGACCCCGGCGCAGGTCGCGCTCGCCTGGCTGCTGGCGCAAAAACCCTGGATCGTCCCGATCCCCGGCACGACGAAGCTCAATCGCCTCGAGGAGAACATCGGATCGGCGGCCGTCGCGCTGACGGCGGAGGATCTTGCCGACATCGAAAACGCGGTCTCGGCGATTGCCGTGCAAGGCGAGCGCTATTCGCCGCAACAGGCGGCCAGGATCGATCGCTGAGGCGGAAGGAAAATCCCATGACAGACAACATCAAGAACAAGGTCGTCGTCATCACCGGCGCCAGCAAGCGGGCTGGGTTAAGCCGCCGCGCGGCTGCTGGCCAAGGAGGGCGCGAAGCTGGTGCTGGGCGCGCGCCGCCTCGACCGGCTCGAGGCGCTGGCCGCCGAGCTTTCGCTGGGCAAGGACGCCATCATGCAGACCGACGTCACCGATGTCGGCCAGGTCCGGCGGCTCGTCGACCATGCAGTCAAGACGCATGGCCGCGTCGCCGTGATTATCAACAATGCCGGACTGATGCCGCATTCGCCGCTGGAACGTGGCAAGGTCGAGGATTGGGACCGGATGATCGATGTCAACATCAAGGGCGTGCTCTACGGCATCGCCGCGGCGCTGCCGCACATGAAGACGCAGAAGAGCGGCCACATCATCAACGTATCGTCGGTCGCCGGCCACAAGGTCGGGCCGGGCGGCGCGGTCTATGCCGCCACCAAGCACGCGGTGCGCATCATCTCGGAAGGGCTGCGGCAGGAAGTGAAACCCTACAACATCCGCACCACCATCATCTCGCCCGGCGCCGTGGCGACGGAACTGCCCGACAGCGTCACCGAGCCCGATGTCGCCCAGGGCGTGCGCGCGCTCTACGACCGGGTGGCCATCCCCGCCGATTCCTTCGCCAGGACGGTGGTGTTCGCCATGAGCCAGCCCGACGAGGTCGACATCAACGAGATCCTGTTCAGGCCGACGGCGCAGGAGTATTAGGCGCGCGACGGGGACGTCTGACGTTCGTTCGCATCACGCCTTTGGCGATTGGCTGAAGCACCAACACTTCGTCATCCACGGGCGGAGCAAGGAGCGAAGCGACGCGGCGCAGACCCGAGGATCCATGCCGGGACTCCAACGCGCCACTACGGTTCGGAATCCTGCTCCGCTGAGCCTGTCAGCAAGGTCGCGGCATGGATCCTCGGGTCTCCCGACGCCGCTGCCGCCCCTCGCTCCGCCGGTGGATGACGAAGTCGCGGGCTTGGGCCAATCCCGAAATCTTGACGCGCCGCGCCTCATGCTCCAGCTTAGCGTCATGTTCGCCCTCGCGCCCACAAATACACAGCGACGCCGCCACTGGACAGTGCGGAGCGGCGAGCTGATTGCGCGACGACAAAGGCCGGCAGGATAGATCCGGTTCGTTCGTTTCCAGCCCCGCCCGCGACACCGCCGGCGGGGGTTTTCATGTCTGGAGCATTGTCATGACCATCAATTCTTCCATCCGGTTTCGGCCGGCCGAACCCGCTGACGCCGCCGCGATCAGGGACATCGTGCGATCAGCCTATGGCAAATGGGTGCCGGTGATCGGCCGCGAGCCGCTGCCGATGCGCGCCGACTACGGGAAGGCCGTTGCCGAGCATCCGTTCGAGCTCGCCGTCGCCGACGGCCGCATCGTCGGCATGATCGAAACCATGCTGGCCGGTGATCATTTGTGGATCGAGAATGTCTGCGTCGCGCCGCAGGCGCAGGGCAGGGGGATCGGCCGGCTGCTGCTGGAGCGGGCCGAGCGGAAGGCGCTCGAAGCAGGCCGCCTTGAGCTGCGCCTGCTGACCAATGGCGCCTTCGAGGCCAATGTGTTGTTGTACAAAAGGCATGGCTATACGATCGACCGGGAGGAGCCGTTCATGGGCGGCATGACGGTCTATATGAGCAAGAGATTGACGCGATAGAGGGCAAATCGGAGGCATGGATACGGTGATGGTAGCCAGGGTCAAATTGAGGCAACTTCCCGGCTCGTACGCGATTTCGCGGCTCGGAGCGGGCGACGGCATTCCCGGCTGGGCGGACGGGCCAGGCTTCGTCAGCATGACCAGGACCGACGACGAGCTTTCGATCACCTGCCTGCAGGATCGTGTTCCAGGCACGGTCAAGCACGATGGCGACTGGGTCGCCTTCAAACTGCAGGGACCCTTTGCTTTCGACGAAACCGGCATCGTGCTGTCGGTCATCCGGCCATTGTCGGAAAACGAGCTGGGCATCTTCCTGGTGTCCACCTTCGACGGCGATCACCTGCTGGTGAAAGCGGCGGACCAGGAAGCGGCGCGACAGCATCTGGTCGAGGCAGGACACACGCTGCTGTAATCCATCCCATGCCGTCGAAAACGGCTGGGTTCTCTGGCCCAACGCCTCTGGCTCAATCACTGGCGCGCTGGCTCAACCACTTCGGGGGTTGCCTTTGACGGTGCGGTTCGCGCATCGTTATTTCTAGCTGGATATCACGGTCGGAACGGCCCTGCGGCACCCCAAGGAGAAACCATGTCACACAATCTGCAGTTCTATATCGACGGCGCGTGGGTCGATCCTGTCGTGCCCAACACACTCGATGTCATCGATCCGTCGAATGAGGATGTTTTCGCGCAGATCTCGCTCGGCTCCAAGGCCGACGTCGAGAAGGCGGTGGCCGCCGCCAAGCGCGCCTTCAATTCGTTCGGCTTCACCTCGGTGGAGGAGCGCCTCGATATCCTGAACCGCATCATCGCGATCTACAAGAAGCGCTCCACGGACCTGGCGCTTGCCGTGTCGCGTGAAATGGGCGCGCCGCGCCAGATGGCGCTCGACAGCCAGGTCGGCGTCGGCCTGGCGCATCTGGAGAAGATGGCGGAGACGCTGAAGACATTCCAGTTCCGCCACGCCAAAGGTTCCTCGCTGATCGTCAAGGAGCCGATCGGCGTCGTCGGCCTGATCACGCCGTGGAACTGGCCGCTGAACCAGATCACCTGCAAGGTCGGCCCGGCACTTGCCGCCGGCTGCACCATGGTGCTGAAGCCGTCTGAGATCGCGCCGCTCGACGCCATCATCTTCGCCGAGATCATCGACGAGGCCGGCGTGCCGAAGGGCGTGTTCAACCTCGTCAATGGCGACGGCCCGGGCGTCGGCCAGGCGCTGTCCAGCCACCCCGACGTCGACATGATGTCGTTCACCGGCTCGACCCGGGCCGGCATATTGGTGGCCAAGGCCGCCGCCGATACGGTCAAGCGCGTGCACCAGGAACTGGGCGGCAAGTCGGCCAACATCCTGTTCCCGGATGTCGACCTCGCCCGCGCCGTCACCAAGGGCGTCGCCGGCTGCTTCGGCAATAGCGGCCAGTCCTGCAATGCGCCCACCCGCATGTTCGTGCCGCGCGACCGTCATGACGAGGCCGCCGGCTACGCCAAGGCGGCGGCTGAGAAGTTCGTGGTCGGCCCGGCCGACGGCGCCAACACCAAGCTTGGCCCCGTCGTCAGCCAGGTGCAGTTCGACAAGATCCAGGACCTGATCCAGGCCGGCATCGACGAAGGCGCGACGCTGGTCGCCGGCGGCCCTGGCCGCCCGGCCGAACTCAACCGCGGCTACTATGTCAGGCCGACGGTGTTCGCCGACGTCACCCACGACATGCGCATCGCGCGCGAGGAAATCTTCGGGCCGGTGCTGGCGATCCTGCCCTATGACACGGTCGAACAGGCGGTCGAGCAGGCCAACGACACCGTCTACGGCCTTGCCTCCTACATCCAGGCCAAGGACATCCAGAAGGCGCGCGACGTTGCGGCACGCATGCGCTCCGGCAATGTCTACATCAACTACCCGACCTGGGACGCCGGCCTGCCCTTCGGCGGCTACAAGCAGTCGGGCAACGGCCGCGAATATGCCGAATACGGGCTGGAGGATTTCCTCGAGATCAAGGGCATCGCCGGGTATGAGGCGGCGGAGTAGGGCACGACACAATGTGGCCGGCGGCAACGCAACGCCGGCTGAAACGGTTCATTTGTTGGCATCCAAGGCCGCCACGCAGGAATAGTTGGCGTGGCGGCCTTGTCTTTATACTTCACAAAATTATTGAAGCTCCAATTCTGTGCCTCGCAGTGCGCGACCGGCAGCGGCTCTGCCCGCACTTTCCGAACGGTAGCGCCGGCCCATGCCTGAAGAAGCATCTGTCGGATCTGAGCCCGGCCTGCAAGGCGCAGGTGCTGGGGGAGTAGAGTATCTCGCGCCGAGTCTGCCGGCGTGGATTCCTGATGGACGCGAGCAATGGCGGCGTCGATCATCTGCATCTTGCCGTCAGTCTCGCGCTACGGGCTTGGGCGTAAAGCTGAATTGGACCTTGTCGTTCAAACCTATGGCGACGTGGACATCTGCGGTGTCTGATAGGGAACTGAAAGTCATCTGTCTAAAGTCGGTGGTTCTGCGCGGACCGAGACCGACGGGTTCGGTGGAACTGATTCCGGCTGGATGGTCGAAGTCCGGTGGCCCAAAAGCCCCCACAACATCGTCCACCGTCTTCAGGCCGTTTGTCGCCTTCCTAAGCTTTTCAAATTCTTCTTTGGTCACATGCATGAAAAGCTCGTCCCTGCGTGAGTCTGGCGTTTGTCCGCCGCAGAAGATGCAGTGATAGATCAAGACCTGCTGCTGACCAGTTCCAACGATGTGATACTCATTGAGCTCAGCATCGAACACGATGGGAATCGACGGTTCCTTGGAAAGCGTTTCAAGTGCCCCGCATTCACATCTGGGAGCCTCGGAATTAAGCGCACTCACCAACTCATCTCCATGTCTGGTCGAACAATAGATAGGACATCCAGAAGCATCCCCAAATTTTTGGCAGAACGGGCGCTTGCAGCGTAACCCTCGGCTTCTACTTCGCATTTATGAGTTCCCGGCCTAGGTCTCGCTGAATCCAAGAGCCGAGTCATCCCCTTTCCTTCTGGGCGTCGCCGAGCTGCGTGGGGAGAGGAACCCAAGTATGTTGCAGCTCTCATCCTTGCCAATTGGCAAATATATGCTATATCTCTGCCAACAGCAGGGTGAGCAACATGCAGCTTCAGTCCATCGTCACCACGCCGGCCGCGGTCGGGTCAGCCATTTCGGATGAAGAGGCGGGCGCGCTGGCGCGCACCACGGTCAATCTGTTCAAGGCGTGGAACCTGACGGACCTCGAGGCCTGCATCCTGCTCGGCGGCATGTCGGCGCGCACTTGGGCACGTTGGAAGACTGGGGCACGTTGGAAGGAAGGCGGCATCGGCCGGATCGACCGTGACCTGCGCACCCGCATGGCGCATCTGATGGGCATCCACAAGGGCCTGCGCTATCTCTTCACCGAGCCGGCGCGCGGCTATGCCTGGATCCGCAAGCCCAATGCCACGTTCGGCGGCCAGTCGGCGCTCGACCTGATGCTGCGCGGCGAAATCTCCGATCTCGCCGCCATGCGCGAATGGCTCGACGCGGAGCGTGGTGCATGGTGAGTGGGCTTACGGTCCGGCGCCGCGTCCACTGGCCCCAGACGTTTCGCATCATCCGCTCCATCCATCCGCCGATCGACCTGTTCGAGGACATTGCCGATCCGCGCGACTGGGAGGCGCTGGCCGCCGTCGAGGAGAAGACCAATCCGCGCATAAGGCTGGAGATCGGCGACCTCGGCAAGGTCGCCGCGGCAAGACGGGTTTCCGGCCCCGGCGCCAGCTTCGTCATGGCGCCCTTCGTGCACTGCTCGACGCTGCGGCCCGGCCGCTTCTCGGATGGCAGCTACGGCCTCTATTATGCCGGCGACAGCGAGGATGTGGCGCTGGCCGAAACCATCCACCACCACCAGAATTTCATGCGTGCCACCAATGAGGATCCCGGCTGGACGGCTGACTTTCGTGTGCTGATCGGCAGCGTCGACCGCGACCTCGATGACGTCAACGGCGTGCCCGGCGTGCTCGACCCGGACGATTACACCGCCTCGCAGGCGGCGGGGCGGGCGCTGCGGGCAGGGGGCAGCGACGGGCTTGTCTGGAACAGCGTGCGCATGCCGGACGGGCAATGCATCGGCATCTTCTGGCCCGACGTCATCCCCGTGCCGGTGCAAGGCCGGCACTACTCCTACCACTGGGACGGCAAGCGCGTCGATTTCGTGCGCCAGCACGATACGGGCAAGGTGCTGGCGGTCACCTGACGCGATGGCGGCGCATTCGCCGCGGAGGCTGGCGCCCGGCCGCGCTATTTCCGGCATCGTGCCGTGTCCAGGGACCAGTTTGCTCCGATTGCCTTCGAAAATGGTATGGATTTCCTGCCATATCGGCTCTACCCGATCTATATATCGAGAGAGATCGATGCGGGGTGAAGATGGACCGCGACATCATATTGAAGGCACTGGCGCATCCGTTTCGACGCGATGTCCTGGCGTGGCTGAAGGAGCCTGAACAGCACTTCGCCGCGCAGGCGCATCCGCTCGAGATGGGTGTCTGCGCCAGCCAGTTCGACCATCGCGGCTTGGCGCAGTCCAGCGTCTCGGCGCATCTGGCGACGCTGGCATCGGCCGACCTCGTGACGACGCGTCGGGTCGGCCAATGGGTGTTCTACAAGCGCAACGAAGAAACCATCGCCGCCTTTCAGGCCGCCTTGTCCGATCTCTGACGATCCTCCCCCGATCCCCCGAATGCATGAAAGGCATTTCTCATGACTACCCTCTTTGATCCCTTGCGGGCCGGCGACCTGACGCTGGCGAACCGCATCGTCATGGCGCCGCTGACGCGCAATCGCTCGCCCAATGCGGTGCCCGGCGACCTCTCGGTGACCTATTACAGCCAGCGCGCCACGGCTGGTCTTATCGTGACGGAAGCCACCGCCATCAGCCATCAGGGCCAGGGCTACGCCAACGTGCCCGGCCTCTATGGCGCGGATCAGCTTGCCGGCTGGAAGCGTGTCACCGATGCCGTGCATAGGGGCGGCGGCAAGATCGTGGTGCAGCTCTGGCATGTCGGACGCATCTCGCACAACACATTACAGCCCGGCGGCGGCAAGCCGGTGGCGCCGTCGGCGATCCGAGCAAACTCCAAGACGTTCCTGGTCAAGCCAGATGGCAGCGGCGAGTTCGCCGAGACTTCCGAGCCGCGCGCGCTCGAAACGGCCGAACTTCCCGGCATCGTCGATGATTTCCGCCGCGCCGCCAAGGCGGCGATCGAGGTGGCGGGTTTCGACGGCGTCGAGATCCATGGCGCCAACGGATATCTCATCGACCAGTTCCTGCGTTCGGGCACCAACCATCGCAGCGATGCGTATGGCGGGTCGATCGAGAATCGGACGCGCTTCCTGTTCGAGGTGGTCGACGCGGTCACGGGCGCTGTCGGCGCCGGCAGGACCGGGATCAGGCTGTCGCCGGTGACGCCCGCCAACGACGCTTCGGATAGCGATCCGCAGCCGCTGTTCAACCATGTGGTGACGGGCCTCGGCAGCCGGGGCCTCGCCTATATCCACATCGTCGAAGGCGCGACCGGCGGCGCGCGCGACTTCAGCCAAGGCGACAGACCGTTCGACTATGCGGAGCTCAAAGCCACCTATCGCAAGGCCGGCGGCACCGGCGCCTGGCTGGTGAACAATGGCTACGACAAGGAACTGGCCGAAAAGGCTGTCGGAGACGGCTATGCCGACCTTGTCGCGTTCGGCAAGCTGTTCATCGCCAACCCCGACCTCGTCAGCCGGCTGAAGCGCAATGCCGACCTGAACGCCCCCGACAAGGCGACGTTCTATGGCGGCGATGCCAGGGGCTATACGGATTACCCGACGGCGGCCTGAGCCGCCCCACCCCAGACGGTTTGCCCTTTCGCTTCCAGCGGAAGGGCAGCCGCTCGCCCGGTCCATGATCGGACTGAATATTTGACCCGAACGGCGTACAGATCCGTTGCACCGCAACGCTAACGGCCGCCGGACTGATCGACGGCCTTTCGCCGCCCTCAGTGCCTTAAAATCTTGCTCAGGAAGGCGCGGCTGCGGTCGGTCTTGGGGTGTGAGAAGAACTCGTCGGGCGTGCCGCTTTCGACGATGGCGCCGGCGTCCATGAACACAACGCGTTGGGCGACCTTGCGGGCAAAGCCCATCTCATGCGTCACCACCATCATGGTCATGCCTTCCTCGGCGACGGCGACCATGACGTCGAGCACTTCCGAGATCATTTCGGGGTCGAGGGCGGAGGTCGGTTCGTCGAACAGCATGATCTTGGGCCGCATGCCGAGGCAGCGCGCGATCGCCACGCGCTGCTGCTGGCCGCCGGAGAGCTGCGCCGGATAGGCGTTGACCTTGTCGGCGAGGCCAACCTTGGCCAGCAGTTCGCGCCCGGCATGCTCGGCCTCGGCGCGCGGGATCTTGCGGACATGGATCGGAGCGAGCGTGACGTTTTCGAGCGCGGTCTTGTGCGGGTAGAGGTTGAAGGACTGGAAGACGAAGCCGATCTCGGTGCGCAGCTGCGTCATGTTGGTGGCGGGGTCGCCGACGCGCTGGCCGTCGACGACGAGATCGCCATCCTTGATCGTCTCCAGGCCGTTGATGCAGCGGATCAGCGTGCTCTTGCCCGAGCCGCTCGGGCCGCAGACGACGACCACTTCGCGCGGCTCGACGCTGAGCGTGATATCCCTGAGCACGTTGAGCGCGCCGAACCATTTGTTGACGCCGCGAAAGTCGATCATGCCGGTCTTGGTCAGGCCCGGTTGGGTCATGCCCGCTTTGGTCATAGTGCTTGGCCCTTTGGGGTTCGATGTCACAGCTGCACCTCGCCATGCGCCGCGCCCATGCGGCGTTCGAGCCGGCGGGCCAGCATGATCAGCGGATAACAGACGATGAAATAGCCGACGCCGACGAGGAAGAAGACCAGCAGGCCGTTGGGCACGCGCTGCACCACCAGCCAGCCGACGCGGGTGAGGTCGGTCAGGCCGATGGCCGAGACGACGGAGGAATCCTTGATCAAGAGCACATATTGCCCGACCAGCGGCGGCAGCACGATGCGCATCGCCTGCGGCAGCACCACCTGGCGCATGCGCTGCCAGCGTGACAGGCCGGACGCCAGCGCTGCCTCGACCTGGCCCGTCGGCACCGAACGGATGCCGGCGGCGACGATCTCGCAGATGAAGCAGGCGGCGAGATTGGTCAGCGCGATGATGCCGGCGGTGAAGGCGTCGAGCTCGATGCCGAACTCCGGCAGGATGAAGAAGATCAGGAAGATCTGCACCAGGAACGGCGTGCCGCGGATGAGGTCGACCCAGGCGCCGATGACGCTGGAGATTAGCCGGTTGCCGCCGGTGCGCAGGATGCCGAGACCGAAGCCGAGCAAGGTGCCGAGCACCAGGCTGATCAGCGACAGCACCACCGTCATGCCGAGGCCGCGCAGGGCCAGCGGATAGGAGCCGGCGAGGCTGAGGAATTGTTGCCAGATCATGCGCGCGCCCCCGCCGTGCCGAGCCAGCGGCCGGAGAGAACGGCCAGTGCCTTCAGGCCGTAGTAGAGCAGCAAATAGAAGGCGGCGATGGTGAGAAAGCCTTCCGCCGGCATGAAGCGGTCGGACGCCAGCAGTTGCCCGGCGCGCGTCAGCTCGGCGACCGAGATCAGCGACAGCAGGGCGGAATCCTTGACCAGCACGATCGCCTGGCCGAGCAGCGGCGGGATCGTCACCTTGAAGGCTTGCGGCAGGACGACCAGGCGCATGCGCTGCGTGTAGGTCATGCCCGAGGCGACGCTGGCCTCGACCTGGCCGCGCGGGATCGACAGGATGCCGGCGCGAATGATTTCAGCGATATAGGCGCCGCTGTTCAAGGACAAAGCGAGGATGCCGACGACGAGTTCCGGCAGCACGAAGCCGAGTCGCGGCAGGCCGAAATAGAGGAAATAGAGCTGCGCCAGCAAGGGCGTGGCGCGCACAGCGTCGATATAGGCCTTGGCCGGCGCGCGAAACAGCCAGCCGCGCTGCAAATTCATGGCGCACAGCACGATGCCGACGACGAGCGCGCCGACAAAGGACAGCGCCGACAGCCAGACGGTCGTGACCAGGCCCTGGCCGAACAAAGGCAGGTATTCGACGATGGTGCGGAAACTGAAATTTTCGAGCATGGCGCGCAGCGGTGTGAGTAGTGAGTACGCAGTAGGCAGTAGGCTGTAGGCTGTAGGCAGTAGGCAGTAGGCAGTAGGGGAGTGTGTCGGAATGGAATGGCTATTCACCACTCACTATTCCCTACTGCCTAATTCCTATTCGCTAATTCCTCAGTGGTCTTTCTTCCAGGCGTCGGAATTCACCCAGTAGTCGAGGTTCTTCTGCAGGCGGCCGTCGATGGTGACCTGATTGAGGAACAGGTTCATCCAGATAAGCAGGTCCGGCTCGTCATAGCGGGTGGCGAAGGCAAGCGGCTCCTTCGACAGCAGCTCCGGCATGATGGTGAAGGTGCCGGCCGGATAGGCGGTCGACTGGCCCTTGACCGCCGAGACGTCGTTGACGCCGCAATCGGCCTGGCCGTTGTTGACCGCGTCGAGCAGCAGCGGACCGCCGCCCTTGTAGCTCTTGATGTCGGCATCGGGGAAGGCGGCCTTGGCTTCTTTCTCACCGGTGGCGCCGAGCAGCACCGCGACCTTGGTGCCCTTGGCCTTGCAGTCCTCGGTGGTCTTGAACTTGCTGTCGGCCTTGGTGAAGACGGTGCTGCCCGTGTACATGTAAGGCGTGGTGAAGGCGACCTTCATGCCGCGCGCCAGCGTCGGCGTCATGTCGGCGACCAGAAGATCGGCCTTGCCCGACAAGAGCGCCGGGATCAGGCCGTCCCAGTCGAAGTCGAGGAAGGTGATCTTCACACCCATTTCCTTGGCCATCAGCTCGGCGAGTTCGACCGAACTGCCGGTGCGTTCGCCATTGGCGCCGACAAGCGAGAAGGGCGGACCTTGCGTCTGTACGGCGACGCGCAATTCGCCGCGCTTGGTGATCTCGTCCAGCGTTCCGGCGCTGGCGGCAGCGGTCAAGCCCGCGAGCGCAAGTCCGGCAATGAAAAGTCTGGCAATCTTCATTCTGGCATTCCTCCCAGTTGTTGTTTGCCCGCGGATTCCCTTGGGCGCTTTTTTGAGCGGCGGCGCCGTTTGCCGGCGGCGGCCACCGTTCGAAAATCCTCAGTCCCAGGCCACCGTCTCGGCAATTTTGATGCCGCGTTTGGCCAGTTCGTCGAAGAAGGGTTCGTCGGGCACGTCGAGCAGCGGGTTCAAAAGGCCCGGCGTGGTGATCTCGCGCCGCGCGAGCATCTGCGCTACGATGCTGGCGGGATAGCCGACGCCGAGGCTCATGCCGAACAGGCCCGAGGTCAGGTCGCGCTCGATAATCAGGTCCGATGTCACGGTCTTGGCGCGGCCGCCTTCGAGGCCGGAAAAGACATTGCGCATCACGCAAAGGTCCTTCTCGCCGGGGCCGTATTGCAGTTGCGGGCCGAGCAGCCGGCCGAGGAATTCGCGCGGGCTGCTGGAGGTGCCGGGCACCTTGTCCTCGGAGAGAAAACCAAGCTCCTTCAACGGCGCCCAAAAGGCCGACCATCCCGGCCAGCGCAACGTGTAGCGGCCGGAGCGGCGCAGCCCGTTTGCGGAGGGAAGCATCTCGACATAATGCAGCGCGTCACCATTGGGGAAGGCTTCCAGCCGGCCGAGGCCGGCGACTTCGATCTCATGGATGAAAGGGCTGTCATGCTGGCGCGCGGCGGGTACTTCGACGCGCTTGCCGTCCTCGATCATGACGCTGTCGCGGTTCTGGCTGACCAGGACCATGTCGAAGTTCCAGCTCACCTTGTAGCAAAGCGGCTTGGCCATCGCCTTCGGCTCTGGGATGCCGCCGCAATAGGAATCGATTGATGTGATCGCATCGAACTGTTTTGCGGCGCGGGCGTAGAGCACGAGGTCGATGCCGGGGTCGAGCCCGCATTCGGTCATGATCGAAACACCGGCGCGTTCGGCTTCCGGCGCCAGATCGGCGATGGCCTTGCCGTAATTGGTGGTGACCAGCGGCGTGCGGGTCGCGATGGCGGCTTGCACCGCCTCGCGCATCAGCGGCTGAGGCAGCAAATCTATGACGGCGTCGGCATCGGCCAGCACATCGGCCAGCGCCGGCCCGATCGCGCCGTTGGGCATGACGAAGCGCACGCGGGAAAGGTCGGTCAGATCAGCCAGCCGGGCCGCGCCGTCCGGCGTGGTATCGACGCAGATCACCTCCTCGACGCCACTGGCGACAAGATCGGCGATGGCCGCCCGGCCTTGCAGGCCGAGGCCGCCGAGAACCGCGATCCTCATGCCGGCTCCTTGCGGTCGTCCGACCAGCAGCCTTCCGGCAGGCTGACCCATTTGTTGCAGGACGCCATGACGACGAAGGTCTCGCTGCGCACGACCTCGCCCGGCTCGCCGGCGCCGGGGATCAGTTCGCTGGTGACGCGGTAGAGATCGGCGACGTCACCGGCCACCGTCACGTCGACGATGATGTCGAAGCGCCCGGTGACCACCGAAGCCGAGTTGACGAAGGGCAGTTCGGAAATGCGCTGCGCCAGTTCACGGGCCCGGCCGCGCCCCTGGGCGTTGATGCCGACAATGGCCGAGATCAGCTCGGGCCGTTCGGTCAGGTTCAGCAGGCCGACGATCTTGAGCAGGTTGCGGTCGAGCAAATTGCGCAGCCGCGAGCGCACGGTGGGCACCGAAATCGCCAAGATCTCGGCGAGCCGGTTGATGCCCGGCTGCGCGTCCTGCGACAGCTGTTTCACCAGCCGCCGATCGGTCAGATCGAGATGTTCCCGCAAAAGCCAGTCTTTCATAAATGAGAGAAATAGATGCTATTTTCTTTCTTATGTGAAAAGACAGTATGGGAAATTTTTAATAACAGCAAGGCTCGTATCGCCTCTGGGCTGTGCCCCTCTCTTCTTCCATGCAGGCAGGTGGGATCAAGCGCCTGGTGGTAGATCGGTCGAAGCCGACGCACGGGCCGCTCGAGGGCGCGGCGCACGGCTGGCAAGGCGCGGTCTTCCCGCCTTGCTCTTGCGTCTTCGAATTCAAGGGGTCAGGCGAGCTCGGTGGGCTCCGGAGTGGCGCGCAGGCGGCCGACATCGCGCACCGGCGGTGCGCCGAAGAGGCGGGCATATTCGCGGGAGAACTGGGAAGCGCTTTCATAGCCGACGGAGAAGGCGACGCCGGCCGCATCGCCCGACGTGGCGAGCAGGCGGCGGCGCGCTTCGTTGAGGCGGATGCGCTTCTGGTACTGGATCGGCGTCATCGCCGTGACCGCCTTGAAGTGGCGGTGGAACACCGAGGCGCTCATGCCGCCCATGCGGGCAAGATCCTCGACGCGGAACGGCTCCGCATAGTGGTCGCGGATCCAGGCCAGCGCGCGGCGAATCTGCGACAGGCGGCTATCGGCGCCGGCAATCTGGCGCAGCATGGCGCCTTGCGGCCCCTGCAGCAGCCGAAAAAGGATTTCGCGTTCGAGCAAGGGCGCCAGCACAGGGATTTCGGCCGGATGATCGATGAGCTCAATCATGCGCAGCCACGCATCGACCAGCGCCTCGTCGGCCCGGCTGACGGCAAAGCCATGGCCGATCGGCGCCTCGGCAACGGGCGGCATGTCGAGCAGCAGCGGAGCGATCAGCGTGGTGTCGAGGGCCAGGCTGACCGAGAGGTAGGGATGCTGCGGGCTGGCCTGCAAAACCTTGCCGACGGCCGGCACTTCGACCGCGGCAATGAAGTAGCGGCCGGCGTCGTAATGCAGCAGCTGATCGCCAATCATGACGGATTTGGCGCCCTGCAGGACCAGGCAAAGCCTTGGGTCGTAGAGCCCCAGCAACGGCCCGGTCGTCGCCTCGCCCTTCATGATGGCCACGCGGGGAATCCCGGTTTCGGTCAGCCGGCCGCGCGCATGCCGCATCACCAGCGCTTTGAGGTCGTCGAGCGATTTCATCACAGCCTGTAGATCGCATCGGCGCGGCCGGCAATCAAGCTCCCGGCAGGAATAGGCAAGAACTCACCAGTTTTCGGCACGCGGCGGCCAGCGGTCCGCCCCATCTCTGCCGCAGACCAACCACAGATCAAACTGGAGATGGACATGACCGACAAGACCGCACTGGTGACCGGTGCCAACAAGAGCATCGGCTACGAAACCGCGCGCCGGCTGGGCGAAGCGGGCTACAGGATCTGGCTGGGCAGCCGCGACAGGGAACGCGGCGAAGCTGCGGCGGCCGAGCTCAGGCAAAAGGGGCTTGATGTGCGCATGCTGGAAATCGACGTCGCCAGCGACGCCAGCGTCGAGGCCGCCGCGCTGCGCGTTTTTGAGGAGGACGGACGCCTCGATGCGCTCGTCAACAATGCCGGCATCCTGGGCTCCATGCTCGCTCCCAGTGAAGAGCCCATAGCCATCATCAAGGATGTCTACGAGGTCAACGTGTTCGGCCCGATCCGTACCACGCAGGCCTTCCTGCCGCTGCTCAAGGCTGCCCCGCGCGCCAATGTGGTGATGGTTTCCAGCGGGCTGGGGTCACTCGGCGGGTTGACCGATCCGGCCAGTGAATTCTATGCGATCAATATCCTTGGCTACAACAGCTCCAAAACGGCGCTCAACGCCGCCACCGTTGCCTTCTCGAAGGAGTTTGCCGCAGCGGGTATCAAGGTCAATTCGGCCGATCCCGGCTATACCGCGACGGACTTCAACGGACACAGCGGGTAACGCACCGTGGGGCAGGCGGCCGAGATCATTGTTCGCTTGGCGACCCTGGACGAAAACGGTCCGACCGGCGGCTATTTCTACGATGAGGGTCCGTTGCCCTGGTAACGGCCCGGCAGGCCACCCGTTTCGGCTCCGGCCAGGGCCGCGGCCAGCAGCTTTGCCTGCGGTGTCAGTTCGTCGAAGCTGCGGGCGCAGAGGTTGAGCTGCCGCGTGGCCCAGTCGTCGCTGAGCCGCAGGCTGCGCAGCGTGCGGGCCGAGCGGCGGGCGGCACTCTCCGGCACGATGGCGATGCCGGCACCTTGCGCGACCAGCCGGCGGACATTGTCGAGGCCGGGCACGCGAATGCGGATGTGCAGATGGCCGCCCAGGCGCGCGGCCTGACGGGTGATGTGCTCCTGCAGGGCATGGCCGAGGCTGAGGCCAACGAAGGATTCGCCCAGCATGTCGGCGAGGCTGGCGCTATGCCGGCCGGCAAGCCCCGGCCAGTTCCGCGCGGCGATCACCACCAGCCGGTCGACGAAGAACGGTTTCTGTTCGAGATGCGAGAGGCCGGCCCAGGTCGCGGCGATGCCGAGATCGGCCGCACCGCTTGCCACCGCCTCGGCGATCTCGTGGCTGGGGCGCTCGTCCAAATCAATGTCGATGCCGGGGTGGGCCACCAGGAAGGCCGGCAAGGTATCGCGCAAAAGCTCGGCCGTGGCGGCGGTGTTGGCCACCAGCCGGACACGGGCGCGCAGGCCGCCGGCATAGGCGCCGAGGTCGCCGGCCATCGCCTCCATCTGGTTCTGCACGGCGCGCGCATGATGCAGCAGCGCCTGGCCGGCCGCCGTCGGCACCACGCCGCGGCGGCGGCGTTCCAGCAGCGGCGCGCCGAGCCGCTCCTCCATGCCCTTGATGCGGGCGCTCGCCGAAGCCAGAGCCAGCCCGGCAAGCTCGGCGCCATGGGTGATGCTGCCGCGCTCGGCCACCAGCAGGAACAGCCGGAGATCGGTGAGATCGAAGCGCATTTCTTGCTCCCTGCGAGGTGCACGGCGTTGGCTTCAGCCTTCGTCCTGGACGAAGGCTGACAGCGCAACTTCCACATTGTGCGCGGGCCCGATGTCCGTCAAATCTTTTGCGATGGAGATTTGCGATGAGCGAAAAAGCGCGGGCCGGCTCGGTATTCTTGAAGGGCATGGCGATCGTGCTGGCGGTCGCCGTGGCCTCGCTTGCCATGGCGCAGGCACAGCCTGGCCCGCGCGGATGCACGACGGCGGTTCTCGTCAATCACGATGCCGTGCCGGCGAAACCGGATGCCGATGCCGCGGACATGCTGCTGCATGATTGATCCCGTGGGCATGCTCAGCGCCAGCTCCATCGCCTGGATCGGCGCGATCTTCTTCGCCGCCGGTTTCGTCAAGGGGGGTCGTCGGCATGGGCCTGCCGACCGTGGCGATGGGCCTGCTGGCGGTGACGATGCCGCCGGCCGAGGCCGCCGCCTTGCTTCTGATCCCGTCGCTGGTCACCAATCTCTGGCAGTTGTTCACCGGCCCCGCCTTCGGCGCCCTGTGCAGGCGGCTGTGGACGATGATGGCCGGCATCATGCTGGGCACCGTCGCGGGGGCAGGGGTGCTCACAGGCGCGCATGCGGGCGCGGCCTCTGTGGGGCTTGGGGCAGCGCTTGTGCTTTACGCCATCCTTGGCCTGTTCAAGCTCAGCTTCACCACGCCGGCGCGCCACGAGGCCTTGATGTCACCGCTGGTCGGCGTGGCGACCGGGCTGGTCACCGGCGCGACCGGCGTCTTCGTCGTTCCGGCAGTGCCCTATCTGCAATCGCTGCGGCTGGAGAAGGAAGATCTCATCCAGGCGCTCGGCCTGTCCTTCACCGTCTCGACGGCGGCCCTTGCCATCGGCCTGTTCAGGACGGGCGCGCTGGCATCGCCGGCGGCGCAGCTGACAGGCTCGATCCTGGCGCTGCTGCCCGCGCTGGCCGGCATGTTCATCGGCCAGGCGCTGCGGCAGGCGATGGGCGTCGAGACTTTTCGAAAGGTGTTTTTTGTCGGGCTGCTGACGCTGGGAGTGTATCTGGTGCTGGAGGCGTTGCGGTGAGGTTGGTCTCACTCGGCAATCGACCGGATAACCCGCGCCGGGTTTCCGCCGACAAGCGTGTTCGCGGGAACGTCTTTCGTGACCACCGAGCCCGCCGCAACGACGGCGTTTTCGCCGATGGTCACGCCGCCGATCACCGTAGCGCCGGCGGCGATCCAGACGTTGCGTTCGATGACGATCGGCTTCGCGTTGGTGAAGGCGCGGCGCCGTGACGGTTCGAGCGGGTGGCCTGATGTGATGAGGCTGACATTCGGCCCGATCAGCACGTCGTCGGCAATGTCGAGCCCGCCAAGATCATAAAAGGTGCAGTTCTGATTGATGAAGACATTGCGCCCCACCCGGGTGTCGGCCCCGCCGGTCGCGTAAAAGGGCGGGATCAGCAGGAAGCTGTCGTCCACTTGTCTGCCGATCAGTTCGCTGAACAGGGCGCGGACCTCGTCCGCGTCGTTGAACGTCAGACGGTTGAGACGGGCGGTGATCGCCATCGTCCGCTTGACGTCCACCAGCATGGCCGCCGATTCCGACGTTCTCCCGGGGATTATCCTGGTACGATCCTCATGCGCCATTCGTCGTTTCCTCAGAGGCCCGGTCGAACGAATGTTGGCGCGCGATGGCCGCGCCGGGATGCGCCCCTTGGCTGTCTACTTGAGCATGATTCCGAAAGCCGGTTCCAGCTCTCGGGGTCACACTAACTCTTTGTTTTAACACAATTCCCAAGGGAAAGCGCTTTCGCGCTTTTCCCGGGAAAACCGTTTTACACTTTTCCTGGAATTGCTTTAGCGCACGACCAGCACCGGGATTGCGGTGTAGGACAGCACTTCCGCCGTCTGGCTGCCGAGAAGCAGCTTGCCCAACCCGCGGCGGCCATGCGAGGCCATCACGATCAGGTCGCAGCCTTGCGCCTGCGACAGTTCCAGGATCGCCTCGGCGGGCCGTTTGTCCTCGACATGCACAAGCTTGGCGGACACGCCGGCCGCATCGGCCGAGGCCTTGCACTTGGCCAGAACCTCCTTGCCATATTTGCGCGCCTCTTCCTGGTAGACCGCCAGTTCGTCGCCCGCCGCATAACCGGCCATTGCGCCGCCCCAGGCGAAGATGGGGAACGGTTCCGAGACCGTGACGAGGGTGACGGCGGCGCCGATGCCCTTTGCCAATGTGAGGCCATGGGCAACGCCCTTGTCGGCCAGTTCCGATCCGTCGGTGGCGATAAGCAGATGTTTGTACATGATGATCTGACCTGTTGTGCAAGGGCTGGCGCCCTTGGGGTGGCGGGAGCCTTGGTGCGGCTCCTCCTGATATAGTTGCGCCGCCGGTCTGCTCACAGGGCCAGCGTCATGTGGATCAGGGCCAGGCGAGGAAGCGTGCCGCGGCGATCTTCCGGTATCCCTGTTGGCCTTTGCTCGGTTGTGCCGCGACCGAGGTTATTGCGACGAAGAGCGGGTGCCGAAGACCACGCGCGGGAAGGTCGACCTTAGTGGCTACCTTACGAATTCGTATATCCGCGGCGAGGCGGCGGTAAGTTACGACATCCAACATTGAGATCATCCGCTGCCTTTGACTGACACGTCCCACCGAGAATACAGCAAATGATGATTGCCATGGGCGCTCCGCGGCCATTACGGCCAACAGGCCCAATAAAACGGTCGCCCTCCAAGTTTCGGCGCAAGCTGAACAATTGGGTGCATGAAAGCAAATGGGCGGCGCTTCGGTGGATGTTCCGGCGCGATATCGCCGCCATTCGGTCGGCCCTCGGTGCTGAGCCGTTCACTGCAATCCTTGCTCAATATCCAGACATCGCGCTGAAGCCGGTTCGGCCGTATCTCGCCGCCAATTTGATGCGTATCCATCGTTGTGCCGCCGTCATTGGTCACTACACCGCGGCGGCGCGTCTTTTGACCGAAGCCGCCCTGGTCGAAAGCCACACGCGCGGTCGTCATCTCCTGGCAATGTCGACCGTTGCCGGTGAAGTCACGGTGGAACTGACGGGCCAGGCAGGTTTGTACCGAGAGGGGGAATGGCGCCTTCTCCTGCGCCTGGAAGGACGTCCCGTCATCGAAATGGCGCTCGCGATTGTGGACCGGTCGCTTCTACGTCTCGGTGGCGGCGGCAAGATCCTCTATATCGGCGCTCTGAAGTCGACGTCGACCGGTGTGCAAGGTCTCGAGGATTCCCGGATACTGACCAAAGCCATGGAAGGTCTGCGGCCGAAAACCCTGCTGCTCCTGGTCGCCCAGACTTTGGCATCCTCACTCAAACTGCGTGGCCTTGTCGCGGCATCAAACGCAGGCCACGTCTTTTCGAGGGACTATGCGCTGCGCCGCCGCATCACCGCGGACTATGACAGCTTCTGGGTGGAGTCCGGGGGTAGGCCAATACGTCGGACGATGTATGCCTTGCCCCTGGTGAAGGCTCAACGCGATCCAGCCGACTACAAGCCGAACAAACGGGCGCAAATACGCAAGCGTCAGCGCCGCGAGGTCGAAATCGCGCGTTCTGTCAGCGAATCCGTCAGGCTGTTGCTCCGAAGCTGAACGCCTTGCCGGGCCTGCATCCAGCCAGGTGGCCCACCGCAGGCGCTGGGCAGCTCGCCGAGCATGCCCGGCGGGCCAATCGCGAAACGGTATGATCCTTGGCTTAGAACGGTGCCGCCGGCAGCTCCTGGGTGCCTTCGAGCTTCACAGCCTGGAGTTCGTTCGCGTCATAGCCAAGAGCCCGCAGGATGGTGGGAGCTACCTGCGTCGTCTGCACCAGAGCTGGCACCGACCTCGGCTTGAGCGAAGGACCGCTGATGAGAAGCGCCACGTTGCGATCGTTCGCATTGGCGCCACCGTGCTCGGCAATCTTCGAGCCGGATGTGTAGACCACACCCGGATTGACCGTGGCTATGAAGTCCGGCGTACGGCTGTCGGTGGCCGGATCCTGATAGGCGAGAGCAAGGGCATTCGGCGGCTGGATCTGGGCGATGCCTTCAGCCTTGCTCGATTTCTCGAGATAATCCTGCGCGGCCGCGAGGTTTTTGACCCTGTCTTGCGGCTTGAGCCAGATCAGCGCGGCGTCGTCGGCGATGTGGAAGGCATAGCCCGGTGTCTTCGTATAGGGATCATCGTCCAGTGGCTGGAACGACGCCGGGTCGATGGGCGACTGGCCATGCTTCGAGGCAAGTATGATCAGGGTCGAATTGGCGAGTTTGTTGTCCTTGAGTGCGGCCATCAGTTCGCCGACAGCGCCATCTACATAGGCGAGCTGGCCGGCGAGACCATTGCCAGGCGTGCCGCTGGCATCCAGATAGCCGCCCACCAGACCGGCCTCGTCGCCGGGACCGGCCTTGGGAAGCTTCTGGCCCACGCTCACCGCCTGGAAATTCATGCCGAAAAGCGTGGGAACCGCCGCGGGATGCGAGCCGGTGCTGTCGAGGCCTTTGATTTCGTTGAGCACCGCCTGGACCCGCGCTTCATCGAAGTCGCGCTCGGCCTTGAAGCTTCCCGTCGTCTTGACCTTGGTGCCCGGAATCAGGCTGTCCTGTTCCAACGCGTAGAGGTCGTCGATGCCTTTGCCCGAAGGTCCGTTCAGCCATTCATAGGCGGGGTGCTTGTCGGACCAGGCCGTGCGGCCGCCATGCGCTTTCACGATTTCGAAGACGTTGTTGACCCGCACGAAATCATGCGGATAGACCACCGAGCATTTGCCGTTGATCAGCGTCATCGGCAGCTTTGCCGGGTCGATCTGGCTGCGGTAATCGCCAGGCTTGCCACCACCATCAAGGCGCGTCGAATCGACGTCGATGTTCTCGGCGAAGGCCACCTCGGCACCCGGCTCGCCCTTGCAGTCCGAAGCCGGCGCGAAATAGGTGCGGTCGTAGCTGTCGTCGTAGAACACGCCCGTCGATCTGGGTGTGCCGCCGGTTACCTGTGCCACAAGGCCAGGAAACGAGTCGGATGGGGCGCTGGCGAGCGCATTCGGATAGAAAATCCCGGTATCGGCGAGCGCGGCGAGCGAGCTTTTCGGATTTGCGGCGACATAGTTTGCCAGATCGAGCGCATGAAGCCCGTCGACGCTGATGAGCAGTACGTGCTTGTAGGGCGCGGCGATGGCGCTGGAATTAGACAGCGCGCCAGCCAATGCCGCCGTCAGCGTACCGGCAGCCAACGCCAGAGATAGTGTTTTCATTGAAGTGTCCCTCGTCTCGCAGCCCGCGATGGATCAAGGATAGGCGAGTGCACATGACAGGTTCATGAAAACTCGTTGGCAAAGGACCTTACGGATTGGTAAGCCAGCGGTGATGCACAAGAACCGCCGCCGCCAAGCTGCGAAACGCAGGCGGCGAAGCGGCGCTCAAGTGCCCGCGATGGCCGCCGGGTCTTTCGCTCCCTTGCGCCGACCGCTACAGCTTTGGCCCGACATCAACGAAGGGCCGAGCGTATGAGCAGCGCGTATCCGCAAATCCATCTGGTCCGGCATGGCGAGACGGCGTGGAGCCTTTCGGGGCAGCATACCGGTCGCACCGACATGCCGCTGACGCCGGCGGGCGAGGCCGCCGCGCGGGGCGTGGCGGAGCGGCTCAAGGGTCAGTCGTTCTCGGCGGTGTGGTCGAGCCCCTCGCAGCGCGCCTACAACACCAGCGTGCTGGCCGGCTTTGGTGCGCAAAGCGTCAGAAACGACGATCTGCAGGAGTGGGACTACGGCGCCTATGAGGGGCGGACAACCAAGGAAATCCTGGCCGATCGGCCAGGCTGGAACGTGTTTCGCGACGGCTGCCCGCAAGGCGAGATGGCCGCCGATGTCGGCGCCCGCGCCGACCGGATCATCAAACAGCTTCGCGAAGCCGGCGGCTCGATCCTGATCTTTTCCAGCGCGCATTTCCTGCGCGTGCTCGCCGCCCGCTGGCTCGGCCTGCCGCCGGAAGGCGGCGCGCTGTTCGTGCTCGATACGGCCAGCATCAGCGTGCTCGGCTACGAGCATGATCTCAGCGAGCCGGTCGTGCGCAAGTGGAACCTGAAGTAGCGGCGGCTACTTCTCGAACTTCCGGATCGCTTCGGCCGTCACCGGCGTGAAGAAATTCACCAGATTGCCGTCGGGGTCGCGAAACAGCAGCGAGCGGTTGCCCCAGGGCATGGTGGTCGGCTTCTGCACGGTCGTGTCCCTGATGAAGTCCGACAGCCGGGCGAATTCGGCATCGACATCGCCGACGCGGAATTCGAGGATGGCCGTGTGGTTGTCGGCGGGGCGGGCGATGTCGCCGCCGAACAGCATCAAGGTGCGCGTGCTGCCGATCGCCAGCGTGCAGGAAGGCGTCGCGAGTTCCGCGAAGTCCTCGGTGTAGACCGTCACCGGCATGCCGGTGATCTCGCCGTAGAAGCGCGCGAGGCGCTGAACATCCGAGGTGATGATGCGGACAGAGACGAAATTCATTATTGGCTCCTTGATCGTCGAAGCCGCGGCCGGGCTTCCCGGCCGCTCTATAGGCCAGGCCTCCTGACAGCTTTCCGTCAGCAGAGGATTGCGACGGCTACGCTTCCGGTCCGGACCAGACCGGCGGCAGGCCGAAGGCGGCGAACAGGCCGGGGCCGAGCGGGGCGACATAGACCGTGAGCGATACGATGCCGCCATCGGCCGGCTCGATGACATGCAGGGATTGCGCGCGCCATTCCGGCTCCTGATGGCGCCGGGCATAGATCGCGACCGCCGGCTGGCCGTTGGCCCGTGTCGCCACGGCGCGGTAGCCGGCGAAATTGCTCCACACCGTCTTGAAGAAACCATGGATCGCCTGACGTCCCCGGTACCAGTCGCGCCATGGCGGCATGTGGTAGGTGGCGTCCTCGCGCAGCAGCGCGACCAAGCCGTCGAGATTGGCGGCCTGCCAGGCGCTGAGATAGCGTTCGAGCAGCACGCCTTCCTGCGGGTTGGGCTGCGATCGTTGCTGGGGGCGTCCCTGCGGATAGCGCTCACCCAGCGTCGCGCGCGCCCGCTGCAGCGCGCTGTTGACCGAGGCGGTCGAGCCGCCCAGCAATTGCGCGGTCTCCAGCGCCGACCAGCCCAGCACGTCGCACAGCAGAAGGGATGCGCGTTGCCTCGGCGGCAATAGCTGGATGGCGGCGACGAAGGCAAGCCGCACGGCCTCGTTTGTCTCGTAGCGCGCATCCGGGCCGGGCTCGCCATCGACAAGGTCCGGCAGCTCGGCGTCGGGGTAGGGCTCCAGCCAGGAGAGCTCGGCGGCGGCCGGCCCGGCGGCGGCGCGCCCTTTGCTCGGCGGCCGTGCGGGCTCTTCTAGGATGCGGTACGCCGACGACCGCGCCTTGATGGCGTTGAGGCAGGCGTTGGTGGCGATCGAATAGAGCCAGCCGCGCGGCGAGCCGCGCCCGTCGAATTGCGCGCGGCCGCGCCAGGCCTTGAGGAACGTCTCCTGGACGAGATCGTCGGCCTCGTGCAGCGAGCCCATCATCCGGTAGCAATGCAGCTTCAGCGCCCGGCGGTGGGCCATCGTCAGGCGCTCGAAGGCAGGCCGATCGAGGATCGGCCCGCCTGTCGGGTCCAGCGGCTCAAGCGGGCCGGGAGCGTCTGTCATATCGAGCCTGCCGTGCGGAGTTCGTCTCGCATCCTGCGCGCCTCATGCCGCAGCGGCAAGGCCGCTGCCGCTGACCGTGAAGGCGATGCCTGGCACCTTGCCGCCGGCCAGCGCCACCACGGCGCGCCCGACATCGGCGGGCGTCTGCACATCGCCCATGCTGGCCAGGAAATCCGCCGGGCTGATGCCGAGATAGGCGGAGATGCTCGAAATGCCGCGCTGGCCGACGCCGGTGCCGGCCATGATGCGCATCGGCGCCAGCGCCATGAAGCGCAGGCCAAGGCCAAGCCGGTCGGCCTCCTTCTGGCTGTGGGCGGCGAGGAACATCTGCATTTGCTTGGCGCCGGAATAGCCGCCGGAGTTCGGCGGTCCGCCGCTGAATGCCGCGCCGCTGGAGATCAGCACGACGCGGCTGCCCGGCTTCAACCGGCCCTGAAGTGCTGCCCTGCAGAACAGGAACGATGCCTTGACGTCCGTCTCCCAATTCGCCGAGAAATCGTCCCAGCTCTGGTCCTGGATGCAGGCCGACGGGGCAAAGGCGCCGGCGCAGATCACCAGCACGTCGGGCTGCAGCGCGGCGAACACCGTGTCGGGCGCCGTGTCCTGCGTGGCGTCGGCGGCCAGCGTCCTGACTCCAGACGCCTCCCAGGCGAGCTCCTTCAGGGCTTCCGCGCCGCGGGCGACGGCAAGCACATCTGCGCCTTCGCCGAGCGCAGCTTCGACGATCGAGCGGCCGACACCCCGGCTGCCTCCGACCACGACGACATTTTGACCTTGCAACGATCCCATGGATCACCTCGCTTTTCCGGCCCGGACAATTCCGGCGCCTGTAGGTGAAGACAGGGGAGGCGGGCGGAAATCATCGGTGGGGCGGCGAAAATCTTTCGCGGGCGCGGATCAGGCGGCTCTCATTCGTTGGTAGTGGGGTAATTTGAAACTCTTACATGAAAAAGGCCGCTGGTGGAGAGCGGCCCTGCCGACGACGGGAGTCGAACCCGCAGTCTAATTAAAGACATGGTTTGCCATGGCCTTACCATTCGGCCGAACGCCGGCTGGCTCAATCTATCAGGCCGCGCTCTTTTTGTAAGGCCGCGCTTTGGCGGCGGACAATCCCAACGGCGTCACCGTGGCCCATGATTTCGCCAGTGCCGCCGAAGCGCAGGCCTTCATCAAGAACCCAAAATTGAAGGAGGCGATGGCGAGCGCCGGCGTGGTCGGCGCGCCAAGCATGTGGATCACCAACAAGGCTTGATGGGCCGCCGCCCATCTCCTCGTTCCAACGCAAACTCCCGACGGAAAACTGAGCCTGGGCCGCTTGCGGTCTGGCCGGCGGGACGCTTGCTCAGCCGCCCAGCAGCGCCAGCTCCTCCGGCGTCAAATGCCGCGCGGTGCCCTTGGCGAGGCCGCCCAACGGCAGCCGGCCGATGGCGATGCGGATGAGGCGCTTGACCTCGATGCCGTGCGCGGCGAGCAGCCGGCGGATGTGGCGGTTGCGCCCCTCGTCCAGCACGATCTCCAGCCAGGCGGTGCGGCCGCCGCTGCGCAAAAGCGCGATCGAATTGGCGGCCAGGGTCTCGCCGTCGACGCTGACACCCGCACGCAGCGTTTGCAGCATCGCTTCGTCAGGCACCATGCCGACCTGGACGTGATAGGTCTTGGGCAGATGCGAGGCCGGGTCCATCAGCCGGTTGGCGAAATGGGTGTCGTTGGTCATCAGCAGCAGGCCTTCGCTGGCCTTGTCGAGGCGGCCGACCGGCGAGACAAAGGGCAAATCGAGTCCTTCCAGGCAGGTATAGACGGTGTCGCGCTGTTGCGGGTCGTCGCGGGTGGTGACCAGCCCGCGCGGCTTGTTGAGCATGACATAGACCTTGCGTTCGGCAACGACAGGCGCGCCGTCGACGACGATGCGGTCGCGGTTCAGGTCGACGCGCAGCGCGGCATCGCGCGCCACCTTGCCGCCGACGCGCACGCGGCCTTCCGCGATCAGCACCTCGGCCTGCGTGCGCGAGCACAGGCCGAGTTTCGACAGCGCGCGGTTGAGGCTGACGCCGGGCGGCTTGGTTGTGGGCGATGTCGGTCGTGCTGCCATTCTGCTGCGGGTCGGTCCTTTGTATCGGACAGATGGCATGGGAGGCGCGGGAATCGCAAGCGATGGCCTTGTCCTGGATCAAGGTCGCGGTCGGCAGGCAATCGTGTAAGCGGTCCGACAGTCGGGCGGCCGCTTACACGGCGTTCCCGACCAGCGCGCCGATGCCGGCGGTGAGCGCCATGGCGAAGGCGCCCCAGAAGGTCACGCGCAACGTTGCGCGAAGGATGTTGGCGCCGCCCGCCTTGGCGCCGATGGCGCCCAGCAGGGCAAGGAAAAGCAGGGACGCAATCGACACCGCCAGCACCAGCATGGAGGCGGGCGACACCAGCACCATGAGCAGCGGCATTGCCGCGCCCACACTGAAGGTCGCCGCCGAGGTCAGCGCCGCCTGGATCGGCCGTGCCGTGGTCATTTCCGAAATGCCGAGTTCGTCGTGGGCATGCGCGGCCAGCGCATCCTTGGCCATGAGCTGGTCGGCGACCTGGCGGGCCAGGTCCGTCTCCAGCCCACGCTTGACGTAGATTTGCGCCAACTCCTCGCGCTCGAATTCGGGCTGGGTCGCGAGTTCCTGGCGTTCGCGGGCGAGGTCGGCATTCTCGGTGTCCGACTGGGAGCTGACCGAGACATATTCGCCGGCCGCCATCGACATGGCGCCTGCCACCAGGCCGGCTATGCCGGCGACCAGAACCTGCGAAGCCGGCGCTGCGGCCGACGCCACGCCGACGATCAGGCTCGCGGTCGAGACGATGCCGTCATTGGCCCCCAGGACGGCGGCGCGCAGCCAGCCGATGCGCGACACCTGGTGGTTTTCGACATGCAGCCGGCTCATGCTTTTCTCCTGATCTTGCCTTCGAGTTTCGTGGCGGCGGCGACTGTATTGGAAATCGTGCCGTACTTGCGGACATTCTTGTGCAGCAACTCCAGCCGCTGGTCGGTTTCATCGGTGTCGACGACAAGCTCGTAGTCGATCGAGGCAATCCCCGGCGGGCTGTCGCGCCGAACGGCATGCAATGCGACCATGACGCCGCGCAGTTTGAAACCGAGCATCGGGGTGACTCGTTCGATGCCCTTGATCATGCAGCCGGCGATCGCCGCCAGAAGCAGTTCGGCTGGATTGAAGGCATCGGCCCGGCCCTCGAGACTGGTGTCGAGAACGAGTGCGGCGTCCTTGGTCGTGGCTGCGCTGCCTCGTGCATCGGTCCGTCTGGCTTCGACGCTGTATTCGAACATGGGGCCACCTGCTTCGCCGCCCGCGCGGCGGGCGCCATTCAGGCGTTTCTAGCCTCTTTTCAGGAATCCGGTTTTGATCCACGTCAGAATCCGGCCCTGCTGGCCCCGCTCACGTGCACGGCACCCCGCTGGTTGCGGGCGAGGCCGCCATTGTGAAGGCGATAGTGCCTCAACCGGCCTGTTGAGCCATGACGATGAAGTTGCCGCAGGTGTCGTCGAAGAAGGCGGCGCTGACCGGCCCCATGCGCCGGGGCGGCCCGAGAAATTTCACGCCGCGCCCGGCGAGGCGGTCGAAGTCGGCCTGGATGTCGAAGCTGGTGATCAGGGCCGCCGGGAATTGGGCATCATGGAGCGCTTGCTGCGCGGCACGCGCCGGCGCATCGCGATTGGGCTCGAGAACCAGTTCAGCGCCGTCGGCCTCGTCCGGAGACACCACCGTCAGCCAGCGGGCCTTGCCGCCGTCGTAATCATGCTTTTTCACGAAACCGAGGACCGACGTGTAGAAGGCCAGCGCCTTGTCCTGGTCATCGACCTTGATAAGGATATGACGAAGCCGCATGGTCAAATTTCCTTTTGTTCGCGTCGGGTCAGCTTCCGCGCTCAATCCCGCCCGTTGAAGAACGCCGTCAGCACCGGCGCATGCGCGGCGGGTTTCAGCATGTGGTTCTGGCCGGCCAGCGTCTGGTAGCGCGCATTGGGCAGGGCCTGTGCCAACGCCTTGTTGCCATGGCGCATCCACGACGGGCTTTTTCCGCCATCGGTCACCAATGTCGGCACGCCGAGCGTGGTCCAGCGTGCGGGATCCAGCGGCTTGCCGAGCTGGTCGCCGGCGACGATGGCGCCGTCATAAGGCAGCGTATGCGCCACTGCCTTGAGCTTGCGCCAGATCGGCGTCAGCTTCATGACGGCGATCAGCAGGCCGGGCATGCCGACCGATTTGAGGAAGGCGCTCACGGCGTCGCCGCGCCTGTCGTCCGCGATGGCTTGGCGGATCGTTGCCCAGTCGCCTTGCGTGGTCGTGCGGCTGTCGTCGACGATCAGCGGCGCTTCGTAGAGCGCAAGCCGCCTGATGCCGGGCAGGCGGGCTGCCGCCATCAGCGCCAGCATGGCGCCGGAAGACATGCCCCAGACATAGGCTTCGCCGCCGGCCGCCCGCAGCACGGCCTCGATGTCATCGATCTCGCGCTCGACCGTGTAAGGCGTGGTGTCGCCGCTGTCGCCACGGCCACGGCGGTCGTAGCGAAAGACGGTGAAACCGCCTTCCAGCGCCTTGGCCAGCGGGCCGCTTGGACCCATGGTGCGCGAGCAGAGCGCGCCGTCGACGAGGATGAGCGGATGGCCCTGGCCGCGCCGCTCGCAGGCGATCGGCGTTCCATCCCGCGACAGCACGGCTTGCGTGATCGGTTTGGCGTTCTCAGCCAGCATCGTCGGCTCCCTTGCCTATCAGCAGTTCCAGCCGGTCGAAGCTCTGCATCCAGCCGCCGCGCATGCCGAGCGCCAGCAGGCGTTCGCGGTCGGCGGCAGTCGCCAGCGTCACCTCGAAATGGACATGGGTGCGCACGCCGTCGGGCGTGAAGCTCACCGTGTGGTGGCTCCGGCCCGGCGGCTTGCCGGCCCATTCGCGGATTTCAGGATCCGGTTCGTCGTGGTAGCTCAGCCTGGCGTTCTCGACGACTTCGAGATAGCTGCCCTGGTTGCGGTAGAGCGCGCCACTGGCGGTCAGCATGTCGATGCGCCAGCGGCCGCCGACGCGCACGTCGAGCACGCAAAGGGGAATGGTGCAGTCCCTGATGCCCCACCATTGCGCCACCAGGAGCGGATCGGTCCACAGCCGGAAGACGCGTTCGACCGGCGCGTTGAAAATGCGCTCGATGGCAAAGCTGCGGTCGGCGGTTGCGGGCGCGGTCATTCCGGCCTGTCCGCGCCGCGCCGCAGCAGGTCTTCCATGCGGTCGAAGCGGCCTTCCCACAGCTTGCGGTAGTCGTCGAGCCAGCGGTCGATGTCGCGCAGCGGCTTGAGCTCGATGCGGCTGAGATGTTTTTGCGCCGCCCGGCTGCGGGTGACGAGGCCGGCCTGCTCCAGCACGCCGACATGTTTGGAGACCGCGCGCACGGTGAGCGCGAAGGGCTGCGCCAGTTCGGCAACCGACGCTTCGCCGTCGAGCAGCCGGGCCAGTATCGCCCGGCGCGTGGGATCGGCGAGGGCGGCGAATGTGTCGTCGAGGGAGGTTTGATGAGCCATTGCGGAACCAATCAGTTCTGGAACTAATTGGTTCTATAAATGGTTTTACCTGAGCCGTCAACGCGCTTTACGGGACTGGGAGAGCTCGGGGAAATACGGCGTGAAGCCCCAGGCTCCTGTCTTTTTGTCCGCGATGCCGTTCAGCACTTCGAGCGCGTCGGCCGGCAACTCCAGTTCGGCCGCCGCCAGATTTTCCCTGAGGCGGCCCTTTTACGTGCGCAGCACCCGGTAGATCGCGGGGATGCCAGCACCGTCAGCGGCGTCGAGGAGAGGCCAGGCCGAACAGCAGCGAGATCGCCAGCTCCTGGAAGATCGGATCGGTCAGGATCACCGCCGCGCCGATCATGGCGGCAAGCGCGGTCAGCAGGATCGGCTTGAACCTGATCGCGCCGGCTTCGATCAGCGGCGCGCTGGTACCATGGGGTGCCTCGTTTCGTCTCCGATGGCCAAGCGCTGTCTGGACCTCATGTTGCCACAATCGGGAAATGCGATGGAACAGGCATCAGCAATGGGTCCAACACGTTGAAGAGCACTGTATTTCGCGCCCTCGTGGCGCTCCTCGGTACGGCGTTGCCGGCGCGGGCAGATGAGGCATGCATGGCCAATATGGGACGGTTTGAGCTCGGGCAATATGCCTGCCTGAGGGTCGGCGAGACGAGCCACCTGGCTCGCTGCGAGGTCAACCTCGATATCTTGTCCTGGAACGAGGTGCTTGACCATTGCCCGGGCGGCACCGCGCCGAAACCCGCGGTGGCTACGTCTGTTTGCCGGGCCAACGGCAAGTTCATCCCGGGCGGCGGGTTTGCTTGTCTCGTCGTGGCCGGCAGCACGCACCTGGCGCGCTGCGACACCGTGCTCAATGCTCCGTCTTGGACCAAGGTGCAGGAGGGATGCCCCGGCGCACCGCTGCCGGAAGCCACTCCGGATGCCCAGGTGCATCCTGGGCTCAAAAATCTGTTGTCAGGTCCTCGCCGCCTGTTTGAACGGCTGCGAGACGCACTCTGAAGTCAGTGACGATTGGCGGTGGCGCTGTGCTGATCCTGGTTTGGCTGGACCGCCTGTTTGGCGTGGAGAGATTTCGCGTGATCCATGTGATAATCCGGCCCCCCGTCACCTTCACGTGCGCAGCACCCGGTAGATCGCGGGGATGACCAGCACCGTCAGCAGTGTCGAGGAGGCCAGGCCGAACAGCAGCGAGATCGCCAGCCCCTGGAAGATGGGGTCGGTCAGGATCACCGCCGCGCCGATCATGGCGGCAAGCGCGGTCAGCAGGATCGGCTTGAACCTGATCGCGCCGGCCTCGATCAGCACCTCGCTCAACGGCCTGTCGGGCGACGCCGCATGGCGGATGAAGTCGACCAGCAGGATCGAATTGCGCACGATGATGCCGGCCAGCGCGATGAAGCCGATCATCGATGTGGCCGTGAACGGCGCCCCGAACAGCCAGTGCCCGCCGAGGATGCCGATGAAGGTCAGCGGGATCGGCGTCAGGATCACCAGCGGAACCTTGAACGAGCCGAACTGGGCGACGACGAGGATGTAGATGCCGAGCAGCGCGACGCCGAAGGCCGCCCCCATATCGCGGAAGGTCACCCAGGTGACTTCCCATTCGCCGTCCCACAAAAGCGTCGGCCGGCTTTCATCCTCCGGCTGGCCGTGCAGCGAGATCGCGGGCTTCGGCAGTCCGGTCCAGTCTTGCACGTCGATGGCCTTGCTGACGGCGAGCATGCCGTAAAGCGGCGCCTCGAAGCTGCCGGCAAGCTCGGCCGTCACCATTTCGGCGGCGCGACCATTGTGCCTGAACACCGGGAACGAAGCGCGCTCCGGCGTCACCCGCACGACATCGCCGAGTTCGACGACGCCGCGGTCGCCAGGCAGGACATTGGCCGGAATGGGGGTGGTCAGGAAGCGCTCGTCGAGCGTCCTTTCGCCCTTCGGCCGCTCGATGCGGATCGGGATCGGCTGGCGGCCACCGCCGCGATGCGAATAGCCGACGGTCTTGCCCCCATTGAGGATGGCAAGCGTGTCGAAGACGTCGCTTTCCTCGACATGGAAGAACTCCGCATCGTCGGTGGAAATCGTGGCGCGCAGCCGGCGTGCCGGCTGTCCCCAGGAATTGTCGACGTCGACGATGAAGGGCACGGAGCGGAACGCCGTTTCGATCCTGGCGGCGACCTTGCGGCGGGTCTCGCCGCCCGTTCCGTAGATCTCGGCCAGCAGCGTCGCCATCACCGGCGGACCGGGCGGCGGCTCGACCACCTTCAGGCTGGTGCCTTGCGGTACGGGGATCGTGGCGATGCGCTGGCGGACGTCGAGCGCGATCTCATGGCTGGAGCGGGCACGGTTCGCCTTCGGCAACAGGTTGAGCGCCACGTCGCCTTGCTGCTGCTCGGTGCGCAGGACCGCATGGCGGACGAGGCCGTTGAAGTTGAAAGGCGCCGCCGTCGCGGCATGTGTCTGGACCGATCGGACCTCCTTCAATTCGAGAACCCTGGCGGCGACGGCCTGCGCCACCGCATCGGTGGCCTCGACGGAAGACCCTTCCGGCAGGTCGATGGTCACCGACAGTTCAGACTTGTTGTCGAAGGGCAGGAGCTTGACCGTGACATGCTTGGTGTAGAACAGCGCGAGCGAGCCCAGGGTCAGCACGCCGACGACGAGCAGGAAGGCCCAACTCGCCTTCTTCGAGGCCAGGATCGGCCGCGCGACGGCGGTGTAGGCGCGGCCCAGCGGGCCGCCATTGCCATGATCCTGATGGGCATGCACCGGCGCCCGCCCGGCAAGTTTAAGCATCAACCACGGCGTCACCATCACCGCAACGAAGAAGGAGAAGATCATCGCCGCCGAGGCATTGGCCGGAATCGGGCTCATATAGGGGCCCATCATTCCCGAGACGAACAGCATCGGCAGCAGTGCGGCGACCACGGTCAAGGTGGCGACGATGGTCGGGTTGCCGACCTCCGCCACCGCCTCGATTGCCGCCTGCCGGCGATCGCGGCCGCCGCCCATGGCCCAGTGGCGCGAGATGTTCTCGATCACCACGATGGCATCGTCGACGAGAATGCCTATCGAAAAGATCAGCGCGAACAGCGAGACGCGGTTCAGCGTGTAGCCCATGACGCGCGAGGCAAACAGCGTGAGCAGGATGGTCACCGGAATGACGACGGCCACGACCATCGCTTCGCGGCGGCCGATGGCGACCCAGACCAGTACGATGATCGAGATCGTCGCCAGGCCGAGATGGTAGAGGAGCTCATTGGCCTTGTCGTTGGCGGTCTCGCCGTAATTGCGCGTCACGTCGATCGAGATATCGCCTGATATCAGCCCGCCCTGGAGCAATGCGACCCGGTGCAGAATGGCGTCGGCGACGGCGACCGCGTTCGATCCCGCGCGCTTGGCGATGGCGAGCGTGACCGACGGCACGCGCTCGACACCAACGCCGGCCCTGGTGACCGTCGACACCAGCGTATCGCCGGCGTCGGTGGCGAAGGCGACGTCGGCCACGTCGCGGACATAGACGGGGCGGTTGTCACGCGAGGTCAGAAGCAGGTTGCCGATCTGGTCTGGCGAGGCCAATGTCTCGCCGGCGACGATGTCGATCTGCTCGCCCTTGTCGCGAACACGTCCGGCGGGAAAGGCCTTGTTGGCGCCCGACACCTTGGCGGCGAGCTGCTGCAGGGTGACGCCGTAGAGGGCGAGCTTTTCGGGGTTCGGATTGACGCGGATGATCTCACCGGTGTCGCCGACCAGGTAGGTCAGGCCGACATTGTCGATCTTGGCGATCTCGGTGCGGAGTTCGCGCGCGACGCGGGTGAGGTCGTTGGCCGTCATGCGCGCGGCTGCCTGCGGCTTCGGCGACAGCGTCAGCGTGACGATGGCGACGTCGTCGATGCCGCGGCCGACGATCAGGGGCTCGGGCACGCCGACGGGAATGCGGTCCATGTTGGCGCGCACCTTGTCGTGGACGCGCAGCACGGCAGCGTCCGACGAGGTGCCGACGATGAAGCGGGCGGTGACCATCACCTGGTCGTCCCGCGTCTGCGAATAGACGTGCTCGACGCCGTCGATGCCCTTGACGATCGTCTCCAGCGGCTCGGTGATCAGCTTGACGGCGTCGTCGGCCTTCAGCCCGTCGGCGCGCACGAAGATGTCGACCATCGGCACCGAGATCTGCGGTTCCTCCTCGCGCGGCAGCGTGAGCAGCGCCACCAGCCCGAAGGCGAAGGCGGCGACCAGGAACAGCGGCGTCAGGGGCGACGCGATGAAGGCCCGCGTCAGCGCGCCGGCAATGCCGAACGAGGCGGGACCTTTCATGGCGTGACCACGACGTCGCCAGCCGCAAGACCGGTCAGGATCTCGACATAGTCGCCGTCGGCGCGCTTGGTTCGCTCGCCCGCGACCACCGCGCGCTCGACACTGCCGCCGCCTGCGGCGACGCGCACGAAGTCGATCCCCGAACGGGTCTGGATTGCCGAAGCCGGCACCAGCAGCGCGGAGCGCTCGGCGACCGGCAGCTCGACCGGGACACGGGCATCGATGAAATTGGTATCGAGATCATCGACCTCGACGTCGGCGATGACGCGGCCATTGTCGATCTGCGGATAGATCTTTGCGAGGCGGCCGGGGGCCTCCTTGCCGCCGGCATTGATGCGGATGGCCGCGCCCTCTCTCAGCGACCCCGCGTAACGCTCCGGAACGGCAAGCCGCAGGAACACCCCGCCGCCGCCAATGGTGGCCACAACCTCACCGGCCATGATGACCGCGCCACGCGTCACCGGCACGGTCAGCACGCGGCCGTCGCCAGGCGCAAAGACATCGCCCTCGGCGCCCTGCTGCACGATCACCGAACGCTGCGCCTCGGTCGCGGCAAGCTGGTTGCGCGCGACGTCGACTTCGGTGCGCAGCTGATCGAGACGCTGCGCGGTCATGACGCCCTTGTCGACCAGCGTCTGGCCACGGGTAAGTTCGGACTGCGCCGTCTCAAGCTGCGCCTGCAAGGCACGAAGCTGGGCGTCCAGAGCGGCGACCTGAAACGCGATCTTGTCGTCCTGGACGGTCGCGATCTTCTGCCCCGCCTTGACCAGTTCGCCCTCCGTGACAGCCAGATCGACGACAAGGCCGCCGATACGGGCGCGCGCAGGAACGGTGTCGCGTGCCTCGACACGGCCATAGACCGCCTTCCATTCGGTCACCGTCGACGGCGCCAGTGTCAGCGTGCCGGCAAACGCCGGAGAGGCCGCCAGCAACGCGGCGAACAAAAGGGGCATGCGCATGCGGATCTTCCTCAGAACGCGCATCCCGGCTTGATGCCGAGCTTGCGGAAGACCATCGCCGCGGGGCAGAAGCCGGTGAACGCCGACTGCAGCATGTTCAAGCCGACGAAGACCGTCAGCCATACGAACAGCGGCGAGACAAAGGCGGTGAGCACGACGGACAGCAGCACCATGACGCCGGCGAAGGCGAGAACGGAACGGTCGAGGGACATTGTCATCTCCATTTGTATATGATGATATCTAAATATATGAATATCAACACTGACCGCAAGAGGCGATGCCAGATTTGTCGCTGGCGGTGCACCGCGCCCGCCAACCACCGTCCGCAAAGGCTAGCGCGGGTCAGGCTCCCGGGACGTCGGTTGATGCCTCGACCTTGATCTGCTTGAGCTTATCGATCCCAAGCGCCTGCAGTGCGAGGCGTTCATAGAAGGGTTCGGACTTGCCGGCCCTTATCTTGTGCAGGAAATACTTCTCGAAACCGACCTTGGCGGTGTGCACCCATTTGCCGGAGGACGACCAGTTGACATTGCGCGGCGGGATCTGCGGCTGCGCCACGAAGGCGACGCCGGAATCGCCGAAATCGGCGAGGCAGACCGCATTCCATGTGCCCTGGGCGTCAGGCTGCTTGCCCTCCACCAGCCGGCCGATGTTGCGCGCCGTCGCCGTGACCATGGATTCGATCATGAAGCCGGTCTTGGGCACGCCAACGGGGACCGGCGTCTTGCCGATCGGCGGGATGGCGACGCAGACGCCGACCGCGAATATTTCGGGGAACGCCGGGTTGCGCTGGTGCTTGTCGACAAGGATGAAGCCGCGCGGATTGGTCAGGCCCTCGATGCCGCGCACCGCCGCCACGCCGCGAAAGGCCGGCAGCATCATGGCATAGGCGTGCGGCAATTCATGCGCCTGCCTGACCGACCCGTCGTCGGCGAGTTCCTGGACGAACATATTGCCGGGCTCGACCTTGTCGACCTTGGCGTTGCAGATCCACTTGATGTGATGCTGGCGCATCTCGCTCTCGAGGAGGCCCTTGGTGTCGCCGACGCCGTCGAGGCCGAGATGGCCGATATAGGGTTCGGAGGTAACGAAGGTCATGGGCACGCGGTCGCGCACCCTGGCGTCGCGCAAGGCCTTGTCGAGGATGAAGGTGAATTCATAAGCCGGCCCGAAGCAGGACGCGCCCTGGACAGCGCCGATGACGACCGGGCCCGGCTTGGCGACGAGCGCGTCGAAGGCCGTCCTGGCCTTGAGCGCGTGATCGATGTGGCAGACGGACTGGGTGTTGTGCTCCGGCCCGAGACCCTCGATCTCGTCGAAAGCGAGTTCGGGGCCGGTGGCGATGACCAGATAGTCGTAGGATACGGATGAGCCGTCGTTGAGTTCCACCGTGCGCTCGACGGGATGGACGCGCCTAGCTCCCTGCGGATGAAAACCGATCTTGCGCCGTGCCAGCACCGGAGCAAGGTCTATTTCGACCGCTTGCCTGTCGCGCCAGCCGACGGCGACCCAGGGGTTGGACGGCACGAATGAATAGTGGCTGCCATTGTTGACGACGGAGACCTGGTGTTCCCCGGCCAGTCCGTCGCGAAGCTCGTAGGCCATGATGGTGCCTCCCAGCCCGGCACCCAGGACGACTATATGCGCCATGTTCTTCCTCCGTTGCGGCGTCGCTTTGGCGCAACGCCGACACTGCCGATCCCTTGCGGGATTGGTTGATCTTGCGCCATTGTGGCGGGCTGCGACTTGACGCTGATCAAGCGACGTTGACGGAGCGAAGCATCGGCATCGATCCATCGACTTGACAGGCAGCCGTGCCAGGCTAATATTATTTGTAAATCTTAATATGATAATGTGTTCATATGCGCAACATAAAAATAGCCGAACTGGACAAGCAGGCGCGCGAAGCGTCCGAACTGCTCGCCGCGATGGCAAATGAAAAACGGCTGATGATCCTGTGCCATCTGCTGGACGGCGAGACGAGCGTGAACGAACTGGCCGAACTGGTTGGGATGAACCAGTCGGCGCTGTCGCAGCAGCTTTCAAAGTTGCGCGCGCTCAAGCTCGTGGACACGAGGCGCGACGCCCAGCAGGTCTACTATCGGTTGGCTTCGGTGGAGGTCGAGCGAATCCTGCAGACGCTCTACGGCATCTATTGCGATCCGCAGACACGGATCGCCAGGGTCGGCAGCCGGTAGCTGCCGACCGACGGCAGCAATGCCTTATGCCGCTTGCTCGGCTTCACTGCCGATGCCGTTCAGCACTTTGAGCGCATCGGCCGGCAGGTCGAGTTCGGCCGCCGCCAGGTTCTCGCGGAGATGACTGAGCGAGGAGGTGCCGGGGATGAGCAGGATGTTGGGCGCGCGGCGCAGCAGCCAGGCGAGCGCCACCTGCATCGGCGTCGCGCCGAGTTTCCGGGCGACATTGGCCAGCGTGTCCGACTGCAGCGGCGTGAAGCCGCCAAGCGGGAAGAACGGCACATAGGCGATGCCGTCGGCGGCAAGCGCGTCGATCAGCGCATCGTCGTCGCGGTGCGCGATATTGTACTGGTTCTGCACGCAGACGATCTCGGTGATGCTGCGTCCCTGGGCGATCTGGGTCGATGTGACGTTGCTCATGCCGATATGGCGGATGAGGCCCTGGCGCTGCAATTCGGCGAGCGTGTTCAACTGCGGCTCGAGGGATCCTTCGGCGGGGCCGTGGATCCCATGCATGGAGCGCAGGTTGACGACCTCGATCACATCAAGCCCGAGATTGCGCAGATTATCGTGCACGGCCTCGGTCAGTTCCTTGGGCGACATTGCTGGAAGCCAGGATGCATCGGCGCCGCGCCGGGCGCTGACCTTGGTGACGATGGTGAGGTTGGCGGGGTAGGGGTGCAGCGCCTCGCGGATGATCTGGTTGGTGACGTGCGGGCCATAGAAATCCGATGTGTCGATGTGGTCGACGCCGCTGGCGATCGCCTCGCGCAGCACGGCGAGGGCTGCGTCACGATCCTTCGGCGGGCCGAAGACGCCCGGTCCCGCCAGTTGCATGGCGCCGTAGCCGAGGCGCTTCACGGTGCGGTCGCCGAGTTTGTAGGTTCCGGCCTTGCTGATGTCGGTCATGGTCTCATCTCCTTTGGATCGGCCCAATGTAGACAAAGCGCGCCTGCGCGATAATATGGCGCAATCGGCACAGCCTGTGCGGAAAGGCGAACAATGGCAGCGGATCTTGGCGACCTACAGGCGTTCATCGCGGTGGCGCGCGCCGGCGGCTTTCGCGAAGCGGCCCGGGTGGGCAATGTCAGCGCCTCCAGCCTCTCGGAGACGGTGCGGCGGCTGGAGACCGGGCTAGGCGTGCGGCTGCTCAACCGCACGACGCGCAGCGTCGCCCCCACCGAGGCCGGCGCGCGCCTGCTCGAGCGGCTCGGCCCGGCGCTCGGCGAAGTCGAGGCGGCGCTCGACGTGGTCAACGGCTTTCGCGGCCGCCCGGCCGGCACGCTGCGGCTCAACGTGCCGGTCGTCGCGGCGAAACTGGTGCTGCCGCGGCTGTTGCCGCCCTTCCTCGCCGCCTATCCCGACATTCGCGTGGAAGTCACCGCCGAGGACAGTTTCGTCGACATATTGGCGAGCGGCTGCGACGCCGGCATCCGCTATGAAGAGCGGCTGGAGCAGGACATGATCGCCGTGCCGATCGGCCCGCGCCGGCAGCACTACGCCACCGCCGCCGCACCTTCCTATCTCGACCGGTACGGCCGCCCCGAGCACCCGCGCGACCTGTTGCATCACGCCTGCCTGCGCGGCCGCTTCGCCAGCGGCCTGACGCCGCCCTGGGAATTCGAACGCGACGGCGAGGTGGTGAGCGTCGAACCGACCGGCCCGCTTCTGGTCAGCACCGGCACGGCGATGGCGCTTGCGCTCGAAGTGGCGGTCGCCGGCGGCGGCATCGTCTCGCTGTTCGAGGACTGGCTGCGCCCCTATTTCGACGATGGCCGGCTGGAGCCGGTGCTGGAACCCTGGTGGCAGGAATTCTCAGGCCCGTTCCTCTACTATCCCGGCCGCCGCCTCACACCGGCGCCGCTCAGGGCGTTCATCGATTTCGTCGGCACGATGCGCTGGGGCTGATTTCGAGCCGATATCGCGCCGCCGGATGGCCATGCCCGTTGGCCCTGCTTGCCTGGTTTCCTTCGACAAAGAGTCAAAAGCCTGACGTAACACTTTGTTGTCATTGAGGGACTATCGAGGAGGCGATACGGCGAAAGCCCGGTGACAGGAAAGGCGCGCAATGGGTTCGCCCTGGTCCGAATTGCTGGCCAATCTCGCGGTCGTCGCGATGTTCGTTTCGGTCTGGATCCACACGCATGTGTGGCTGGATCGCAGGCCGGCCCCGGTAAAAGCCGCGGCCTTCGGCTTGCTTATGGGCGCCGGCGCCATCGTCCTGATGCTGACTCCCATGCAGTTGCAGCCGGGCGTGCTGGTCGATCTCAGGGCGACGATGATCGCCATTGCCGGCTTCTTCGGCGGTCCCGTCGCCGGCATTGTCGCCGGGGTCATGGCCGGTGCTTTCCGGACTTTCGAGGGTGGCATCGGCGCCTTCGCTGGAGCGGTCGGGATCGCGGCCACCATGCTGGTGGGTGTTGCCGGCAATCTTGCACTCAGGGGCCGCCGGCCCAGCATGGCCGACATCATGATCCTGGGTGCCGCAGCCGCGTGTGGCTCGCTGCTTGGCCTCAGTGTCCTGCCGCGGTCGGTCGTACAGACGGTTCTGCCGCAGGTGGTGTTTCCCTCCAGCCTGCTCATCTTTGTCTCCGTGGCAATGTCGGGGCTGGCGCTCTACCAGGAGCGGCGTCGCCTGGAGGCGCTGCAATCGAGGCGCATCTTCAAGGCGGTGGTCGAGACATTGCCCGACTGCCTAAACGTCAAGGATCTCGACGGACGCTTCATCGCCGCCAATCCGGCGACCGCCGAGTTGATGCACGCAGCCAACGCGAAGGCGCTGATCGGCAAGACGGATTTCGATTTTTACCCCAGCGAAACGGCGCGGGCATTCCGCGAGGACGAGCTCGCCGTCCTGGCATCCGGCACCGCCTCCACCATCGAGCAGCATCTTCACCACGAGGACGGCACCGATGGCTGGCTGGCGACACTGAAGGCGCCGTTTCGCGACAGGACCGGGGCCGTCATCGGCCTGATCACGCACAATCGCGACATCACCGAGCGCAAGCGGCTGGAGACCGAGCTGGCGGAAAGCCAGGCAAGGCTGGGAGACGCGCTCACGCACATGGCCGACGGGCTGGTGATGTTCGATCCCGCCGGAAAGCTCATTCTGTGCAACGCCCAGTATCGGGCCCTGTTTCCGAAGACGGCCGACATCAGGGTGCCCGGCACCGACTATCGCGACATATTGCGTGCCTCGGTCGCACGCGGCGAAAGCATCACGCCGCCCGACGCCGTCGAGGGCTGGATTGCCGAGATCATGGTCACGCAAACGCATGCCAGCCACCGCCAGATCCGGCTCGCCGACGGGCGCTGGCTCGACGTGCGGACCCGGCCGACCGGCAATGGCGGCAGCCTGAGCGTGTTTTCCGACATCACCGAGGCCAAGCAGGTCGAGGCGGAATTGCTGGCCGCCAACGAGAAGCTGAACCTCCTCGCGCATCGCGACGGGCTGACCGAACTGTTGACCCGGCGGGCCTTCGACGAGGCGCTGGCGCGCGAATTCGCCCGCGGCCGGCGCAACGCCACACCGCTCAGCCTGCTCATCATAGACGTCGACTGGTTCAAGCGGTTCAACGACCATTATGGCCACCCGGCGGGCGACGAATGCCTGCGCGCCGTCAGCGGCTGCATCGAGGCAACGGCGCGGCGGCCGGCCGACGCGGCGGCCCGCTATGGCGGCGAGGAGTTCGCGATCGTCCTGCCCGAGACCGACGCCAGAGGCGCCTTCGTCATCGCCGAGACCCTTAGAGGCAAGGTGCGCGACCTCCGGCTTGCGCATGCCGGCAGCGAAAAGGGTATCGTCACCGTCAGCATCGGGGTAGGCACTTTCGACGGGAGTGCCGACATCGAGATTGCCGATCTGCTGCGGCGCGCCGACGAGGCCCTCTATGGCGCCAAGGCCGCCGGGCGTGACCGCGTGCATGGCTGGCGCCCGCATCTGAGCGAACCACGCACGACGGGTTCCCGGCACAAGGCGTGAGCCCTGGTCGTCACACCACTGTCATGGTCCGCTGCCACTAATCCATACATCTGGATAGATGGATTGATGGACAAGACAACAGCATTGCTGGCGCTCGCAGCACTCGGCCAGGAAACCAGGCTGGAGGTGTTCCGGCTGCTGGTGCGGGCCGGGGACGAGGGCGTGCCGGCAGGCGAGATCGCGACGCGGCTCGGCACGGTGCAGAACACCATGTCGGCGCATCTGAAGATCCTCGGCCAGGCCGGGCTGGTCCATGCCGAGCGCGAAGGCCGCAGCATCCGCTATACGGCCGACATGACCGGGTTTCGCGATCTGCTGGCCTATCTGATGGAGGATTGCTGCAATGGCGCGCCGGGGCTTTGCCAGCCGATCCTCCAGGCGGTGACCTGCAAATGTTGAGCTTGACATGACCGATCTTCGTCGCCGCCTCGCAGCCGAAGCCTTGGGCACCGCCATGCTGGTCGCCACGGTGGTCGGTTCGGGGATCATGGCCAGCCGGCTGACCGGCGATGTCGCACTTTCGCTGCTCGGCAACACCCTTCCCACCGGCGCCATTCTGGTGGTGCTGATCACCACGCTGGGGCCAATCTCCGGCGCGCATTTCAACCCGGCTGTTACCCTGGTTTTCGGCCTGCGGCGCGACATTGGCTGGCTGGCCGCGCTGGGCTATATCACTGTCCAGATTCTCGGCGGCCTCGCCGGCACGCTGGTCGCGCATGCCATGTTCGAGCTGCCGCTGCTGCAGGTGTCGGCGACGGTGCGCAGCGGGCAGGGGCAGTGGCTGGCCGAACTGGTCGCGACTTTCGGCCTGGTCTTCACCATCCTTGCCGGCTTGCGCTTCCGCAGCGACGCCATCCCCTGGCTGGTCGGGCTCTACATCACCGCAGCCTATTGGTTCACGGCCTCGACCTCTTTCGCCAATCCGGCGGTGGCCATTTCGCGCGCCTTCTCCAACACGTTTGCCGGCATCCGGCCCTCCGATGTGCCGGCCTTCATAGCGGCGGAACTGGTGGGCGCGCTGCTGGCGCTGGCCGTGGCCGGATGGCTGCTGGCTGAACCCAAGACCCTCACTCAGATGAAAGCCGCGCAATGACCATCACCATCTATCACAACCCCGATTGCGGCACCTCGCGCAACACGCTGGCGATCATCCGCCAATCCGGCGAAGAGCCGCAGGTGATCGAGTATCTGAAGACGCCGCCGTCGCGCGAAAGGCTCGTCGAACTGATCGAGGCGATGGCGATGACGCCGCGTGCGCTGCTGCGCGAGAAGGGCACGCCCTATGCGGAACTCGGCCTTGGCGATCCCAAATGGAGCGACGACGAGATCCTCGATTTCATGCTGGCGCATCCGATCCTGATCAACCGGCCGATCGTGGTGAGCCCGCTCGGCGTCGTGCTGGCCCGGCCGTCCGAAAAGGTCCTCGACATCCTGCCCAATCCGGAGATCGGCGCGTTCACCAAGGAGGACGGCGAGGTCGTCATCGACGCGAGCGGCAAGCGGGTCGTCTGAAGCCTATTTCGATATTCTTCGAAATAGGACTTGACGGTTTCCGTCGCCGGCCGCATGCTATTTCCATGAAACTCGAACAAGCAGCGAAGCAGCTGGAAGCGCTCGGCAATCCGACGCGGCTGAACCTCTATCGTATCCTGGTGCGGGCCGGCGAAGCGGGCCGGCCGGTCGGTTATTTGCAGGAGAGCCTCGGCATCGCCGCCTCGACGCTGTCGCACCATCTGCACCGGCTGATCCTGACCGGGCTGGTCAGCCAGGAGCGGCAGGCGACGACGCTGATCTGCCGCGCCAACTATCCCATGATGAACGATCTGATCGGCTTTCTGGCCGACGAATGCTGCGCCGATGCCGCCTGCAGCCCGGCAGCGGGGGACGCGGCCGCCTGAATTTTTCTTTGTTATTTCGATAATACCGGAAGGATAGAACCTGATGAAGAACGATCTACCCATCGCCGTCATCGGCGCCGGTCCGGTTGGTCTCGCCGCCGCTGTTCATCTCATGGCCCGGGGCCTGCCGGTGAAGCTCTACGAGGCCGGCAGCGGTGCCGCGGCCAATCTGCGGGACTGGGGCCACGTGCGGGTGTTCACGCCCTGGCGCTATTGCGTCGACGAGGCGGCCAGGAAACTGCTCGAAGCCCATGGCTGGCGGATGCCGGACGCGGAAGCCTTTCCCACCGCCGACGAACTCGTGGCGCACTATCTCGAGCCGCTCGCCAACCTGCCGGAACTGGCGCCAGCGATCGAAACCAAGGCGCGTGTCGTCGCCATATCGCGCTGGGGCGCCGACAAGGTGCGCGGCAGTGAGCGCGGGACGCGGCCCTTCATGCTCGTGGTCGAGACCGCCAATGGCACAAGGCGCGACAGTGCCCGCGCGGTCATCGATGCCTCGGGGACATGGCGCACGCCCAACCCGCTCGGCGCCGGCGGCATCGCGGCGGAGGGCGAGGCCGACTTCGCCGACCGCATCGCCTACGGCATCCCCGATGTCCTTGGGCGCGACCGCGCGCTCTATGCCGGCCGCACGACGCTGGTCGCCGGTTCCGGCCACTCGGCGGCCAATGCCTTGCTCGACCTTGCCAGGCTGGCGGAGGCCGCGCCCGGCACCGCCTTCATCTGGGCGGTGCGCGGAACCGACCTCGTGCGCATCTATGGCGGCGGCGACGCCGACCAATTGCCGGCGCGCGGCGAACTCGGCGCCGATATCCGCGACCTCGCCGAAAGCGGCCGCGTCCAGCTGGTGACGGGCTTTGCGACGCTTGCGATCCGCGAGCGTGACGGAAGGCTGATCGTCGAGGGGCAAAGCGAGGAGGGATTGCTGCAACTCGGCCCCGTCGACCGCATCATTGCCGCGACCGGGCAGCGCCCGGACCTGTCGCTGACCCGGGAGCTCAGGCTCGATCTCGATCCGTGGCTGGAAGGCGTCAAGGCGCTGGGTCCGCTCATCGATCCCAACGAGCATTCCTGCGGCGACGTGCCGCCGCATGGCCACCGCGAACTCAGCCATCCGGAGCCAGGCTTCTACACGGTCGGCATCAAGAGCTATGGCCGCGCGCCGACCTTCCTGCTGCTCACCGGCTACGAGCAGGTGCGCTCGGTCGCGGCGGCGCTCGCCGGCGACATGGCGGCGGCCGACGCGGTGCAATTGGTGCTGCCCGAAACCGGCGTCTGCACGGTGCCGGCTGGCCGTGCGTCGCAGGGCTGCTGCGGCGGGCCGGCGCCGGCGGCGATCGATGCGTGCTGCGTGGCGGATGCCGACGCCAAGGCCGCCGGCAAAAGCGGTTGCGGTTGCGCGGGCAAGATGGAAGCCGCCGAGTGAGCGACGCCAAGATCCCCGCTTGCGCCATCTGGGCGCTGGGCACCACGCAGATCGTCGGCTACGGCACGCTCTACTACAGCTACAGCATCCTGGCGCCGGCGGTGGCGGCGGAACTCGCCTGGTCGCAGCAATGGGTGTTCGCGGTGCTGTCGGTGTCGCTGCTGGCAAGCGCCATACTGGCGCCGTTCGCGGGCAGCCTGGCGGACCGGGTCGGGGCAGGGCGCCTGATGGTGCCGGGATCGCTGGCGGCGGCGGGTGCGTTGCTGTTGTGCGCGCTGGCGCCGGGGCGCGCCGGCTTTGCGCTTGGCGTGCTGGCCATGGAACTCGCCTCCTGCTTCGTGCTCTACAGCACGGCCTTCGTGGCCATCGTGCAGCTCGGCGGTGCGCGGCGCGGCATCACCCATCTCACCTTGATCGCCGGCTTCGCCTCGACCCTGTTCTGGCCACTGACGACGCTCCTGCACCAGCATCTCGGCTGGCGCGAGGTTCTCGCTCTCTTTGCCGCGCTCAACGCCTTTGTCTGCCTGCCGATCCATTGGTGGCTGGCCCGGCTTTCCAACCGTACCGGCAAGGCGACGGAGCGGATCGTCCCGGCAACGGTGGGCGTGTCGGGGCCAGCGCCCGACCGGGGATGGTCGCTCCTGTTCGTCCTGGTGCTGGCCGGATTTGCCATAGAGGGGTTCATGCTTTCGGCAATCCTCGTGCAGATGGTGCCCTTGCTCACTCTGGTCGGTCTCGGCGGGGCCTCGGTGCTGGTCGCCAGCCTGTTTGGCCCGTCGCAAGTGGCGAGCCGGCTGGTGAACATGCTGTTCGGCCGCGGCCTGTCGCAGACATCGCTGGCGCTCGGTGCGACCGCCGGACTGGCCGGCGGCCTTGCGGTGCTGCTGATGGTGGCGCCCTCCGTTCCCGGCGCCATGCTGTTTGCCGTGCTTTTCGGCTTCGGCTCGGGCCTGATGAGCATTGTCGGCGGCACGCTGCCGCTCGAATTGTTCGGCCAGGAACGCTACGGCTCCTATGTCGGCTGGATCACGGCGGCGCGCCAGTTCAGCTCCGCCTTCGCCCCGTTCGGCCTGACCCTGATGATATCGAGCCTCGGCGTCTTCCCGGCCTTGTGGCTAAACGTCGTGGTCGGCCTGTTCGGCATCGCCGCCTTCGCCGCCGTCGCGCTGATCAGCCGGCAATCGCGTAGGGGTGGAAAGGGCGGCACGGCCGATGCGACGGCGCCGGGCGCGGACAGTTTTGCAGCAGCGCCAGGTTACGTGTCAGGTGCTCGCCTGAAAACGCTGAACTGAAAGGACTGAGAGGAGCCCCATGGCGTCAGATGCAGATGGTCGAGTGTGCGAACCAGTGCAAAGCCGGATCCAAGGACTTGGGCGAGCTTGCTTGCATCGTATCTTTGAACGGGCAGGCCGCTGCATTTCTCCGGCCCGTCGAGCGCGAAAGTCGCGATAATCGCGTAGCCATTCGGTGCGAGTGCGCGTCCGAGTGTTGAGAGGTAAGCGTCACGATCCGCTTCTTCGACCATGAAATGGAAGGCAGCCCTGTCATGCCAGACATCGTAAAGTCGCCTCGGCGACCAGGTGCGAATGTCAGCCACGATCCAATCGATTTGGCCGCCTGTCCCAGCCAGTCGACCGCGAGCCGCCGCGATCGCCGCCGCAGACAGATCCAGGACAGTGACGTCCTCAAAGTGTTGTTCCTGAAGATTGTCCACCAATCGAGAGGCGCCGCCCCCTACGTCAATGATGGCAGAGCTGCGATCGGCAATCTCTTTTATCAACGAAAGAGAGGGCTCGGGATTATCTTGGAACCAACTGACGCCGTCCTCGCGTTTCGATTCATATGTTGCGTTCCAGTGCAACTGCGATGCCTCTTTCTCCATCGGGCCGGCCCTCGCTTTTGGTGACACCGTCCAGCATATCAGTCGCGGTCGCCGGCCGGTGATCAAATTGTGGGGCACGATTATTCAGACCGGCAAGGATTGATCCAGCAGGGGCTGTTCGGGCCAAGGCACAGATTGCCGCCAGCTGAAATTGCGCGGAAGTGCCAACCGATATTGCGCTACACTTCCCCCGGCAGTCGCGGTAAATGCGGGGGTGGCCGATTCCTCCCCGCCGATCATCAAGACCATCGCCGTTGCCGCCGCGCCGGCTGAGGTCTGGCAGGTGCTGACGACGCCCGCGATGATCCGGCAATGGATGTCGGACGAGGAACTGACCGTCGGGCTGGAAGGGCATGCCGGCGGCGCGATCGTGATACGCGGGCTGCTGCATGGCATGCGGTTCGAGAACCATGGCACGGTCCGGGCGTTCGAGCCGGAGCGGCTGTTCTCCTACAGCTACTGGAGCACGCTGTCGGCCTCGCGCCTGGCGGACGTGCCCGAAAACCACACGCTGGTCCGTTTCGCATTGGCGCCGGCGGATCAGGGAACGCTGCTGACGCTGACGCTCTGCGACTTCGCCGAACCGGCGATCCGCCCGCACGCCAATCTCTACTGGGGCCCGACCTTGCAGATCCTGAAGGCGGTGTGCGAGCGTCCTTGACGAAGACGCCGCGCAATGAGCCCAGCCTTTACCCCTTTGGACGCCGCGCCAAAGCTCGGATGCGGTCGGCGACCTTGCTGTCGATCGGGTTGTAGACCGTCAGGTTCAAATCCGGCCGGCCGTCGACCGCGAAGGACGAGTATTCCAGCTCGATGTCACCCAGTTCCGGGTGTTTTAGGCGCTTTGTCCCGTCGCCATGGGCGAGCACGTCATTCTCCTGCCACAGCGCGGCGAACTCGGCGCTGCCGCTGCACAGTTCGTCCACCAGCTGGGTGACCTCGGAGACGGCGCCGGCACGCGCCGCATCGGCCCGGAAAGCGCCGACGACGAAACGGGCAAGGTTTTCCCAATCATGCTGCTTGGCGCGGATGTGGGGCGTGAGGAACATGAAGCGCAATATGTTGCGCCGGCCGGCGGGGATGGTGCCGTAGTCGGTCAGCACGATCTCGGCGGCTCGGTTCCAGGCGACCACGTCCCAGGTGGCGGTCTTGACCAAAGCGGGGCTGGCCTCGAGCGTGTCGATGAGGCGCTGCAGCCGGGGGCTGACGCCCTCGTCGCCCCGGTAGCGGACCTCGGGCGGACGGCCGAGCCCCAGCATGAAGAGATGTTCGCGCTCCGCCTCGGTCAACAGCAGCCCCTTGGCGATGCGGTTCAGCACATCGGCCGAAGGCGCGCCGCCACGGCCCTGTTCCAGCCATGTGTACCAGGTCGGGCTGATGTTGGCGCGCTGGGCGACTTCTTCGCGGCGCAGCCCCGGCGTGCGCCGGCGCCCGGAGAAGCCGAACGAGGCGGGATCGAGCCGGGTGCGCCGGTCTTTCAGGAAGGCTGCGAGCGTGCCGGCTGAGTTTGTGGGCATCCTGTTAGCCATTATACCATGATAAGATCACTACTTTAATGGAATAATAGACCGGGGATACTGCGCGGGCAACTGTGCAGGAGATTTTGCATGCGTATCTTTTTGACCGGTGCCACCGGCTTCATCGGCTCGGCGCTTGTTCCCGAACTCATCCAGGCCGGCCATGAGGTGGTCGGCGTCACCCGCTCCGATGCAGGCGCGGAGGCGCTGGCGGCGGCGGGCGCCGAAGTGCATCGCGGAACCCTCGAGGAACCAGCAAGCCTGCGCGACGGCGCGGCCGAAGCGGACGCCGTGATCCACACCGCCTTCGACCATGATTTCTCGCGCTTTGCCGAGAACTGCGAAAAGGACAGCCAAGTGATCGCGGCACTCGGCCAGGCATTGGCCGGATCCGACCGGCCGCTGGTCATCACGTCGGGCGTCGGCATGGGCAGCCCCGGACATGGCCAACTGGCGGTCGAGGACGTCTTCAACGCCAGCCATCCCAATCCGCGCATCGCATCGGAACTCGCCGGCAATGCCTTGCTGGAGGCCGGCATCAATTTGTCGGTCGTTCGCCTGCCGCAGGTGCACAATCCGGTCAAGCAGGGGCTGATCTCGCCGCTCATCGAGATCGCGCGTGAAAAAGGCGTCTCGGCCTATGTCGGCGAAGGCCGCAATCGCTATTCGGCGGGGCATCTCTCCGACGCCGCGCGGCTCTACCGGCTTGCTGTCGAAAAGCGCCAGCCGGGCGCGCGCTATCACGCGGTCGGCGAGGAAGGCGTCGAGGTGCGCGCCATCGCCGAGGCGCTTGGCCGGGGCCTCAACCTGCCCGTCGTCTCGATCGCGCCGGAAAAGGCTGCGGAGCATTTCGGCTGGATGGGAATGTTCGCCCCCATGGACCTGCCCGCGTCCAGCGCGCTGACCCAGGCACGGCTCGGCTGGCACCCGACCGGCCCGACGCTGATCGCTGATCTCGACGCCATGCGCTATTGAGGCGCTGCGGCCTCAGCCAGGGCTGACGGCGTAGCGCAAGTGGATCAGCCCATGCGCCAGCGTTTCGCAGCTTGTCAGCGACAGCTGCATCTTGCCGGCGAGGCCGCTTTCGCCGAACTCGACAAAACCCTGGTTTCCCGCCCGCGCGTCGAGCGCGGGCGCGACGAGCAGGCTTAGTTCATCGACAAGCCCGGCCGCGAAGAAGGAGCCGTTGATGCCGGCGCCGCCTTCGAGCAGCAGACGCCTTATGCTGAGCTCACGCCCGAGCACGTCGAGCATGGCGGCGAGATCGATTTCGGCCGTTTCCGACACGATGTAGGACACGCCGTCGGCGGCGAGCTCGGCCAGATGGCTGTCGGAGACGTCACGCCCAAGCAGCACCACGACATGGTCGCGCCGCCGACATCGGGCTTGGCGAAGTGGAGCTTGCCGGAGGTATCGAGCGCCACGGCATAGGTTCCCGCGTCGCGTTGCGCGAAATGATGCGGCCGCTCGACCTTGCCGGCATGCGCCGGCGGGTGCGCTCCGGCCTTGCTCATCTCGGCCATGGTGACGCGCCCGACGATCCAGGCGTCGCCCTGGAGATCGCCGTGGATCTGCTCATAGAGGCCTGACCACTCGGCCCGGGTTCCGTCCGGGCTGGCGGTGTAGCGGCTCGGATGAAGACTGCCGTCGAGCGAGGCGAGCATATGGCAGATGATATGCGGCTTCATGCAATTCTCCAGGGACGGACTGATCTTCAGAAGGACTCGGGGGTTCAAACTAGGGCCGCAGCCCCGGAATGGAAGCCGAGGCAAGTCGGTTTGATCAAAATTCCGACAATTCCGATAATTCGCCTCCAGCACTGTTATATCGATGTTGCACAAATGGTTGACCCTGGGTTAGCATTCCCTTGCTGATGCCGATGGGAGGCAGTTTTTGCAACGGCGATCAGCTGGAGCGGCATGCGCTGTCCTGCGCAAGGAGGATGCTCCAACACTTTGAACCGACGCATGATCCTTCCTGAAACCGTCCCGGTTTCCGGGGCGTGCGTTCTTGTGGAGGAGATCAACCATGAACAGACGTGAATTTCTGATGACGTCCGTGGCCGCCGGCGCCATGATGCTTGCAGCACCTTCAGCGTTCGCCGAGGATAAGCTGACCATACTGGGCTCGGTGCCCAATCTTGGCTTTCCGTTCTTCGTGCACATGCTCAATGAGATCAAGGCCGAAGCGCAGGCGCAAGGCGTTAACCTGACCGAAAGCGACGGCCAGAATTCAGCCACCAAGCAGACCGCCGACATCGAGGCGGCGCTGGTGCAGAAGGTCAACGCCATCGTGATTTCGCCGCTCGACGTCAACGCGCTGGCGCCGGCGATCGAGGAAGCGGTCAAGGCCGGTGTTCCCGTGGTGACGATCGACCGCCGCGTCGACGGTGTCCAGGGCATCCTCGCCCATGTCGGCGCCGACAATGTCAAGGGCGGCGAGGCGGAGGCGCAAGCCATGGTGGCGGCGTTCCCCAACGGCGCCAAGCTGTTCCATCTGCAGGGCCAGCCGGGTGCCGGTCCGGCGATCGACCGCAACAAGGGCGTGCACAATGTGCTCGATCCCCTGAAGGACAAGTACCAGATCATCTTCGAGCAGACCGCAAACTTCGCCCGCGCCGAGGCGTTGTCGGTGACGGAAGCCGGGCTCGCCGCCAATGGCAAGCCGGACGCCATCATCTGCGCCAATGACGACATGGCGCTCGGCGCGCTCGAGGCTTGCGCGGCGCGCAACTTCACCGACGTCAAGATCTACGGCTTCGACGCGCTGCCGGAAGCGCTGGTTGCCGTGCGCGACGGCAAGCTCGCCGGCACGGTCGAACAGTTCCCCGGCCAGCAATCGCGCACCGCCGTGCAGATCGCGGTCGCCTACGCCAAGAACAAGACCGAGCCGAAGGAGAAGCTGGTGCTGTTGACGCCGATCGTCATCGGCAAGGACAATCTCGACAAGGCCGAGAGGTTGAGCGAGACGAAGTAGGCTGATTGGATGAGGCCTGCGGGACAGCACCCCCCTCTGCCCTGCCGGGCATCTCCCCCGCAAGGGGGGAGATCGGCAGTGTCGATGAAGGCACCTTCCTTGCGACGTTGGAGATTAGCGAAAGCCGAATGGACAGCCAATCTCCCCCCTTGCGGGGGAGATGTCCGGCAGGACAGAGGGGGGTGTTCACGCGCTGACGGGACCAGCATGAACCGCATCGAGGAAGCAATCATTGGCTGAAGCCGCACCTGTCCTGCTTGCCGTCGAGGGCGTCACCAAGCATTTCGCCGGTGTCACCGCGCTGAGCGACGTCTCGCTCGACATCCACCCCGGCGAGATCCTCGGCCTGCTCGGCGAAAACGGCGCGGGAAAATCGACGCTGCTCAAAATCCTGTCGGGCGTCATGCCGCCGTCCAGCGGGCGCATCACTTTCGACGGCGCCGACTACGCGCCCTCCAGCCCGCAGGATGCCAAGCGGCTCGGCATCGTCACCATCTACCAGGAGCTCAGCCTGATCCCGACGCTGACGGTGGCGGAGAACATTTTCATCGGCCGCGCGCCGGTCGGGCCGTTCGGCCTGGTGAGCTGGAAGCGCATGGAGCGCGACTCGCGCGACATCATCGCCCGTGTCGGCCTTTCCATCGATCCGATGACGCCGGTCTCGGCGCTGTCGGTGGCCGAGCAGCAGCTGGTCGAGATCGCCCGGGCGCTGTCGCTCAAAAGCCGGCTGATCATCATGGACGAGCCGACCTCGGCGCTGACCGAGACCGAGGTGCAGCGGCTGTTGTCGATCATGGGCCGGTTGCGCCAGGACAAGGTCGCCATCATGTTCGTCACCCACCGGCTGGAGGAGGCCTCCGCCATCTGCGACCGCATGACGGTGCTGCGCGACGGGCGGCTGGCCGGACATCTCGACCGCGACAAGGGGCGGCCGATCCAGTTGCCGCGGATCATCGAGAAGATGGTCGGCCGCGTGGCCTCCGAACTCTATGCAAGGCCGTCGCAGCGCGCGGTGGCCGGCGATGTCGTGCTGTCGGTGCGCGGTCTGCGCACCGTGCGCGATCCCGAGGCGCCGCATGCCATCGTGCTCGACGGCGTCGACATCGATCTCAAGGCCGGCGAAATCCTCGGCGTCGCCGGGCTTGTCGGCTCGGGCCGCACGGAGCTGGCGCGCGCCATTTTTGGCGCCGACCGCATCGCCGCCGGAACCATCACGCTCGACGGCAAACAGATCGCGCCGGCCTCACCGGCGGATGCCATCGCGCTCGGCATCGGCCTGGTGCCGGAGGACCGCAAGCACCAGGCGATCTTTGCCGCGCTTGGCATCCTGCCGAATTTCTCCGTCGCGTCGCTCGGCACGTTCAGCAACGGTTTCGGCTTCATGGCCGAGCGGCGCGAGCGCGACGCGCTGTCGGGTTTCAGGAAGATGCTGTCGATCCGCATGGCCTCGGCCGAGCAGGCGATCGAGGGCCTGTCGGGCGGCAACCAGCAAAAGGTGATCCTGGCGCGCTGGCTGGCGCGCGATCCGAAAGTGCTGATCGTCGACGAGCCGACGCGCGGCGTCGATGTCGGCGCCAAGGCGGAGGTGCATCAGATCCTGGTGCAATTGGCCGCGCGCGGCATCGCGGTGATGATGATCTCGTCCGAGCTGCCCGAAGTGCTGGCGGTGTCGGACCGCATCGTCACCATGCGCAGGGGCCGCATCACCGGTGAGATGCCGGGCGTCGAGGCAAACGAGGAAAAACTGATGGAACTGATGGCGCTCGACAAGCAGGATGCTCTTGGGCAAGACGCGCTTGGGCAGGATGCGGAGGATCAGGCACGATGAGCATCGCCGAAGAGCAGAGCCAGCGCGGCGGCGCGACGATCGCGCGGCTGTTGATGAGTTTCGGGCCGCTGCTGTTCCTGGCGGCGCTGGTCGTCGTCTTCACCGTGCTGAAGCCGAGCTTCATCGACCCGATCAATCTGTTCAACATCACGCGCCAGATCTCGATCACCGGGCTGATCGCGCTCGGCATGACCTTCGTCATCCTCACCGCCGGCATTGACCTGTCGGTCGGCTCGCTGCTGGCCTTCTGCGGCATGGTCGCCGCCGTCGTCGCCAAGGGCGGTGCGGCCAACACGCTGTCGCTGTCGACCTCAGGCACGCAGGGCTATGGCTGGTTCGCGGCGCTGCTGGCGGCCGTCATCGTCGGCGCCGCCGCCGGCGGCGTGCAGGGGCTTGCCATCACCCGACTGAAAGTGCCGCCCTTCGTCGTCACGCTGGGCGGGTTGACGGTGTTTCGCGGGCTGACGCTGACCATCTCCAATGGCGGCCCGATCTCGGGCTTCGACGCCTCTATGCGCTGGTTCGGCACGGGGCTGATCGGCCCGGTGCCGGTGCCGGCCATCATCTTCGCCATCGCCGCGATCCTATGCCACATCGTGCTGCGCTACACGCGCTATGGCCGCGCCGTCTATGCCGTCGGCGGCAATGCCGAGGCGGCCCGATTGTCTGGCCTGCGCGTCGACCGCATCCTGGTCTCGGTCTATGTCATCGTCGGCTTCTTCGCCGGGCTCGCCGCCTTCGTGCTGTCGGCGCGGCTCAACTCATCGGAAGCGGTGGCCGGCATCGGCTATGAGCTGACGGTGATTTCTGCCGTCGTCATCGGCGGCACCTCGCTGTTCGGCGGCATCGGCTCGGTCGGCGGCACGGTGGTGGGTGCGGCGCTGATCGGCGTGCTGCAGAACGGGCTGCAGTTCAACAATGTCTCGTCCTACACGCAAAGCATCGTGATCGGGCTGATCCTGATCCTGGCGGTGGCGTTTGACCGGTGGCTGAAGTCGCGGGTGCGGAGATGAGGGTGTTCGACGGAACGAGGCGTTGATGATTTTGCGCCGATATACCCGCCGCAGAACAAGCGTGGCGCCAAGCTGGAGCACCCCTCGTCCGGCTCGGCGCTGACGCGCCGATCCACCTTCTCCCATAGGGGGAGAAGGGAAGATGGCGCATCACCCCGGCAACTGCTCCTCGACCACCCGCGCCGAGCCCGGCACCAGATGCCCGGCCTGATCGAAGTGCAGCACCACCACCCAGTTGAAGACATCGCCGGGCCATTTGCCGTTCGGCAGCAGCGCCTGCGGGTCGGCGCCAAAGGCCTTGATGAGTTTTCCGAGCTGGCCGTGATGCCAGGCGATCAGGATCGACTTGCCGTGGGTTTCACTGGAGAGTGCGGCGACGAGGGCTTTGACGTCCTTGTCGGCGAAGCGCTGGTCGATGGGCAGTTTCAGCGCCTGGCTGAGCGGGGTGAGCGTCAGCCGCTCGCGCGCGCTGTTCTTCGAATCGGCGCTGGCCACCAGCATATCGGGCCGGAAGGCGACACCGTCGAGCAGGAAGGGCTGGAAATAGGCGACATAGGCCTGCGCGCGGGCTTCGCCCTCGGGCGACAGACCGGGTCCGCTGTCGGGCTTTTCGCCATGGCGCACGATCAGCACCGTGGCGTCGGCAAGCCCTGATGTGCTGTTGCCGGCGGCATGGGCGGACAGAGCAAGCGCCATCACCCACAGGGCGGCGAGAACGAGGGGTTTCATGGCGGTCCTTCCCTGGGTTTCGAGCCGACCAATCAACGTATCAATTCGACGGAATCAGGGCCGCCACGGTACCCACGGCATCCCGGCATTGAACCAAGGAGATGCGCGGCCATTTCCCGGCCCGGTTGCAAAACGATCGCCCTTTGCTAGAAAGGCCTGGGGCGGGTGGCATCGTGAGAGACCTCATGTTTGCCGATATCATCAGGCCGATCAGCTTGAGTTTTTCGCTGCTGCAACGCTTCTGGCCGCAGCTTGTCGCGCTGGTGCTGGCCGGGGTGCTGGCCGGCGATCTCCTGCTGCAGCTGGCGGCGAAAGTGGCGCTCGCCAATCATTTCGCCGGGCTTGCCATGCTGACGCTGGTGGCGCTGGCGCAACTGGTGGTGACGGTGGCGATGTTCCATGTGCTGCGCCCCGGCCTGCCGCATCTCTTGGCCGCGCAGCGCGGCGCCGACAAGGCCGCGGAGGAGCAGGTCACTGGCGACCGACGCGGCTCGCGGCTGGTGCGCATGATCACCATCGCGCTGTTGCCTTTCTTCGCCTATTACGCGGCCTGGGGGTTCCTCGGCGATATCGTGCGGCAATATTCGCGCGCCACGCTCGACCAGGCCGATTTCGGGCAGGCCGGAAATGTGCTCGACGTGCTGGATTCGCGCTGGCTGCTGATCTCGGTGGCGGTGTCCTGGCTGATCCGCCGGCTGGCCAAGTTCATGCAGACGAAAACCAAGACCGCATCGTTCTGGCAGATCGTCGTGGTGATCTGCGAGACCAACTGGATCTTCGTCGGTCTCTATGTGATCAGCCGCTGGAAGGATACGGCGCTGCAATGGCTGATGAGCCGCTCCTTCTGGTCGGTGGTGCAGGCGTCGGCCGATGGGCTGGCGAGCCCGGTGCCGGTGGCGACGGCGGCCCCGATGGTGCCGGTCGAGATCACCTCGATCGCGCCGTCGACGGTCGCCATCAACCTGTTCTTCTACATGCTCCTGCCGCTGATCTGGCTGGTCATGGCGGCGCTGATCTATGGCTATGACGTGCGCGACGATGCCGCGCTGATGCGCGTGCACAACCGGGTGGAGCGCTTCGGCAAGCGCTATGCCGGCCTGCCGAAATTCCTGCGCGACTTCGTCGAGCATTTCATCGCCGGCTACCGCTCGCGCTACCTGCCGATCGCCAATGGCGTGCGGCTGACGGTGAGTTCCAGCCTTCTCCTTCTGTGCACGCTGATCATCGGCTATCGCCTCATCGACTGGGGCGCTGCCTGGCTGTGGCTCGGCGCGACACGGCTGATCGGCCCGCACGAGCTCGATGTCTGGCAGATCTTCTCGCACGGCGTGACGCTGCTGTTCGGCAGCCCGTTCCAGGATTCCTCCACCGGCATTTTGATCGAGCCGATCAGGATATGTTTTCTCGCCGCCGTGCTGGAGACGGCGTTTTCGCTGTCGAAGGGTAGATGAGCTCCCTTCTCCCCGTTTACGGGGAGAAGGTGCCGGCAGGCCGATGAGGGGCGGCACTGTCGCGAAAGAATTGAGCTTGATCTCGCAAAGCCGGCGCTGGCCGTGACGTTAGGCAAATCAGCCACTTACCGGAGCGTTGGCGCTGCCCCTCATTGCCCTGCCGGGCATTTCTCCCCGTATAGTGACGGGGAGAAAGCAGCTACTTCGGCGGCCTTTGAAAGCGCAAGAACCAGGGCCGCTCGCTGCTCAGCCCGACTGCCGGGCGGATGGTTTTCACCGCGTCTTCCGGCACGATGAAGATGTCACCGATGGTGACGGTGTCGCCCTTTTTGACGCCGGAGAATATCGCCGACGTGCAGTTCATCACACCCGCCGGCAGGCTGACGCCGGCGATGACATCCGGCAGCCAGCGGCGCCCGGCGGCGTCGGTCAGCATCAGCTTGCAGCCCAGCCACTGCTTTTGCAGGTCGGGGTCACCTATCTTGACCGAGAACGTGGCGATGACGGCGAAGGCGTGGTCGGGCAGGCGGCCGGCCTTGCCGCCGCGCAGATCGGCCAGTTTCCAGTCACTGCCGCCGAACGGCACGGACTGGCCGAAATCGACATCCCTGGCGATGAGGTCCTCGCCATGCAGCCATTCGCGCAGGCTGTCATAGCTGGTCTCGGCCAGCGTCAGCGGCAGCAGGATGGCAAGCGCCACAAGGCTGCGCCGCCGCCATTTTTGCTCGGCCTGCCGGTCTTCGCTGGCGATCGGTCCAGGGGCGGTAGAAACGGCGCTCATGACTTGCCTTGAGGTGGCGGCGCATCGAGGTCGTATTCCGGCAGCACATCCGCCGGCTGGCCATCGGCGCTTGTCGGCACCCCATCGAGGCTGATGCGCGCTTGCGCGTCGAGCGGGCCGAACTGGCGCGCTGCTATCAGCAGGCTGGCGCCGCGGATCTGGTCGGGCGGTATTTCGAACACGAACAGGCCGCGCTTCTCCAGGCCCGGATCGACGCCATGCGGCGGCATGTCCTGGCGGTAGCCGAGCCGTTCCGTCTGGTGATAGCGCAGCCCGACCGGGCCTTGCCAGGTGCCGTCGGCAACCGTGGTGGAGGCAGCGGTGGCGGTGAGGCTGGTCGTCACCACCGCCCACAGGCCGCTGGTGGTCAAAAGCTTTTGCCGGCCGAACTGGTTGGTTTTCAGCGCGCGGGCAAAGACCACCTTGTCGAGCCGGACATCGAAGCTGCGCGCGCGGATGGTGTCGTGCATGGCGCCATCGGCCGGGATCGGCGCGGTGAGGTCGGCATAATGCGGCTTTGACACCTGCATGCCATAGCTCAGCACCACGGTCGCGCCGAGGATGACGAGATTGCCGAGGATGCGGATTCTCATGAGCCGGTTCCCGGCACGTCGGCGACCGGCAAGGTGATGGTGCCGAGCCGGTAGGGATTGAACCAGCCGGGCATGCCATAGAGGTTGTCGCGCGGCTTGAAGATCTCGGCGGTGACGCCGAAGCTCAGGCTGGCCGGGACAATGGCGTCGCCGGCCAGCGGCCAGACATAGGCCATGCGCTCCGTCATGCCGGGATGCAGTTCCGGCGTCAGCGTCTCGTCCCGCGTCAGCGCGATCATCGGCATGGGATCGGGCAAGGCGAGCCCGTCCGGCTTGAAGACATCGAAATAGGCCTTGTCGGATTGCGCGGTGCGATTGGTCATGTCGGCCTCCAGCACCAGCGCCTTCTGGCCGGGCTTCATCAGCACGCCATAAACCTTGGCGTGGCTGACATAGGCGCGCACCGGCTGGATGCGCCAGCGTCCGGCGTCGATGGCGGTGTCGAGCGGCAATTGCGGCGGAGCGTGGGCGGGGAGGGCGCCGAAGGCGCCCATCAGGCCGGCGACGAACAGCGCCGCGATGGTTCCCGCGCCGGCCGTGATCCAGGTTTGAACTTTTGAGCGGGCAGTCCTGAACATTCCAAATCATGCACGTCGAACGAAGAGCCACCCACGCGCAATCTAGAAAGAAACGGAGCCGATTGGAACCCGCAAATGGCTGGTCCAGCGTGCCGGGCCTCAGGCCGCTTCGAGCGCCCACAGGCGATGGCCGTAGCGGCGGAAGAAGCGGGCTGCGAGACGCTGCTGCCTGGCCCGAACGAGATCGGGCAGGCGCCGTTCCTGGCGCCAGCGCGGCATGTTGCGCCAGCAGGCGATGAAGCGGGCGGTGTCCTCGATGGCCTCCTGCGCCGACAGCGCCGGGCCGATTGCCCCCAGGAACAGTGGTTCGGATTGTTTCAACTCGTCGATGACGGCCTTGCGCCGGAAATGATCCTGGCGGGCGTGCGTGATGCCGTTGCGGCGGATCACCTCGAAGGCTTCGAGCAGAGCAGGACTGTCGCCGGTGTAACCGCAGGCGCGGGCGAAATCGGCGGCATCCATCACTGCTCCCGGGTCTGATGCGGCAGGCGACTCACATCTGCGAGTTGTTGAAAGCATAACTCAAAAACCGATAAAAGGGAAACTTTTGGGAAAGTGTTAAAACTGCGACTCGACTCCCGGCTCAAAACACAGGATTATACGAACAAATCAGGAACAAACGGGGTGGAGAGGCAATGGCATTGCCGGGCAGGAAACCAGTCATCGCGCATGTCGCCTCGATATCGGTCGAGTGCGCCGATTGCGGCCGCAACAGATGGTGGAAACCGGATGAACTCCGGCGTTTCGGGGTGACGGGCAGCACGCCGCTGGCGGAGCTTTCGGGCCGCATCGTCTGCTCGGCCTGCCGCGCCGACGGGCTGCCGGGGACGGCGGTGTCGATCCAGGCCGCCTTCATCGACGAGCGTCAGCGCGTGCGCAGCGAGGCACAGATGCTGAGCGAGCGTGAGGTGCTGGTGGAGGGGGCGAGGCGGGCTTGACAGGGGGTGGCGGTGGTTTTTCCTTCTCCCGCAAGGGGAGAAGGAAAAAAGTCCGCTAATATCCCAGCAATTCCTTCAGCGGTATAACCCGCCAGACATGCTTGATCGCGTAGCGGTTGAAGGTCAGCGTCTTCGGCGGATTGTACTGCTCGACCACCAGCTCGCTCGCTGTGCGCTTGACCAGTTTCTTGACGAAGGCCTTGCCGTTCTTCTCGTTTTCTTCCGGAAACGTCTCGATCACCACATGGTCGCCGGGCACGGCGTCGCGGCCGCCGCAATAGATGAGGTCGCCGGGTTCGTAACGCGGCACCATGGAGTCTGAGAGTACATGCAGCGCGAACACCTTGGGCAGGTTGCGCACGCCCGGCGGGCGCTGGACATAGCCGGCGGGCTCGCCGTTGAAGGTGAAGTCGCCGTCGTCGCCGCCGACCGCCGCACCCAGCACCTCGATATCCATTGAGCCGGCGGGCATCGGGCCGGCATCGGTGACGATCTCGGCGTCGGCCACCGGTCCGGCATCGTCGAGGAAGACGACCTCGCCTTTGCCCAGCGCCACCGGGTCGACGCGCAGGAAGGCGGCGGTCTTCAGAAGGTTCTCGGTCTTGGGCAGGTTGCGGCCGGTTTCCCAATTGCCGACAGCGGCGACATCGGTGTCGTTGTGCTCGGCAATGTGGCGCATGACCAGGCCGCGCTGCTTGCGCGCCTGGCGTATCGCCGCCCCGACCTTGATCGACAGTTCCGTTTTGGCCATGGCGCCCATGTGAGCGATGAAAGCGGCTCTCGTCTATGAAAGAATGGCTTGCATATATTTTTGAGTTATGCTTATATCTGGTCATGCAGAACCTGTCCAGCTTTCATGGCGCGATAGCGCCGGCCTCGCGTGAGGCGAACAAGGCGACTGAAGTCGCCGCCCATTCCCTTCCGTCCTGGCCGTCCTCCCCGGCCGGGGCTAAGCCCGAGCGCTTTGACGCCTCGGGTCCGGCCCGCCCGTCCCTGGCGGCCGGAACGGCCGGAGCCGCCGCTCCCCTCGGCTCCGGCCCCCAATTCGACCGGCCCGTTTTGTCCGCCGGTCCCTACGTGCGCTCCTGCATCCGCACGCAGGACGGCACTGTCATCCTATTCGAGCCGATGACGGGCAGGGCGGTTTCCGCTCCCGACAGCAAGACGGCGGAGGCGCGGCTGGCGCGCCTGACTGCCGGACACGCGATCCGCTCCGGCTGATCCGGCCAAGAGCCGGCTTTAACACCGAACACCCTGACCGTGGCCCGGACCGGCCCGAACCCTGACGCCTTGCCGACGTCGCGCTCTCCAGTGCTGCCGAAGGCGCACCCCTGGATGGAGCCTGGACATGGCAAGCTACAGCGACGCGGAACTGCAAGAGATCGCCCGCTGGCTGAAGGAGGGGCTTTCGGCCTCGAGGATCGCGGCGGCGTTCAGCGCACTGCGCGGCAGCCAGGTGTCACGTAACGCCATCATCGGCATCGTCCACCGCAACGCCATGCTGGGCGCGATCGGCTTTGCCAATGGCCAGGGGATGCCGCCGGTCGCGAGACAAGCCGCCGGCGAAAGGACAATGCGCAAGCCGGCGGCCGCAGAGCGTGCAAATGGCAAGGCCAGCGGCAAGGCAGTGGCGCAAGAGCGCGCCGGCGTCCATGCGGCAGAGGGCGCGCGCAAGAACAAGGCCCGGCCCAGGCGCGATTCCTCGCCGGCCTGGCTGCCGCCACGCCTGTTCGTGCGCGAGGTGGGCGTGCTGATCGCCGATGGCGAGGCGTACCGTCTAGAGCCGCCCGCGCCCCAGCGTGGACCGATCGGCCGCCAGCCGCATGGCGTGGCGATGCGCTTCATCGACTGCCTGTTCGACCGCTGCCGCGCGCCGCTCGATCTGACCCTGGAAGAAGATCCGGAGAACGACGCGCCGGGCGGCCGGCCCGGCGCCGACATGCTGTGCTGCGGCATGCGAACCAAGGGGCAGAAAAGCTACTGCGGTTATCACCACGCGCGGTTCCAGCGGCGGGTTTGAACGTGAGAGCTTGCCTTCTCCCCGTCTCTATACGGGAGAAGGTGCCGGCAGGCGGATGAGGGGCAGCGCTGACATGGCAGGATTAAAAGCAGATATGAACGTCAAGCATCCAGTTCAGGCGCTACTCGTTCAGACGCCGGCGCCGCCCCTCATTGCCCTGCCGGGCATTTCTCCCCTTATAGTGACGGGGAGAAAGACGCTTGGCCTATTTCGGTATCTGCCGGCCCTGTTTGGGCATGCGGCTTTGCACGGTTCGTGCCTCCAGCCGCATCGGCGGGCCACCCTCGGCAACCAGGATGCCCGCGACGCGGGCAAAGCCGGTGAACACCTTTATCGCGTCGGATTCGGAGATCTGCGCGGCGATCGCGGCACTGCAGGCATTGAGCGCGCTGCGGTAGACGTGACCGCGCCGCTCGATCGGCCAGCGCTGCAGGAAATCGGCGGCATCGCTGACGCTGTCGATCTCCTCGACATGCCCTTCCAGGTTGACTTTGAGCGGCACTCCGGTTTTCAGCGTACCCACGGCGTTCACCTTCGATCTCAGCGAGACTATAAAGCCCGCGCTTATAAACGCGCAAGGCCGCCACGCGGTTGCATCGCCGCGGCGTCACGGGCCGGCGGCGGCGTCGAGCCAGTCATGCGCGCGGCTTCTCGGCTTCACCACCAATATGCCCTGTTGCCTGGCGGTCTTGCTGAAGGCCTCGAAGGCCGTTCGCGGGCAGCAACTGCCCTCGACCGCCAACCTGACCAGCCTTGCGGCTTCGATATAGGCGGGTGCGGTCTTGTCGGGCCATTGGTGCCGCAATGCCGTTTCGGCGTCGGCTACCGAGCCGACCAGCATGGTCTTGTTGTCGCAAAAGCGCAGCGTAATCGGCATGAACGCCGTCATCGGCAAACCTCCCCTTGGCACGGACGCGTCATAACGTGCGGGCCGGCGGCTGGTTCCATTAGCTTGCGTGCAGGCACCACATGAGCGAGCGGCCCTTCATGCAGCTCTATGTCTCCGATTTCGTCGGCGACACCTTGCCGCTCTCCACCGAGCAGATCGGCGCTTACATGCTGATCCTGATGGCGATGTGGAACGCCGGCGGCCGGCTGCCCGACGACGACGCCAAGCTGGCGCGGGTGGCGCGCCTTTCCCTGAAAAGATGGCGCGCCATCAGCGTCGATCTGCTGAGCTTCTTCGAGCGCGAGGCGGGCGAGATCGGCCACAAGAGGCTGACCAGGGAATTGCACAAGGCGCAGGTCAAAAGCGAGGCGAGGGCCGCCGCCGGCGCACGCGGTGGAACCGCCACCGCCTTGAAAACAAAGGCTCATGGGGCGGCAAATGCCGGAGTTTTGCCACGGCATTCTCCAGACTCCAGAAACCAGAGTGAAAAAGCTTCCGCTTTTTCCCCTGAAAATGCGCAGCATTTTTCGACTCATGGAGATCAAGAGGTGGCAGGGGGCTCCTCTGAAAATGCGCAGCATTTGTCCCCTGCTGCGGGCAGAAACAGACCAACTCCCGGTTTTTCGAGGAAGAAACCCGGCTGGCAGCGGCCGAAAACCCACACCGACGCCGCCAACGCCATCATCGAGGAGATCCGCAGCCATGACCGCAGCCGAACTGCAGCAGGCGACGAAAGCGCTGGCCGCGATGTTCTCATGCTTCCCGCAATCCGCCCTGACTGACGTCGAGATGCAGATGCGTGGCTATCTCGGCGCGGTGCGCGACGCCGAGCTTGCCGATCTGCAGGCCGCCATCCAGCGCTTCGTGCGCGGCGAGGTGAAAAGCGGCAACGCCCAGTTCTGCCCATCGAGCGCGCAGCTCTGCATCGAGCTGCGGGAGCGACGGGTGATGCGCGAGCTGATGGCGCGGCGGGCGGCCTCACAAATCTTAGGTTCCTCGCCCCCGCAAGGCGGGGGAGAGGTGGCCCGGCGAAGCCGGGACGGAGAGGGGGGCGACCTCCGCCAAGCCAAAGCCGGTTGAGGATGGAGCACGAAATCCCGTTGTACGTCGGGCCGTTTCCCTTCGACCGTCGGCGCTACCCCCGCTCCGTCTCGGGCTTCGCCCGATCCACCTCTCCCCCGCTTCGCGGGGGCGAGGAACCCAAGTTCTGCAAGGCCAGCTCACCATCCAACCACCCAACCCAAGGAGCCACCCATGCCCAAAAAAGCCAAAGCCGGCAAGCCGCAGGCCCCCAAACTGCCGAAGGGCGAGGCAGAGCAGGTGCGCATCCGCCGCGAGCTCGGCCATGATTTCGCGCTCAGCGACGACGCCTTCGGCCGCAAGCGGCTGGCCACCGGCACGGCCGAAGCGCGGCGCGTCTATGAAGTGTCGAATGACGGCTACACCTCCACCGGTGGCATCGTGCGGGTGCGCAATGTCGACCCGCTCCTGGGCATCACCTCGCTGTCGCGCCAGCAGCGCGAGGCCGGCCAGCGCTACCGCGAGGATTTCCAGTGCAGCCAGCAGGCGAGCGTGAAGCCGATGCGCTGGAGCGAGCGCGTCGACGGCGGCCGCCATGGCGGCGGCATCGCCGACAGCGTGCTCGACTCCGGCCGGGCGCATGCCGCCGCCACCAGGGCGCTGGGGCACTGGGAGGTCGCGGTGGTGGTACGACAAGTCTGCTGCGTGGGCGGCTCGATCAAGAGCCTGGCGGAACAGACGGGCGAGGGCAGGGATGTGGTGACGAAGCTGTTGAAGGTCGGGCTGGACCTGCTGGCGGTGCACTATGGGATGATGATGTGGCGGTGAGGGCCGGCGCGAACCAATCCGGCCGGCGATGCCGGCCGGATCAGTTCACGGGATCAGATTATCCGCAGACGCGGACTTCCTCGACGATCCTGTGATGATGGCGCCAGTGATTGATCACTTCGATGTGGCAATGGTGGTGCCGGTGGAAATAACGGGGCCTGTAGCCGTCATCATAGGGGTCGTAGGGGCTATAGACATAACGCCCGCCGCCATAGTCCCCATAGCCATCGTAATAGTCATTGCCGTAAGAATTGTCGTAGCCGCCGATACCGATAAAGACGTGACTGCGGGCGGCGGCCGGGGCGATCATCGCCGCCGCCGAAGCAATGGCGATAACCGAGACAAGCAGGAGCTTCTTCATGGCTACCTCCTTTTCAGGTTGATCTAATATAACTCCCGGGAGGCGGGCGCGTTCCATGGATTTTACGATCCACCGACCAGACCAGAGCGCGGAAAGGTGACGCTTGGGCGCTATGTGGCGGAACCGGTTGAGGCCGGGTGAGGGGCTCTTCCCTTCTCCCCTTGCGGGAGAAGGTGGATCGGCGCGTAGCGCCGAGACGGATGAGGGGTGTTCCAGCGGAGTGAGGCGTCGGCATTCCCTGGAACACCCCTCATCCGACCTCGCTTCGCGAGGCCACCTTCTCCCACAAGGGGAGAAGGAAGAAGCGCTTTGTCTCCCTAAAACAGCGCCTTCTCCAACGGCCCTTCCAGCGTCTCCGCAAAGGCCGTCGCCAGATGGTGCCTGTCACGAAACGCCAGTTTGCCACCGATGAACACGTGACACTGTGTCGGGCCGCAGAAGCGGTCGGTGAGGTCGACATAGCGCGTGTCGGGCACGCTTTTCACCACGGCGCGCTCTTGCGCCGCAGTGCTGTCGTTCGCGGCCTCAGCCCTCGGCGTGTCGCAGCGCGAGGGGGCTTCGCGCCACCACAAAGCGCGGGCCACGCAGGAATCGGCGAAACTGTCGCCGATCGGCGTGTCGCGGATGACGGCGGTCTCGACGCCGGCCTGGCTGAAGGCCTGCAGTGTGGAGCGCAGGCCGGCCTGCCAGCGCGCGGTCTCGGCCTTGCGGCCGGCGGCGGGCATGTCGCGCGTCAGATTGCCGATCGAGAATTCCGAGATCACCACCAGGCGCGGCTTGCGGCGGATGATGTCCGTGATCGCCTGTTCGCGCCAGGCGTCGCATTCGGTGTAGTCGCGCTTCAGCACCGTGTTGAAGGTCGAAAGCCGTGACGCGCGGCACGAGGATTTGAGATAGGTGACCACCTTGGTGTCGTTGCGCTTGGCCGCTTCGACCAGCGGCGTCGACCAATGGTCGGCGTGCGAATCGCCGAACAGCACGATGGTGTGGGCGGCGTCGGCCGGGCCGAAGGTGCAGGGTTTCGGCTTCACCGTGTGGAAGTCGAGCAGGCAGTTCTTGTCGACGGCGCGCGCGATGGAGGGCTGTTCGGCGGCCTGTTCGATGCCGCGCTGGGCGGGGTCGATGTTGCGTGTCGCCAGATGCGCGTTGGCATAGGCCGCCGCCACGCCCATGCCGGTCAGCGCCAGGGCGGGGGCGAGTGCTCGAGCGCCAACGGTCAGCCAGCCGCCGCGCCGCGCCGGGTTCTCGATCAGATGATAGGTCAGGAATGCCAGCGCCAGCGCCAGCGCGCCGCAGCCGAAGCGCTGGAGGATGCTGAGATCCGGCGCCAGCATGCCGGCATAGACGATGACAGGCCAGTGCCAGAGATAGAGCGAATAGGAGAGCGTGCCGACCCACTGCAGGGGCGCTAGCGAAAGCACGGAGGCAGGCGCAAGAGCCTGCCAGCGGGCCGGGCTGGTTTCCGCCGCATCGTTCTCTTCGCCGGCGCCGCTCAGCAGCACCAGCACCGTGCCGGCGACCGGCAGCAGCGCATACCAGCCGGGGAAGGGCAGGTCCTCGCTCAAGCTGAGATAGGCGACCGCGATCAGCACCAGGCCGAGCCAGCCTTCCGCTGATCGCAGCCATGGCCGCTGTTGCCACAAGGCCGCCGGCGCCTGCGTCGCCAGGCCGCCGGCGGCGAACTCCCAGGCGCGCAGCGGCGAGAAGTAGAAGGCCCAGGCCGGCGAGAGGCTGGTCAGCCACAGGCAGGCGGCGAAGGAGGCGAGGCCGGCGACGCCGATCACCACGACAGCCATGCGTCGGCCCGGACGCAGCCAGGCGGCGCAGAGCAGCAGAGCCGGCCAGACGAGGTAGAACTGCTCCTCCACTGACAGCGACCAGAAGTGGATGAAGGGGTTGCTCAAGGCGTCGGCGGCGAAATAATCGAACGACCAGCGCAGCAGCCACAGATTGATGGCATAGGCCGAGGCGAACATGGCGCCGCGCGAATAGAGCGCCTGCTCCTGCGGCGCCAGGATGAAATAGCCGAGGCCAAGCGTCACCAGGATGACGAACAGGGCCGCCGGCAGGAGGCGCCGGGCGCGCCGCGCATAGAAGCGCCAGAGGTCGAGCCGGCCGGTCTCGGTGATCTCGCCCATAAGGTGCGTGGTTATCAGCCAGCCGGAAATGACGAAGAAGATATCGACGCCGGCAAAGCCGCCGGGCAGTGCCGAGAGCCCGAAATGATAGGCCACGACGCCACCGACCGCCAGCGCGCGCAATCCCTGTATATCAGGCCGAAACGATGCCGCCACGACAGCTCCTTCGTTACTTAAAGCCCGCCACTTGTCTCGGCGCAACCGGCCGATATCGCAATGCAACAATGTTTTCGCAGTGCAACATGGCCAGAACAAGGAAATGGTCGGAAAGGCGGCGGCTACGCCGGCTGACACTCAGCCCGGCACCCGCGCACTGCGCGAGGCGTAGAGGCCGGCCGCTGCCGCGAGGATGACCAAAGCGGCGAAGATCGCCAGCTTCTGCGGTGTCGCGCCCTGCGGGCCGAAGGCGACGGCATACATGGTGCGGCCGGGAATGAAGGTCAAAAGTCCGGTGATGATGAGCCCGAAAATATAGGTGCCCTGCATGATGCGGCGGTGGGCGGCAATGTTGCCGCCGCGCGCGGCGCGCACGCCGCGCCACAGCATCACCAGTACGAACAGCGACAGAAGGTGGATCGGGCTGAACGGTCCCCACAGGCGGATCGTCCAGATGAACAGGCCGGAGCCGGCGACCGTCGCCATCAGCGCCACCCAGACGCGGCCAAGCGCGCGGTGGAGCCGGTCGCCCTTGGTGCGCCAAAGCTGCACGGCGCCGAGCAGCAGCGCGGCAATGGCGATCAGCGCGTGGAGCTGGATGACGGGCGAGGCATGGAACAAGGGGCTGAGCGACATCGGTGTTCTCCACGATATCGCGGATTATGGCCGATGAGACGCTGAGGCAGCAAGGACGGCGATGCGACTTCTCGATCCGGCCGCCCAAAAAAACAGCCCCGCCAACGGGGCTGTTTTTTCAATGGTCTGGGAGCGTTACTTGCTGCCGCCGTTCTGTTTCACGCTGCTGCAGAATTCCGGATGGGCGTTGGTGGGATTGGCGTTCTTGGCCTCATCATCGCAGGCCGCCATCACCATCTTCTGGTCTTCCGGCGTCAGCGCTTTCCAGGCCTTGATGAACTCGTCATTGCTGCGCATCTTCTTCATGGTGGAGTCCGTGTAGAAGGGCTGCATCTTGGCCGGGTCGTCGAGAGCCGAGGTCCCGCTGCCCGATGCGGCGAGAGCCGAGCCGGCAACCATCGAAAGCGCCATGGCGCCAAAGCAGATCATCTTGGTATTCATAATGGATTCCTTCGCTGTTGCTTTGTGACCGTCTAAGCAACGATCAAGGGTGTAACGGGAGGATTTGGGTAAAAGTTCCAATTTCCCACGCAAAATGAACTCGGTTTTCTAAAAATGGCATACGAAAGATTTCAACGTTTGCGAGTTTCATTCATTCGCGCAGGGGAAAGCTCTCATCTGTTGGCGGATGGCTGCACAACGACTTGCCCCGACGTGCACCGTGGCCAGCGCCGAAGTTGGCCGGACGTCTAGGAGCCCAGCGATTTGAGAACTTCCCGGCTCTCTGATTGTTCCGCGCCGGCGGCCTCAAAAAAGGCCCCACCGGCAGCACCGGCGGGGCATTGATCGGAGGTCTGCGATCGCCCGGGAGGCGATCCCAAAAAGCCACGGGAACGACATGCGAAAAGTTTCACTGTCGCGTACGCCGGCTGTCGCCGATGGTCGGTCTCAGCCGTTTGCTGGCCGGCGAGCCTGGCCGCGTCGGGCAAGCAGGTTCGCCACCACCAAAAGCACGATCGACAGCGCCATCATCAGCGTCGCGGCGGCGGTGATGGCGGGCGAGAGTTTTTCGCGCAGGCCAATGAACATTTCTAGCGGCATGGTGCGCTGGCCGGCACTGGCCAGGAACTGCACCACCACCACCTCGTCGAAGGAAGTGACGAAGGCAAAGGCAGCGCCCGAAAGCACGCCGGGCAGGATCAGCGGCAGCATCACCCGGAAGAAGGCGGTCAGCGGTTTCGCGCCCGAGATGGCGGCGGCGCGCATCAGATTGCGGTCGAAGCCGGTGAGGCTGGCGCCCACGGTGACGACGACGAAGGGGCTGGCAAGCGCGGTATGCGCCAGGATGATGCCGGCATAGGTGCTGGCGAGCCCGATGCGGGCGTAGAACAGATACGAGCCGACGGCGGTGATCACCACGGGCACGATCAGCGGCGAGAGCAGCAGCGGCAAGACGATGCGGCGGCCGGGAAATTTCTCGTTCGACAGTGCGATGGCCGTCAGCGTGCCGAGCGTTGTGGCGATCAGCGTCGTGCCGAAGGCGACGATCAGGCTGTTGCCGATCGCCGACTGCCAGCGCTGCGTGCCCAGCACCACCTCGTACCAGCGCGTCGACAGGCCTTCGAGCGGGAAGATGAAGAAGGCGCCGCTGTTGAAGGAAAGCGGCACAGGGATGAGGATCGGCACCAGCAGGAACAGGATGACCAGCCCGCACCACAGCCAAAGCAGCGCGACGCGGATGCGTTCACCAGGAGTGGGGTAGGGCGAGAGCAGCATGGCTACACCATCTTCAGGCGGTCGAGGCCGAGGATGCGGGCGAAGATGCCGAACAGGGCCAGGGTGAAGACCAGCAGGATGAAGGAGAGCGCCGCCGCCATCTCCCAGTTCAGTTCGACATTGACGTAATTGGCGATGAAGTTGCTGATCAGCTGGTCGCTGGCGCCGCCGATCAGGGCCGGGGTGATGTAGTAGCCGAGGCACAGGATGAAGGTGAGCAGGCAACCGGCCATGACGCCGGGGAAAACCTGCGGGAGGTAGACGCGCCGGAAGGCAGTGAAGGGTCTAGCGCCGAGCGAATAGGCAGCCTTCATCTGCGAGGGCGCGATGGTGCGCATGACGGAGTAGATCGGCAGCAGCGTGAAGGGCAGCTGTATATGCGTCATGGCGATGATCAGGCCGATGCGGCTGTACATCAAATCGAGCCGCTCGGAGGCGAAGCCGAGCCACAGCAGCATGTCGTTGACCAGGCCGAATTTCTGCAAGAGCACCGTCCAGGCGGCGGTGCGCACCAGGATCGAGGTCCAGAACGGCAACAGCACCGCCACGATCAGGATCGCCGCCAGCCCTTTCGGCACGCTCGCTATGAGATAGGCGAGGGGAAAGCCGAGCAGCAAGGTGGCAAGCGTCACGGCGGCGGCGACGAAGAAGGTGCGCAGGAACACTTGCAGGAAGATCGCCTGTTCGGGCGGCACGCGCTCGATGCCGCCATCGGCGTTCCACCTGAGGTCGAGGGCGCTCAGCAGGTAAAACGAGGTGAGGGCGTGGGTGCCGTTGGCGATGGTCGGCCAGGTGCCTGGCGCCGACAAGAAGGGCACGGCTTTGACGATCTCGAGCGGCGGTTTGCCGGCGGCGCCTTCGAGCTGGCGCACGGTTTTCAGCACCTGGCTGCGGGCGCCGGGCAGGCGTGCGTTGAGCGCCTTGGCCAGCTCATAAGCGGTGCCCTTGGCTTGGTTTTCGCTGAGGTCGGCGGCGAGCGCGATGAAGGCGGCGTCCGCAGGCAGGACCTGGCCGTTCCAGTCGGCAAGGGCCTGGCTGGTGCGCGGCAGAGCGTCGGCGATGGTCGGGTCGTAGACGGCGCGCGACAGCAGCAGCACGATCGGGATGCCGAAGCTCAGGGCCAAAAGCAGGAGCAGGGGTGCTGCCAGCGCCAGCGAACGCAGCCGGTCGCCGAATTCGGCGCGCCGCATCGCCGCCGACGCGGTTTTGGGATCCGCGCCGGCGGCCGGCCGGCCGCGGGCCAGCGCGGGCCGGTCGAGTTCGCTGGGCTGCAGCGCCGACATCAGGGTCTACTGCGCCAGCCAGGCGTTGAAGCGCTTGACCAGGTCCTCGCCATAGTCGCCCCAGAACTCGGTGTCGGCGACGAGGTAGGCGCCGGCCAGATGGTCGGGCGCGTTGGGCAGTTTCGGCAAGGCATCGGCCGCGACGAACGAAGCCGCATCGGTGCGCACCGGCCCATAGGTGATGTAGCTGGCGAGCTTGGCGTTGTTTTCCGGCTTGGAGATATAGGCCAGGTATTTGTAGGCGAGCTCAGGGATCTTGGCGCCCTTCGGAATGGCGATCATGTCGTATTCGAGGATCTGGTTGTTCCAGACGATCTTGAAGGGCTTCTTGTCGGTGTCGATGGCGTTCTGGATGCGGCCGTTCCAGGCGGTGGTCATCACCACTTCCTTGGAGGCGAGCAGCTGCGCCGGCTGCGCGCCGGCATCCCACCAGACGATGTCGTTCTTGATGGTGTCGAGCTTCTTGAAGGCGCGGTCGACGCCTTCCGGTGTCGCCAGCACCTTGTAGACGTCGGCGGGTGCGACGCCGTCGGCCATCAGCGCCCATTCGAGGTTCTGCGCCGGGAATTTGCGCATGGCGCGCTTGCCCGGAAACTTCTTGGTGTCGAAGAGGTCGAGCACCGAGGTCGGCGCTTCCTTCAGCACGGTCGGGTCATAGGCGAGGATGTCGCCGTAAGCATCGAGACCGACACCGCAATCGAGCGCCGAGCCCTCGATGAATTTGTCGCGTGGGCCGATCTTTGAATAGTCGAGGCGTTCCAGAATGCCTGCGTCGCAGCCCTGCAGCACGGTCGCGGTTTCCACCGTCACCAGGTCGATCGGCACGTTGCCGGTGTCGACCATGGCTTTGACCTTGCCGAGATCGCCGAGATATTCCTGCTCGAGGATTTTTGCACCGGTCTCCTTGCTGAACGGCTCGAACCAGGCCTTGCGCTGGGCATCCTGCCAGGCGCCGCCGCTGGCCATGATCGACAATTCATCGGCAAGCGCGGCGTGGCCGATGCTGAACAGTGCGGTGGCCGCGGCGAAGGCGAGCATCCGGGTTTTTGCGGTTTTCATTTTTCTTCCCCTGTTTTTGAGATGGATCTGTTCTTGGCTTGGTTCAGGACGGCCCTGCCTTGGCGGCCGCGGCATCTGCGGGAAAGGCGCGGCAGTCCTGCGGCGCGCAGGAGACCGTGACGGCCTCGCCATTGGCCATGGTCGCCTCGGGGCCGACCTTGACGGTCAGCACCTGGTCGTTGCCGAGCCGGGCCAGAAGCCGCAGATGGTCGCCAAGATAAATGCGGCCGTCGACCGTCGCGGGCAGGGCGTTGGCACCGGCCGGCATAAGGCTCAGCCGCTCGGGGCGGATGGCGACATGGCAGGCATTGCCCTGCGCCACGCCGATAGCGAGCGCCGTGAGTTCGCCCCCGCCGGTCAGCCGCACGCGGCATTCCTTGCCCGAAACGCGGTCGACGATGCCTTCCAGCGTGTTGTTCTCGCCGATGAAGCTCGCCACGAAGGAACTTTGCGGGGCGTTGTAGAGATCGTCGGGCGAGCCGAGCTGGGCGATGGCGCCATTGTTGAAGACGGCGACGCGGTCGGACATGGTCAGCGCTTCGCTCTGGTCATGGGTGACGTAGACGATGGTGACGCCGAGCATGGTGTGAATCTGCTTGATCTCGAGCTGCATGTGCTCGCGCAATTTCTTGTCGAGCGCGCCGAGCGGCTCGTCCATCAGCACCAGGCTCGGCTCGAACACCAGCGCGCGGGCCAGCGCCACGCGCTGCTGCTGGCCGCCGGAAAGCTGCGCCGGCTTGCGGTCGCCGAACTGCTTCAGCCGCACCATGTCCAGCGCGCGGCCGACGCGGCCGGCAATGTCGGCCTTGCTCACCTGCCGCACGGAGAGCGGGAAGGCGACGTTCTCCGCCACGCTCATATGCGGGAACAGCGCGTAGTTCTGGAACACCATGCCGATGTTGCGCTGGTAGGGCGGCAGCCGGTCGACCGGCCTGCCTTCCAGCGTGATGGTGCCGCTGGTCGGCCGTTCGAAGCCGGCCAGCATGTTGAGCGTCGTCGTCTTGCCCGAGCCGGATGGGCCGAGCAGGGTGAGGAATTCGCCGCGCGCCACGCCGAGGTTCAGCCTGGTCACCGCGAAGGCGCGGCCGTCATAGGATTTTTCGACATCGACGAAATCGACGAAGGCCGGGCCGGCGGCAGAAGCCGAGGCTGGCGATGATGCGGCCAGGGCGCTCATCGGGCGCGATCCCGAAACGTACCGGCTGAAGCATTATGCGCCTTGTGATGCATGGTTCCATCCCATTGGAAGCCCGCTTCTCGGCGGGTCGTCCAAACTTGTATGCTCACACAATCATTCTGAATCTGAGCATAGATGCATACAACTTTGGGCGTCAAGCCAGTTTTTCGGCAATTGTGTGATATTTTTGCTTGGAGTTCTCCGGTTTTGAGTCACACAAGCGCTATTGTCCGGCGGATTGTCTTATGCTAGAGCGCTTACATCAGCTCCAGCCGAATCCTGTCCGCATGCTCAGTGATCTCCGCCTTACCGAGGATGAAAGTCCGGTCTATCGCCGTCTCGCCGACGCGATCGCCGAGCGTATTGCCGCCGGCACGCTGGCGGTCGGCGACCGGCTGCCGCCGCAGCGCGACATTGCGCGGGCGCTCGGCATCAACGTCACCACGGTGACGCGGGCGCTGGCGACGCTGCAGCAGCGCGGCCTGCTGGAGGCGCGGCCGGGGCGAGGCACCACGGTGGCGGCCAGGCAGGCCGGCGAACGGCCCGGTTTCGTCTCGGCGCCCAGCGACGAGAGCGGCATCATCGACCTCTCGGTCAACCGGCCCGCCACCTCGGCCTATCTCGACGCGCTGGCGGCTCTCTTGCCGCGCCTGCCCAAGGATCCGCACTATGCCTCGCTGCAGGATTACCATCCGCCGGAAGGGCCGCTGTGGGCACGCGCGGCGATCGCCGATTGGCTCAAAGCGGTTGCCGGTGACGGCGACCCCGGCCGCGTTGTGCTGGCGGCCGGCGCCCAGCACGGGCTCGATTGCCTGCTTGGCGCGGTAACCAGGCAGGGCGAGGTGGTGCTGGCCGACGAGGTGACCTATCAGGGCATCAACGCGCTCTGCCGGGTGCACGGGCTGGATCTGCGGGGCGTCGCCATGGATCGCGGCGGCATGCGGCCTGATGCTTTCGACGCCGCTTGCGCGCAGCTGCGCCCCCGCGCGGTGTTCCTGGTGCCGACGCTGCACAACCCGACGACGATTACGCTCAGCGAAGCGCGCCGCCACGAGCTTGCCGCCGTGGCGCGCCGTCACAATGTGCTGATCATCGAGGATGACGTCTACCGTCCCTTGGCCGACGAGGCCTTGCCTTCCTTCGCCATCCTGGAGCCGGAACTGACGGTGCATATCGGCGCGCTGTCGAAATGCCTGGCGCCCGGCTTGCGGCTCGGCTTCGTCATCGCGCCGCGCGCCATTGCCGGGCAGGTCGCGGCGGCGCTGCGCATCAATTGCTGGAGCATCAGCCCGCTGACGGCGCTGATCGGCGCGCGCATGATCGAGGACGGGGCAGCAGCGCGGATCATCGAGGTGCAGAAACAGGAACTGCGCCAGCGCCAGGCGATCCTCAGCGAAATCCTCGGCCGCTACGATGTCCAGAGCCAGCCGAGCGCCACACATGCCTGGCTGCGCCTGCCCGAGCCCTGGCGCGGCGCCGGCTTTGCTCGCACGTGCCTGGAGCGCGGCGTGGCGCTGCTGCCGGGCGATGCCTTCGCCGTCGGCCGCGAGCCGGTCCAGCACGGCGTGCGCATCAATGTCGGTGCGGCGCGTTCGCAGGACGATCTGCGCACGGCGCTGACCATCATGGCCGAGCTGCTGTCGGCCGGGCATCTGCAATTGCCGGGTTTTGTCTGATGTCTGCCGCCCAAAAGGGCGGCGTGGTTTTGCGACAAGGACAGGCGTGGGGGAACAACAAGTGACAGCTTCGAAGAGTGTCGAGATCGCCGTCATCGGGGCCGGCGTGGTCGGGCTGGCGACGGCGCTGCGGCTGGCCGGCGACGGCCGCGAAGTCGTGCTCATCGATCCCAACGAGCCGGGCTCGGGCGCCTCGTTTGGCAATGCTGGGACGCTCGCCGAATATGCCTGCATGCCGGTCGGCAATCCCGCGGTGCTGCGCGCGCTGCCGAAACTGCTTCTTGACGCCGACAGTCCGTTCTCGCTGCGCTGGAGCGCGCTCATGCATCTGGCGCCGTGGCTGCTGCGGTTTGTCAGGCAGTCGCTGCCGGCCGCCACCCATGCCAATGCCGTGGCGATGGCCGGGCTGCTGGCCGATTCCCTGCCGGCCTGGGAGGAGATGGCTGTCGAGGCCGATGCCGCCGATCTGCTGCGCCGCAATGGCTGTCTCTATCTCTATCGTCGCCCGGGCGATCTTGCCGGCGGCGCGTCGAGCCGGGCGTTGCGCGCCGAATTCGGCGTCGACCAGGCGGTGCTCAGCCCGGAGGAAGTGGCCGCGCTGGAACCGAACCTGCCGGCGGTGCAGGGTGGCGGGCTGTTTTTTCCGCAGTCGATGAACCTCACCGATCCCCAGACCATGATGGCGCGGCTGCTGAAGGCGGCGACAGGCCGGGGCGTCGCCTTGCTGCGGGGCGAGGTGACAGAACTGCAGGCCGATGCCGGCGGTGTCGACCTCAGCGGTCCCGGCCTGCGGCTGCGCGCCCACAAGGTGGTGATCGCCGCCGGTGCCTTTTCGCGGCCACTGGCGGCGCAGGCCGGCGACCGCATCCCGCTCGAAACCGAGCGCGGCTATCACCTCGAATTCGCGACGCCGGCGCCGGTGCTGACGCGGCCGGTGTGTCCGGTCGATCTCGGCTTCTACATGACGCCGATGGCCGGCCGGCTGCGCGTTGCCGGCACCGTCGAACTCGGCCGGCTGGCCTCGCCACCCAATCCGCGCCGGCTGTCGCTGCTCGGTCGCGGTGTGCGGCAGTTTTTCCCCGCGCTCGGCCAGCCGTCTTCAAAATGGCTGGGCTTCCGGCCTTCTTTGCCGGATTCCAGGCCGGTCATCGGCCCGTCGCCAGGCAATGCGAACGTGATCTACGCCTTCGGCCATGGCCATCTTGGGCTGACGCTCTCGGCCGTCACCGCGCGGCTGGTTGGCGACCTCATAGCCGGCCGGCGACCCAACAGCGAAAGGCTTGCGCCTTTCGCCGCCAGCCGGTTCTAACCGCCGCTGGCTGCCGGCGCCGTCTCGATCTCCTGGAGATAAAACACCTTGCTGGGCTGCAGATGGTCGACGCAGAGCTGCGCCAGCACCCAATTGTCCCGGCGCTTCAGCGCCTGGATCATCATCGCGTGGTGCTGGCGCGAGACGTCGAGCTTTTCCCTGTCGGCCAGCGAATTGGCCCGCACCGGCAGGCTGAGGCGCATATAGTGTTCGATCGAGGCGACAAGATAGGCATTGCCGCAGGCCGAGAACATGGTCAGGTGGAAGCGGTCATTGGCCTCGTGGATGCCCCTGAGGTAGCCTGCATCGACATGGCCGCTGTAGATGCGGTGGATCTCCTCCAGTTGCGCGATAAGCGCCTCGCTGACCGGCAGGGGGATCATCAGCGCCGCCTGGCGCTGCAGCATTTCTCGCACTTCGTAGATCTGCCGCACTTCTTCCGGCGAGAGCTGGCGCACCATGGCGCCCTTGTTGCGCTCGCGAGTGACGATGCCGAGTTTTTCCAGCTGGTACAGCGCCTGGCGGATGATGTGGCGCGAGACCGGGAAGCGGGCCAAAAGCGCATCCTCGACCAGGCGCGTGCCGGGCGCCAGCCGGCCGAAGATGATGTCTTCCTCCAGCGCATGCACGGTGTCGGCTTCCTTGCCGCCATAGTCGAAGCTGTTGAGCATCGCGTATCCCTGCTGCTTCCGGCTTCCTGTCCACCGGGAATGCCAGTCTAAAGCGGTTCATCGTTTCACGGAAATGCCTAACCACTGCATTTCCCTGCTGGGCGCAATTCCCGGGGAAAGTGCCGCGCGCATTTCCCCGGGAAAACCGTTTCACACTTTTGCTGGAATTGCCTGGCCTTCGCGCACAAGGCTGACGACGATCTGGTCGAGGAGCGGGTCGTCGAGGCTGACGGGCCGGCACATCCCCAGCACCTGCCTGAGGCTGATCCTGCCGACTTCCTGGCGCATGATGACCGACACGCAGGCCGGTCCGGAACCGGTCAGGACGAATGCCTTGCCGACCAGAACCGGGTCCGAGAAGGGTGCCCATTGTACGGTTATGACAGACGGCTCCCTGGTCTGGCGGCGGTTGATGCCGGCGAAATAGATCCAGTTCAGGCGGGAGATGGCCACGCCATAATGCCAGCCGGGCACGCGCGCTCCACCCTGTCGATGGCCCTCGGCCCAGCGGGTGACGCGCCGGAAGGTCACCAGTTCGGGCTCGCGCCGCACAAAGGTGACCGACCGCACCAGCAGGTCGGGACGGTCGGGAATCGTGAAGTAGGTGAAGTAGGTGCCGCCGGCGATGGCGGGAGCCGGGCCGCGCATCATGTTCTCGTAAAGCGTCTGGTGGATCGGCAGCAAGGTCGGGTGTGCGGGCGCGGCGGCTTCCGGCGCGCGGTACAGTTCATCCTCGTCGATATGGAAATAGTCGCAGATGATTCTGGCTGTCGCCCGATTGGGCACGCTCTTGCCTTGCAGATAGCGCTCGAACTGGGTGCGGTTCATGTTCAGCCCGCGGCACACGGCGGCCACCGACGCATGGCTGCTGACCAGCCGTCGCAGATTCGCGGCAAGATTCTTGCGAATTGGCACGAAACCGCCCCTCGACAGTCGTCCGAACCATTATTCAAGTAATCGCTTATATTGCGCCAATCTCGCACAACATCGCGGCGCTGCGAATGGGACCTTCGACCAATATGGCGCGGCGCGGGATTATCCTTGTTCAAGCCAGGAACCAATGCGTGCGGCCAGCCGTTGGGTCGCACGGAAGGGACATCCGAAAAATGACTGACGAGCAAGAGAAGCCACCGGCCGCGACGGACGACGTTGTTCGCCGTTTGGTCAACAAAACCGGGATCACCGAAGCGCAGGCCCGCGAGCTTGTCGCCTTTCTTGGGCGGAACAATTGGACATCGCTGTTGCGCGAAGCGCGGATATTGAACCCGAAGCCCTAGAGCCGTTTGAAAGCGGCAAGCCCGAGGTGCCCACCCTGGCCTTCGGCGAAGGCCAGGGTGCTTGGCGGAATCGACCAGGATATTCTGGACTGGATTGTGCGCAAGTAGACTTTGCCGGCCTTGGGAGTGCCCGCGCCGCGTCAGTCGACGTCGATGATTTTTCGTGGGCCTTTGCAGGCCCACGCATCAGGCTCCTGATTTCTTCTTCTGTCGGCAACATAGCCGCAGGGGAGGGCATCGGTATGATCGTTCCTTGCGGTTACGCACTTTCGGGGCGCACGGTCTCCACCTGAAGCGCTCCAGCCGGAAGTGGACGCAACAGTTCGGCTTCCGGTTTTGTCAGGTTGATCCAGGCCGCCCAATCAGCGGGCTGAAGAACGACAACCTGGCGATTGTGGTAGGGCGCGATATCCGGCCCGGGGTCCGTCGTCAGCATGGTGAAAGTGGGGGGCTTGTTGCCGACGGCTTCACGCCAAAGCCCCGCAATGGCCAGGAACGGGGAGCCGTTGAGCGTAAAGCGATGTTTCGCCTTCGGATATTTCGCGCCGGTGAATTCGAAGAAGCCGGACGCCGGGACGAGACAACGTTTGCTGTTTGCGAATTGCCGGCCTTCGGAGCGGAAGTTGAACACTGGCCCGCCTTTGGGACCGGCCGGCGGAAATCCGAATGTCATCGACGCCAATTCGATAGCGTCGCTGCCGGCGGTGGCGCGCATTATGGGCGCCGGGTCGTTGATGCGAATGTCATCGGCTTGAGGCAGGTCAAGTTCGCTCTGGTGGCTGGGTATTCGAAGCGCCAGGGACTCCATCATCCGGCAATACTCGGCCCATGCCACATGCTGTTCGTAGTCATTGCACATATCCGGCACTCGCTCTCAATGCGCTGGATTCTCGTATAACGGATTCCTCCGCCGCCGATGAAGTGCTTAGCCGGCCTCGGTTTCAGCGCGGCGAACCAGTGTCCGTGCCGCCTCTTCCTCGAGCTTGCCAAGCTTTGCCTTGATCTCCTTCGGGTCGGCATGTTCGAGACCGACCACGTCGTTCCTGGCGTCGTTGAGCGCGACGATGATCTCGTCGAGCTTGGCGTGGATGGCGGCGGTGTCGCGGTAGCCCTGGATCAGGACGACGCCGGTGATGATGATAGCCGCCACGGACAAGGCATAGGTGACGGCGTTTGTCAGGCCGAAGGGCACCAGGGCAGTGCACACCACCATGGCGACGATGATGACGTAGAAACCCGGCGGGCGAGACAGGAAGTCAGCGCTGGCGAAGAGGAATTTGTTCATGCTTCCCACCGACCCTCCAGATGTTCACCAGGGCCAAAGCAGTTCCAGGAAAATTGTGAACGGCTCGCAGTACGGGATTGCACCACACAGGCACGGGCATGCGTTTCAGGAGAACGACCGCATCCAGGCCACACCGCAATCCTCACTCCCCCGAGGGCTTCGTCTTGCGGGCGTCTTGTTCGCCATTCAGAAGACCAAAATCCGCTGAACGCGTGCCGCTGTTGGCATGCAGGAAGCCATCGGCGGCGAGGCCACGGCGCAGCAACTCACGCACGGCGGCCGCTCGGCTTGGCATGCGCTTGTCGAAACGCCATGTGTCGAGGGCCGCGAATTCTTCCTCGTTCAGCATGACCTGCAGGCGTTCAGGACGCTCGAGATTATCAGCCATCGTGGAGATCCTTCTTCCGGCGATGCAGGCGGTGAGCCGAATGAGTAAGTGACTTATGTGCCTCACAATCTGCCAATGGCCTGTTTGGTTCCGAGGTAGCCAAATACATTTGTTGCATCAGTCCCTCAAAGTGCTCCGGTTACATCACTGGCTCAACATACTAACTAATTGATTTTATTAATACTTTTTTCACAATTGGCTTGCTTTAACGAATCGTGGGGCGCATGGTGAAAGTGAGGGAAAACCCAGTCCGCTGGACAGGAGTTTGCCATGCACAACTACCCGATCGAACTGCGCGACGACCTGAATTGCACGCTGATCAAGACCATCTACGATTTTGGAATCGTCAACGTTCCAGTCCTTGCCGCTCGACTGGCCGGCCGCCATTGCGACCTGTCGCTTGCCGACGCCGAACGGCTGGTGCTGGGCTTCGCCCAGCTCTATTCGGCGCCGATCGAGTTCGACCGCTCTGCCCGCGATTGGCGGTCGAGGGAGCCTGTCGGCGCGGACAATAATGGCCTGCTGCTAGATATCGTCGAAAACGGATTCGGCCGCGCCGCCTGACGCTTGGCCGGCGGGTTTCGGCTGGTTTGGTTGTGCGGGCTGATGCAGGATCCCCGCAACGGTCGGCCAGATTCCATCCGTATCCGTCAGCCTAATATCCGGTGATGCCCCCACTGCCGACGCGGGCGGCAATCTCGCCGCCGACTTCACAATCGCTGGACCTGGCTGCGGCGTGTGCGCAGCCAGGTCCAGTTCCGAGTTCAACCCAGCTTCACCTTCGGCTCACGCGCCCAGAAGCGCAGGTCGCCGAGACTGGCAATGAAGCCCGCGACATCCTTGGCGGAAGCCAGCGCAATGACCGCCTCGTCCTCGACAATGCCGGCCTTGTCCAGCAGCGGGGTCGCCGCCTCGACGAAGCCGATGAACTTACAGTGCGCGAAGGCGTCGGCGACGAAATCGCGGGCGGTCGATTCCTTCAGCAGTTCGGCCATTGCAGGCTTTGCCGGCAGCAGCGCAATGGCGTCGTAGAGGACAGACGGCGCGCCGGCGATCATCTGTTGCGCGTCGATCCAACTCCCGTCGCTGGCCTTGGCGCCGCCGACCTTCGGCGCGATGATCTCGAACTTGGCGCCGGCCTTGGTCATCCCCTGCTTCAGCGCATTGAGCAGAGCTGCGTCGGTGCCGTCGGTCACCAGCATGCCGAGCTTGCGGCCCTCGAAGCGGCCGGGTCCGTTCTTGAGGATGCTGAGCTTGTCCGACGCGGCAAGGTCGGTGCGCGTCGGCACCGCCGCATCGGCGGGCTTCGGCATCGCCTTCAGGCCGAGCGCATCCGCCACCTTGCGAGCCAACGCATCATCGATATTGAGAAGGTGGGACACGATGCGCTCGCGGATGACCGGGGTCTGCACCTTGCTCAGTTCGAAGGTCAGCGCCGAGGCGATGTGGCCTTGTTCAACGGGGTGCTGGCTGATGTAGAATTGGCGTGCCTGGCTGTAGTGATCGGCAAAGCTTTCGGAGCGCAAACGGGCCTTCGGTCCAGCTTCGGCTTCGGCAAAGGAACGGAAGCCCTTTTGCGGGGATTCGCGCGGGCCTTCATCCCATGAATTGGGCTGGTAGTTGGCCCGGCCGACCGGGTTGCGCATCGCCATATGTCCGTCCTGCTGGAAAGTGTGGAAGGGGCATTTCGGCGCGTTGATCGGGATGTGGGTGAAGTTGGTGCTACCCAGCCGTTTGATCTGCGTATCGAGATAGGAAAAATTGCGGCCCTGCAGCAGCGGGTCGTTGGAGAAGTCGACGCCGGGCGGCACGTTCTGCGTCATGAACGCCACCTGCTCGGTCTCGGCGAAGAAATTGTCGGGCATGCGATCGAGCACCAGGCGGCCGACCGCGATCGGCGGCAGCACCTCCTCGGGAATGATTTTGGTCGGATCGAGGATGTCGAAGTCGAAACTGTCGGCGAAGGCCTGGTCGAAAAGCTGCAACTGCAGTTCCCATTCCGGGAAATTCCCGGCGTGGATCGCGTCCCAGAGGTCGCGGCGATGGAAGTCGGGGTCCGCGCCGTTGATCTTGACCGCCTCGTTCCAGGCGACCGACTGGAGGCCGAGCTTCGGCTTCCAGAGGAATTTGACGAAGGTCGATTCATCCTTGGCGTTGAGCAGCCGGAACGTGTGGACGCCGAACCCTTCCATGAAGCGCAACGAGCGCGGGATGGCCCGGTCCGACATTGCCCACATGATCATGTGCATGCTTTCCGGCGTGAGCGAGATGAAATCCCAGAAATTGTCGTGCGCGGTCTGTGCCTGTGGGAAATCGCTGTTGGGCTCGGCCTTCGCGGCATGGATCAGGTCGGGAAACTTGATCGCATCCTGGATGAAGAATACCGGCATGTTGTTGCCGACAATGTCCCAATTGCCTTCCTGCGTGTAGAGTTTTACGGCGAAGCCGCGCACGTCGCGGGCAAGATCGGCGGAGCCCTTGTTGCCGGCAACGGTGGAGAAGCGCACGAAGGCCGGTGTCTTTTCGCCGGCGCGCTGGAAGATGTCGGCGCGGGTGTATTTAGCCAGCGATTCGTACGTCTCGAAATAGCCGTGGGCGCCATAGCCGCGCGCATGGACGACGCGTTCGGGAATGCGCTCGTGATCGAAATGGAAGATCTTTTCGCGGAAGTGGAAATCCTCAAGCACGGTTGGCCCACGGGCACCGATCCTCAGCGAGTTCTGGTCGTCGGAGACAGGGCCGCCCTGTGCGGTCGTCAGCACCTCTGCCGAACCGGAAGCGGTCTGGTGCAGTTCGCCGCCTTCGCCGCGCTGCAGTTTCTGATCGTGGATGGTCGCGGCCGTCCCGGCCGCTTTGGATGCTTGCTTCGCCATGACTGAAAATCCCTGGGGTCAACGCGCGGGCTGCGCTGGTTCCTCAATCTCTGGAATGGCAATGCGTTCCCGGCTGATTTCAAATCCGCAAAGAAGAAAGCCGCCGGTTCGAACGGCGGCCTCCAATTGTCTCTAGAAAGCGAAGAACCCTCAGAGGTTCTTGTTGATTGCGGCCGCGGTCTTGTTGGTCGCGTCCTTGACGGCCGACTTGGCGTCGCCGACGGCTTTCTGGACCTTGCCCTTGGCCTCCTGTGCGGCGCCTTCGGCGCGCAGGCGGTCATTGCCGACGGCCTTGCCGACGCCTTCCTTGGCCTTGCCTACGGCCTGATTGGCGAGACCAGAGGCCTTGTCACTTGTGCTTCCCATGGAATGTTCCTTTTTGCGAATTGTCTGCCTGACCGGCGGGGACCAACGTCGCGTTGTCAGGAAGGTTCCTCATGCCATGAAGAGCGCGGCAAAACGAAAAGGCCCGCCACCGACGCGAATCGTGACGGGCCTTCTGGAGTCGGTCGGGCGTCCCACCGCCCGGCCTTTTACAGAACCTGTCAGCGGGGTGATCGTTCCATCACGACGTGAAGCCCGCCGGCTTCCGGGCTTTCGCAAGATCTCGCAGGACGATGGAAATGCGGTGCCTCGCCCGTCAGTTCCGATCCACCGGCTTCGATCGCATGCGCGAGACCGTCTCGCGCTCGGCGCGCTTGGAGCGCAGCGGCGGCAGGCCGCGGTCGATCAGGTCCATGTCCTCCAGCACCATGTCGCCCATGCGCTTGAAAGCGATGTCGAGCGCGCCGGCGCGGTGGGCCGAGCGCAGGAAGCCGGGCAGGGTGCGAACCGGATGATCCAGTGCCGGCGGCTCTTCCGGGAAGACATCACTGGCGGCGACGATGTGGCCGCTCTTCACCGCCGCCATCAGTGCGGGGAAATCGACGACGCCGGCGCGGCTGAGCAGGATGAAGGCGGCGCCCCTCCGCATGCTGGCGAAGGCCTCCGCACCGAGAAAACCCTGGTTCTCGGAGGTCACCGAGGCGACGACGAAGACGAAGTCGCTCGAGGTCAGCACCTCGTCCAGCGAGGCGGGCTCGACGCCATTGTCGATCAGGATCGATGGCGGCAGCCAGGGATCGAAGACTTTGGTGTTGACGCGGAAACCCGTCAGCAGCCGGTTCAGCGCGCGGCCGAGATCGCCGAAGCCGATGATGCCGACATCGGCGCCCGACAGCAGCCGCGCCGTCTGGTTGCCGTCGCCGCCCCACAGCTCTTCGCCCTTGCGGAAGGCGAGGTCGGCATCGACGATGTCGCGGGCAAGGTTCAGCGCCATGGCAAGGCCAAGCTCGGCCACCGGCTCGGCGAACACCAGACCGGTGGTGACGATATGGATGCCGCGCGCGAACAGCGTCTCGTAAGGCATGTTGTTGAGGAGGTTGGACTCGACATTGAAGACGCAGCGCAGCGCCGTCATCCGACCCAGCGTCTCCGACGAGATCGGCGGCTGGCCGACAATATAGCGGGCCTGCGCCAGCACATTGGCCGGCAGTTCGGTGACACCGTCGGCCGTGGTCTCGACGATGCGGTATTTCGCCCGGAAGCGCGCCAGCTGCGGCGGCGTGAAGATCAGTTCCAGCGAGCGCGGTTCCGGCGCGCTGATCACCAGCGGCAAATCGTTGTTTGGCACGATGATTCCTCCCGACGCGGTCGACGCCGCGCATTTTTGCTTTGCCCATGTCGTTGCCCCCAAAACCGTTTACATCTTTGGGCGACATGTGGCTCCGTAGCTAAAATACCGCCGATGAAACGATTTACAACTGCGAAAAATCGATTTACTCGTTTCTCATGCGGACAGAAATGCCTCTGTCCGCGCCTCGGGAGGAGGAGCAATGGCGCACAGGCAAGACCAGCAGCGGCGTGCGTCGATCCACGACGTGGCCAGCCGTGCCGGCGTGTCGGCGGCCACCGTCTCAAAGGTCATGGCCGGCGTCGCCACCGTGAAGCCCGAGAATGCGCAGCGCGTCTTTGACGCCATCGAACAGCTCGGTTACCGCGTCGATCCGCTGGCTTCCGACATGCGCCGGGCCAAGCGCCGCATCATCGGCGCCATCATGCCGGAATTCGAAAGCGAGTTCTTCGGCCAGATGGTCACCCAGCTCGAAAGCCTGGCCGAGCAGCGCGGCTATACGCTGGTGGCGGCGTCGAGCCGCGAATCCGAAGCCCGCGAAACGGAAATCCTAGCCCGTATGCATGACTGGCGGGTCGCCGGCGTGGTGCTGGCGCCGGTGCGCAACGAGCATGGCCCGGCGGCCGCCTTCATGAAGGCCAACGGCATGACCGGCGTGCTGATCGACCGCGTGCTGTCCGACGACGCCTTCGACACGGTGTCGGCCGACAGTGCGGCGGCCAGCGCCGAAGTGGCGCGTGAACTGATCGGCAAGGGTCATCGTCACATCCTTGTCGTCGGCCTTGGAGAGCAGGCGGCGACGGTGCGCACCCGTCTCGATGGGTTTCGCACCACCGCGCTGAACCTGGCGCCGGATGTGCGCATCGATGTCGTGCTTGCCGAAAGCGATGTCGAACCGCTCAGGGCACAGCTGCGTGATTACTTTGCAGAAGGCGAGCGCCCGACGGCGGTCTATTCGCTGTTCCTCAAGGGCACGCTGGTGGCGCTGTCGGAGTTCCGGCGGCGCGGCTGGCACTGCCCCAACGACATTTCGCTGGTCGGCTTCGACGACGCCGAATGGATGCAGGTGACATGGCCGGCCATCGCCGCCGTGGTGCAGCCGGTGCGCCAGATCGCCGGCCACGCCATGGAGGCGCTGTTTGCCCGGATTGAAGGCGAGGAGGGGCCGCCGACGGCACGTCTCGAACCTTGCAAGGTTTTGATGCGGGAATCCGTTGGCTCGCCAGGCAACGGCCCGCATTCCGCAAACCCGCAATAGAAGCTTCGGCGACAACAGCATCGCGACCGCGCGATCACAGAGGCTGAGATGAACACTTTTGGACTGCACACTTTCGCCATCGCCCCGGTCTGGGACCTCGACCTGATCGAGCCGCAAATGGAGCGGCTGAAGGGGTTGGGCATCGGCCTGCTCGAAATCCCGCTGCTGCGACCGGAAGAGATCGACACCAGGCGCACGCGCGCTTTTGCAGAACGCTGGAATGTCGAGCTTATCCCGTCGCTTGGCCTGCCGGCTTCACTCGATGTTGGCGCACGGCCGGACGAGGCGCTGGCCTTTCTCGAGCCGGCCTTCGGCGTCTGCGAGGCTGTCGGCAGCAACGCGCTGGGCGGCGTCACCTATGGCACCATCGGCAAGACGTCGGGACGCGCGCCAACCGAAGACGAGATCGACGGCATGTGCCGCTTCCTGGTGCGCGCGGCCAAGGCCGCCAAGGCGCATGGGCTGAAGCTCGGCATCGAGCCCTGCAACCGCTACGAGACGCATCTGATCAACCGCGGCATCGATGCGACGCGGATCATCGAACGCGTCGGCGCCGACAACATCTTCATCCATCTCGACACCTATCACATGCATATCGAGGAGGAGAGTTTCGAGGCCGGCTTCAGGGCGGCGGCGCCCTATCTCGGCTATGTCCACGTCTCGGAAGCCAATCGCGGCGTGCCGGGACGCGGCATGCTCGACTGGGCGGCCTGCATGAAGGCCATCGCTGACATCGGCTACACCGGCGCCATCACGCTCGAAAGCATGAACCATGTCGACGCCGACATCGCCGGCGGGCTCGCCGTCTGGCGCCCGGTGGCGGAGAACCCGGACGACGTCATCGGTGTCGGCCTGCCGTTCCTGCGCGAGGCGGCGAGGAAGGCGGGGCTGCAATTGGCGTGAGGGTTTCCTCGGATTATGTGGCTCGCCGCGCTGGGCGGCGGATGTAAGCAATAACATCAAAGCGTTAGCGCGTTGCTCTCAGCCCACAGTCCTGGGCCTGGCGCGCTTCCCGTCTCCGCGGGAAGGGAGAAGGGAACACGCCTCGGCCTTGGATGGCGGGAGAAAGTGGGAGGACCCTCACGCCATTCCGGGCTCCCGGCGCGGTCCCAAATGGCGCATCTTGCGGCCGATGATCATCAGCTGACGCGCCGTGTTGTTGCGCAGGCGCCGCACGCGCCATTCCAGTCCGGTTTCGGTGGTGATCTGCTTGGCGTAGAAGCTCACCCGCATGCCTGCCTTATCGGAGGCCACCTTGACCGGGTCGTCATAGAAAGCGCCGATCTTGTCAGCCGCCATGCCTGGTGTTTCCAGCCAGCGCGGAATGTGAACGGAATGGAGCTGATCGACATCGACCATGACCCGCCCGATGCCGACGCCCGGCGTCGGGCATGTCGTGTTGAATGCGTCGCCGATGAAGACGACGCCGTCGCGGCGATGGCCTTGTGTCGTGGTCAGATTGACCTGCCTGACCTCGACCGGGCTCGCCACCTCGAAGTTGCCGCACTGCGCCGCGATCTCGGGCATCAGTTCGCGAAGCATTTTCTGCGGATCGGCGCGGAAGTCCCGCGTCCATTGTTCGGCGACGGTGCGATAGACGAACATGTTCGCGCGCATCTTGTCGCCGATGGGAAAGACGGTGAGATAGGCGACTCGGTCAGAGGCTCGCTTGCCGTAGCAGGTGACGGCCCCAAAGGCGCAGTCACGCCGCGCAACAGCGAGGTCGAACCCCATCGACAGCGAATGCGCCTTCGACAATTCGACGCGCTCGACGCCGATGGCGCGCCGCACCAATTCGCTGTAGCCGGTGGCCACCACCAGCAGGCGGGCATCGATGACGGCGCCGTCGGCCAGCACAAGCCGCTGCCGGTCAGGTCCGGTCGAGACTTCGGCCACCTTGCCGATCGTGATCGGCACTTGCGGCGGCAAGGCATCGCGCAGGCCGTTGATCAGCGCACCATAGGAAAATGCGTACTCCCACTTCTTTTCACGGGCGAAGAATTGACCGAGGCGGAAGACATCAATGTCGGTAAACGGGGTGACGAGCGGCATGACCATCTTGTCGAGGCCGAGCTTCTGGAACAGCTGCATTTGATCCGCACCGATCTTCTCGGCCCGGAATTCGTCGTGATGAACGCGGTGCGGATCGATCAGCGCCACCTTGCGGCCGGCGTTTCCCAACAGCGTTGCCAGGGTGGTGCCGGCCATTCCGGCGCCGACGATCGCTACGTCGACTTCGGTCGGGCCAGCCGCGGCGGTGGTCATGTCTTTACCTTTCTGCTGGTCATCTTGCGCCTGCCACAATCTGCAGTGGAAATATCTTCCGGCCCCACATCAACCTCAAGCAACCAGCGCGGGTGGCTGGTAGTAACGATTGTTTACGTTAACGACGAACGCTTCTGTTTCCAGCGCGGCGCGATCGCCGAGCCATCGATGAATTCCAGGCCGCCCGCCTCGTTGAGCGTGTGCAGCTTGCGCCCATTCCATAGCGCCCCAGGAGTTAAGATGGTCTCGACGACTTGCTCCATGCCGTTCAAATCAAGGTGAGCGACGCGTGCGATGCCAAGGGCGGCGCCATAACTCCTGCGGCAATCCTGCACCGGGCGCAGCAATTGGCCGTTGCGCTCAACCATGCGGCCGGCCGGTCGCGCCGAGGCGATGTCGACCAGCACGGGGTTCTTGGGATGCGGTGTCCAGGGGCCGCGGAAGTCGGGCGCCGACCAAAGATGCAGCGCATCGGAGAAGGCGCCGCCGCCGTCCCTGACAGTGGCGAACAGCCACCAGCGCCCGCCATGCTCGACCAGAGTGGCGTCGCTGGCGACGATGTCGGACAAGAGCGTGGCTTCCTTGACCCATCCGCCGGGGAAGGCGGTGGCGCGATAGAGATCGACTGTGCGGTTGGCGCAGCTTTCCGGCACCATCCAGACCTCGCCGTCGCGCTCGAAGACAAAGGGGTAGGAGAGGTGGTAGGGCAGGTCGAGCACAGGCTCGGGGCGGCCGATCGGCCCCGCCGGGCCGAACGGCACGGCGGAGATGATGGCCCGGCCCAGCCGGTGGATATAATCCTCGACGAACAGGGTCACTTGTCCCCGGTACAGGATCGGGAACGGATCGGCGTAGAAGCGGCTGCCGTCGTCGGGCAGCACCTGCCAGCCGGCTGCCGGATGGACGCGCAGGTCGAACAGATCCTGCCCCTTGGTCTCGCGCCAGCCGACCTTCCAGTGCGGGGCATTGTAGCAGAGATGGTAGATCTTCTGGACGATGCGCCGCGCCAGCGCCTTGCCTGCCCTGATGCCGAGTTTGGTGGGCGAGGGTATCTGCGGCGGGGCACCGGCTTGCGCCGGTTCGGGCAGCACCGGCAGGGCGGCCCGCGCCGCGCCATTCACTGCCGAGGGGGGCATTGCCGCGAGGATCAGGCTTGCGGTGCGCGCGAGCATGTCCTGGAAGGAGGCCAGCGCGATGCCGCCATATTCGGTGCCCAGGCGCCCTTCGGCAACGCTGGCGCCGCTCTCCTCGACGCGGGCAATCGGGGTGCGGCCGTCCAGGATCAGCGCCAGCAAGGCTGCTTCGCCGGCGGCGCCGTCATAGGTGACGCGCCAGACCCGCGTTCCTTCCAGCCTCACATCGCCGCAGAGGTCGATCACCAGATCGGGAGAGGCGGGCGGCTGCGTCCGATAAGGCGCCAGCGCCGACAGCGGCAGGCGCTTGGCCAGTCCGTCCGCCGGCAAGCCATGGATGGCTGTCTCAAGCTGGAAAAGCGCGGCAGCGCTGCCCGGAATGCCGCCCCCGGCCGGCCTGGCATCGACCGACATCTCGACCTGCGCCAGTGCCGCCAGGCGCTGCAGCAGCAGCAGGTGAAAAGCACGGACGCATTCGCTGTCCAGGCGCAGGCTCACTTGCATGTCGCACCCCTAGCATCTTGATCGGTGTCTGGCCGGTGTTCGAAAATGGGGCAGGAGAGATGGCCGCACGGATGGTCTGGACTGATCTGCTGCCCCATTTCCATCCGTCTCCTGTTCACCGGCGCCGTGTCGACATGCACGTGCCTTTATCAGGCAAACTCCGTGCCAAAAATCAGAAGAGCTCTCAACATAATTAACAGTGTTTTAACAGTTGGAGGAATAGCTAGGTCGAAGCTGCAATTTACACTTGCAGGCACACGGAGTGTTGTCGGAGCGACCGTTGCAATCATCCCTGCTCTCGTTGCCGCAACAACCCGCTCCGGAGGCGATGCAATATGCCGCCCCGGAGCCAGTGCCGACGGCGTCCTGTGCATCCTCGACCGTCGAGCTGGGTGACCTGAAGCGCATATTGGTGCGCCGCCGTTTCCTGATCTTGTTGACCGCCGCGCTGCTGACCCTCGGGGCGCTGGCCTATGGCTTGCTGACGCCGGCGCTCTACAGCTCGGTGGCGGAAATCCTCATCGATCCGCAAGACCTGCAAGTGGTCACCAACGACGTCAATCCGAGCCGCGTTCCGCCCGATGGCGGCATCACCATGGTGGAAAGCCAGGTCAGCGTCGTCCAGTCGACGGGTGTCCTGCTCAAGGCCATCGAGGCGACCAAGCTGACCGAGGATCCGGAATTCAACGGGCAGGGCGGGTTGGTGAGCCGTCTGCTCGGTGGCTTGCTCGGCTCGGGGTCGGCCGAAACCGACAGGACGGGCAAGACGCTCGATGCGCTGCGCCGTCGGCTGGCGGTTAAGCGGGCAGACAAGGTGCTGGTGCTCGACGTGATCGTCACCGCCAAGAGCGCCGACAAAGCGGCGAAGCTCGCCAACGCCATCGCCCAGGCCTATCTGGCCGATCAGGCGAGCGCGCGCGCCAAGATGGCCACGGACGCTTCCGATTCCATCACCGCGCGGCTGGAGGAGCAGCGCAAGCGCGTGCAGCAGGCCGAGAACGCCGTCGAGGCCTACAAATCCGCCCACAACATGGTGATGGCGGCGGGCAATCTGGTCAGCGACCAGGAACTGACCGAGATCAACACGCAGCTTTCGGCGGCGCAGAGCCGCACCGCGGCGCTGAAGGCGCAGGTCGACCAGCTGCGCCGCTCCGGCGGCGCGCCGGACGCCACCTCGGAAGCGATGCGCTCGTCGGTCATCTCGAGCCTGCGGGCGCAGGAAGCGACGCTTGTCGACCAGGTCTCGCAGCTTGGCACGGAACTTGGGCCGCGCCACCCCTCGATGATCGCCGCGCAGCAGCAGCTGCGCGACACGCGCGCCCTCATCGCGCGCGAACTCGGACGCATCGGCGCCGCCGCCGAAACCGACTACGAGCGGGCGCTGGCAAACCAGCAGGCGCTGGAGGCCAAGGTCGCCGGCATGAAGAGCAAGTCGCTCGACACCGACCAGGCCTCGGTCAAGCTGCGCGAATTGCAGCGCGACCTCGAGGCGGTGCGCTCGGTCTACGCCACCTATCTGCAGCGGGCGCAGGAAACGCGCGAACAGATCAATGTCGACAGCACCAATGCGCGCATCATCTCCAATGCGATGCCCGCCCTGAACAAGAGCTGGCCGCCTTTGCCGCTGCTGGTTTTCGGCGCCCTCTTCGGCGGGCTGGGACTGGGCACCGCGCTGGCGCTGATCGCGGAATATTCCTCGCCGACCGTGCTTTCCAGCGCGCAGATGCAATCGGCCATCGACGCGCCGGTGTTTGGCGTGCTGCCGGCAAAGGCAGGCAGTGGCCGCCGCTGGTGGCCTTTCAGCGGCGCCGCCGCCGCGGCCGGGCAGAAGACGGATGCGGTCGCGGGCCTGGCGCTGAGGCGGCTGTTCGCCTCCAGCCGGCGTCCGCCGAACTGGCCGCTGGTGCCGTCCATCCTGCTGACGTCGCCGCCGGAAGACGCCGCGCATCGGGGCCGGGTGGCGCGCCTGCTCGCCAATGCCGCGGCCGCCAGGGGCAGTCGCGTCCTGTTCATCGACACCAATGCCGTCAGCGGCAAGAAGGAGCCGCAGCCCGGCCTGCTCGACGTGCTGCGCGGCGAATATGCCTTCGAGGCGGTGAGCCAGCACACCGCCGGCAGCAATGTCGCGGTGCTGGGTAGGGGCCGGCAAAAGGCCGTCTTCTCCGAGGCGCAGGGCGTCTACTTCACGCAGCACATGCTGGCCCAGGCCGGCCGCAACTTCGACCTCGTCGTCGTCGACGGCGGCGCGCTGGCAGACAATCTCAATGCCTCGCCGCTGGTCGCCATGGTCGACGAGATCGTGATGGTCGCGACGCTGAACTCGACGCCGATGCGCGACGTCACGGCGGCCTCGCAGGCCATTTCCGTCATGGGGCGGCTGCCGACCGGCGCCTTGCTGGTCGACGAGGCGGCCTGACATGGCCGCGACCGGGACCGACACCCGGACAGCCAACCCGGCGGCCGGCTGGGCCGGTTCCGATCAAGTCCGCGCCGGCGATTCCGTCGACTGGATCACGCGCTTCGGCCTGGTCGCGACGGTGGCGCTGCTGTTCGCCATCTCCGGCGGCATGCTGTGGCTGGTGGGCTACAATTACGACGGCCTGACCGGCAACCCGGCGACCAAGATCCATCCGTCGACCTATCTGCTCGTATTGGTGTTTGCCTGGCGCGCCTGCACCTTCGGCAACCCGGTCGGCTATATGGTGGCCGTCGCCGACCGGCGGCCGGCCAGCACGCTGATGGCGGTCATCTCGATCGTGCTCTTGGTGGTCGTCGTCGCCAGGCAGCGTCCCGGCATGGCCGGCATGGTCGACACGTTCGTGGCGCCGGCGCTGCTGGTTATGATGCTGGCCGAGGACGACGAGAAGACATTCGCCCGGATGCAGACCGTCGTTCACGCCATCATGACCGTGAACGCGCTGCTCGCTCTGTTCGAGTTCGCCACCAAGACGCTGCTCTTTCCCTATCGCCTCGACGGCGAGGCGTTCATGAGCGACCTGCGCTCGACGGCGCTTCAGGGCCATCCGCTGTCCAACGCCACGGTCACCTCGATCTATGTGCTGGCGCTGCTCTCCGGTTCGAGATCCCTGTCGATGCCGGTGCGGCTCGGACTGATCGGCCTGCAATGCGCGGCCCTCGTCGCCTTTGGCGGCCGCTCCGCGATGGTGCTGACGATCGTGCTCGGCGGCTGCTACCTGCTCGTCCAGGGGCTGCGCGGCTTGCGCACGGGGCGCGTCAACCTGCTCGGCGCGGCGCTCGGCCTGATCCTTGCCGCGCTGGTGCCGGTCGTCATCGCGGTCGCGGCGGCATACGGCTTTTTCGATGCGCTGCTCGAGCGCTTCGTGTCGGACTCCGGCAGCGCCAATGCCCGCGTCGAGATGTTCGAACTGTTCAAACATTTCGAACTGCGCGACCTGATCGTGGGGCCTGACATCGACCTCATCGAGAGCCTGCGCCGCATCAGCGGCCTCGAGCAAGGCATCGAGAACCCGATCATCCGCATGGTCCTCTACCAGGGCGCCTTCTTCACCTTGCTGCTGTTCGTCGGCTTCGCGCTGTTCATGCACGAAGTCGCGCGCCGCTGCCATGCCGGCATCTGGCTGCTGATGTTGGGCTGGCTGATCCTGCTCAACACCTCCGAAAGCCTGGCGTCGAAGACGACGCTGATGACCAAATTCGTGGTGATCGCGCTGGTGCTTTATAGGCCGGCAAGGGGTGTGGTGGGGCAGAGGGTGCAAGCCGGGCGAAGGTAGCGCCGTAGAACGCGACGATTGCCTGTGTGGAACGGTGGGTGCCTATCCCGGCATCACCAACCCAAGCGCCTCGACCATCGCCGGATCCAGCGCGCGCGTGGTGTCGTCCATCATGCCCATGCCGTCGAAGAGGTCCCAGAAGGCCCAGGGGAAGCCGGCCGCCTCGGCGCTCTGGCGGACATCGGAAATGTAGCGGGCGCGGTCGGGGTTGGGGGCGGCGGTGTAACGGGCGTCGGTGCGCAGCGCGCCGAATTCGCCCATGATGACACGCTCCGGGGCAACACCGTGACTATCGGCCCAGTCGCGCGCCTGGCTGAGATATTTGTCGATGAACCAGCGGTCTGGCCGGGCGTCGAAATAGACTTTCAGCACGCGCTCGGTTTCGGCATAGGCGGCCTGCTTGTCCGCTTCCGAGGTCTCGGTATCCTGCGCCATGCGCGTTCTGACCGAGGCGAGCGTCGCGTCGAGCGAGCCGGCGGAGGCCGGCCACGGCACATTGTTCAGCGAGCGGTAGACCGGCTCGCGCATCCAGGGCGCGCCCTGATGGCTGAACAGATAGGGCTCGTAAAAGTGGAAGGTGAACAGGATCGGCTCGAAGGATGCCAGCGGCGCCGGATCGAGTGCCGCCAGCCCGCTCACCATCGAGCCGCAGCCGCCGGTGACGACCAGCGGCAAGGTCCGGGCTGACGCCCTGGCCGCGGTCAGCAGGGATGCCTGGACCTGCGCCCAGACGTTGGAATCGCAGGATTGCGCCGGTTCGTTGACCGGTTCCAGCGCCACCATGCCCGGCGTGAACCGGTCCAGCCTGCCGGCAAGCTCGCCGACCAGCGCCCGGTAGAGGCCGAAGGCCGGAGCCTCGGTGCTGGAGACCATGCGGTCGGGGTTCCAGTAATGCGTGGCGCCATTGGCCTGGACGTTGACGATGATGCCGAGACCGGCGGCGAGCGTGGCGGCGACGGCGGCGTCCAGCATGTCCAGCAGCTTGCCGCGCGTGGCGTCGTCTCCCGCCAGGAACGGACCGGGATCGACGGGCAGGCGGATGAAATCGAGCCCGGTGGCGCGCAGCCGACCAAGGTCGTCCGGGGTCGGCACCGGCCGCTGCGACTGGAAGGGCGGCCAGTCATAGTCGGTGCGCGGCGCGGGAAATTCGCGTGTCAGCGCGAACCAGGGCCAGGCGTTGACGCCACGGCGGAAACGCCATTCACCACTTGCCGCTCGCGCGGACGAAAGCGGCGCCAGCGCGGCAGGCACCAGCGCTGTCGACAGCGCGGTGGTGAGAAGCCGCCGGCGCGACCAGCCCGTCATACCGCGCCGGGCGAGGGGCGGTCGATCGCGGCCGTTCGGGCCGATGTGACGCCGAGAAGCCGGTAGGCCTCATTCTCGTAGGCCAGAAGCACATCCTCCCAGCGGAAGGCTTCGCGCGCGCGCGTCCTCGCGGCCTCGCCGCAGGCCTTGACCAGCGCGTCGTCCTCCATCGCCTGCTGCATCCGCTCGGCGCAGCTTTGCGTATCGGTGAAATAGATGGCGGCGGCTCCGGCGACCCATTTGTTGTAGGGATTGTCGTGCGCGATCACCATGTTGCCGGCGGCCAGCGCCTCGACCAGCGACGGGTTGGTGCCGCCGACCGTGTGGCCATGCATGTACGCGCGCGCATGGTACCGCAGCGCCTTCACCGCCGCCTGGTCGTAGATGGCGCCGGGCAGGACCACCGAGGCGTTCGCTGCCTTGCGGACCGCGACATGATAGGGGATCTGGTCGGACAGCGTGCCCAGCACCACCAGCTTCATGTCGCGCTTGCGACTGCAGAAGGCTTCGACGATCGGCAGGATGCTGTTGTCGGGCTCGATGCGGGCGATCGAGATCAGGTATTTTCCGGGCTCGAGGCCGAGCGCGCGCACCGGCGCTTCGGGTGCCGATGTCACCGGATCGGCGCCATAGGCGATGGTGGAAATGGCGCTGCGCGGCCGGCGCGTCGCCAGGTGATCGGCAATGACCGGATGATCGGCGACCAGCCGGTGCGAAGCCCAGGCGCCGATCCACTCATTGAGCCAGAACCAGGTGCGCGCCGCGCGCCCCCATTTGGGGCGGCGCCACTCGATACCGTCCATATTGGTGATGACCTTGCGCCGCATCAGCCTGAGCCAGGTCAGGAAGACCGCGCCATTGTAGCCGAGCACCAGGCAGACGCCGGGCCGGCGCGCAGCGTCGAGCACGCATTGCCAGTCGAATTCCAGCGTCGCGCGCGGGCCTTTCGAGGCGACCTGGACGTGGATAAGGTCGATGCCGCGCCAGCTGTCGAGGCGCACCCTCTGGTCGACCCGCTCGACCTCTTCCTGGCAGTAGACGCCGACCTTCCAGCCGCGTGCGACCAGAAAAAGCGCCAGTCTCTCGGCGAAGGTCTCGAAGCCGCCATGGGCCGCGGGGATGCCGCGCGTTCCCAGGATCAGGATGGAAGGCTGTTCCGGTTTCATGGCTGCTGGCGCTTTCAAATCCGTCCGACCCGCTGTGGAAGGCTGTCCCGTCTCGGCCTTGCAATAAGCCTGCCAGGCCCGATTCCAGCCATTGTCGCATTCGGGTTGTAAAATATTTGTTCCAGCCGCCGGAGTTGTTTCACTATCGGTCAACTTTCCGAACGTATGTGTACCGAAACGAGGCGATGCCGGGGCCAGTCGGCCCGCTAATGGATATAAATGGATATATTAGCCCGGCATGAACCTTGCTGATGGACTTCTGCGCGCCGGAAACGGCGGAAGGCGTGCAGCGTTGGTGTGGTGAACCGGAACAGATCCGTTTCATGACCGCACTGAAAACCAGTGAAGTCCAAAGGGGTGTTGGGCTTGACGTTTCCGATCGCCGGTATGGTCAGGCGGCGGAATTGTCACACCACCGCTGGCAGAAAGATGCGCGTGAAGATGCGGATTGCCTGCATCCATCAGGGGTACGAACTCTACGGCTCCGACCGCAGCTTCGCGGAGAGCGTGGCGGCGCTGCGCGCCGCGTTTCCGTCGGCCGACATCGAAGTGGTCCTGCCGCGCAGCGGACCGATCGTCGAAATCCTGAAGCCTCATGCCAGCCGCATCGTCTTCGAGCCGCTCTGGGTGCTCAGGCGCCAGGCGGTGCTGAGGCTGGCGACCATCGAGATGGCGCGGCTGCCGGTCGCGCTGTGGCGGGCATGGCGGCGCCTCAGCGCTTGCGACCTCGTCTATGTCAACACTTCGATCGTCGCCGATTATGCGCTGGCCTCGCGCCTGCTGCCTTCCAAGGCGCTGCTGCACATCCATGAAATTCCCGAAGGCGTGCTGCGCCGGATCCTCGTCGGGCTCATGCACTGGAGCCATGCCGATCTCATCTTCAACTCGAAAGCGACGCGCGACACGTTCGGCGAGCCCAGATCCGCGCGCTCCTACGTCGTCTATAATGGCGTTGCCGGTCCGGCGTCGGCGGAGGCGATGACCTATGACGGCAAGCGCCCGCTGCGGGTGCTGCTGCTTGGCCGCGTCAACCGGATCAAGGGCCAGGAAGTGCTTCTGGAGGCGATCGCCTCGCTGCCGGCCGAAGTCAAGTCAAGGATCGAGGTGCGGCTGGTCGGCGGCGCCTTCGAAAGCGTCGAGCGCGAGCGCGCCCTGGCCGAACTGGTCGAAACCATGGGGCTGGCCGGACAGGTCAGCACCTTGCCTTTCATCCCGGACCCTTCGGAGCATTATCGCTGGGCCGACATCGTCACCGTGCCGTCGCGGCGTCCGGAATCGCTCGGCCGCGTCGCCATCGAGGCGATGGCCTATGGCCGGCCGCCGCTGGTGTCGGCGATCGGCGGGCTGGTCGAAGTGGTCGCAGACGGAGAGACCGGCTGGCATGTTCCGCCAGGCAATGCAGCAGCGTTGGCCGCGAAGTTGCAGGAGATCATCCTCGCCCCTGAAGCCTGGCGCGGTTTCGTCGCCGCCGGGCGCAAGCGCTACGAGACGGTGTTCAGCGAACCGGTCGCAGCGGCCGCGATCGCGGCGATCGCCGCCGACAAGCTGAAGGCTGCCATCGCAAGGCCGGGCCGGACGGCCAGCACCCGCCAGGCGGAGACAAGGCCGTGAAGTTCCCCCTCCATCTGGTGCGGCGCCTCGTGCTGATGATCGGCGGCGAGGCGATGCAGAGCGGCTTTCATTTCGCCCTCAACATCGCGCTGTTGCACATGTTGTCGGCGCAAGGCTACGGCCTCTTCGCCATCGCCATGGTGATGGGCGGCGTCGGCCTGTCCTACATCAGATCGCTGACCGCCGTTCCCGCCTCGATATGGATGGGCAAGAGCACCAACAGTGCCGGCGTCGATGCTCATGACGTGGCCTTCGGATCCGCGGCGCTGGTGGTGGCGCTGCTGATGGCCGTCGGCACGGTTATCCTGATGCGTCTCCTGGGCGACCCGAGCGGCATCGCGGCCGGCTGCTTTGTCGGCGCCTGGTCGCTGCGCAGCCATATGCGTACGGCATTCTTCGCGCGCCGCCAGCAGGTGATCGTCTCCGTCAGCGACGCGGCTTTCACAATCGCCGGCACCGTGTTCGCCGCCCTGGCGATCTGGTTCGCCGAGGCCGCGCTGCAGACCGTGTTCTATGCCCTTGCCGCGGCCAATGTGATCGGCATCCTCGTGCTGGCCCGGCTGGCGCCCCGCACGCTTCGCATCAGCTTCCGCATGCCGACGCGGCGGCGCTATACCAGACTCTGGCGCCAGCTGTGCTGGTCGGCCTTCAGCGCGACCACCACCAACATCCAGGGGCAATGCCTGGCTTTGCTGGTCGCCGGCATTGCCGGACCCGCGGCCTACGCGCCGCTGGCGGCGGTGATCGTGCTGTTCGCGCCGCTGCGCATCATCAGCCTTGCTTTCGTCAACATGACGCAGCCGGAGCTCGCCAAGCTGATGCGGCACAATGAAACGCGCCGCGTCTGGTCGCAGGCGAAGATCTGGTCGGTCGTCATGGGGCTCGGCGGCCTGGCCTATGGATGCGCCATCCTGTTCGTCCTGCCGATGATCAAGTCCCAGGCCCTGCAGGATGCCTCGGTCGAGTTCATCGGGCTTTTCGTGACGGTCAATTTTATCCCGATCATGCTCTACATCATGCCCCGCATCGTCCTGGAGATATTCGGTGATTTCCGCATCGTCGCCTTCATCACCATGGGCGGCGCCATCGTCGGGCTGGCGCTGATCGCCATCCTGCTGGCCGTCGCGTCCCCACCATGGGCGCTGCTGGGCTCCGCGGTCTCCGAGACCTTCGTGCTCGCGGCATCATGGTATTTCGCGCACCACCGCATGTGGAACATCGAGCATCCGGACCAGCAGCGTAACAGCCGTTTGGGCTCCTGGCGGCGGGCGGTCACGTTCGCCGCGGTAAAGCGATAGGAGATGGATGTGGCTGGCCAGGTGGTACAAATTGCTGCGGTGGATGACGGCTTGCCCGTAGGGGAAGCCTCCCGTCCGGTGACCGTCCCCGCGAACGATGCGTACACGGCGCGATTGCACACAAGCCTTGAAGCGGTCAGGCCGCTCTGGCTGCGCTTCCAAATGGACGGTGTCTGCACCGCCCACCAGCATTTTGCGTGGGTGCAGGGGATCGTGGCGCGGCTGATGCCGGCAGGCGCGGAGCCGCTCATCGTTGAAGTGAACGACGCGGTGACGGGCGCGCCCTTGATGCTGGTGCCGCTGATGCTGCGATCAGCCTTCCAGCATCGGGTGATCGAGTGGCTGAGCTGTGGCGTGTGCGACTATTCGGCACCGCTGCTGGCCGATGCGGGTGCGTGGACCGCCCAATCGGCGCAGGCTGCGTGGGCGGCGGTGCGTTCCGTGCTGCCGTCGGCGGATCGCTTCCATATCACGGGAATACCGCAGCAGATCAGCGGCGTCGCCAATCCCCTGGCCTTGCTGACGACCACGCGCGATTCCGTCCAGACCACCTTCGGTCTTGCCATCGACGGCGACCCGGAAACCGTGCTCAAGCGTCTCTGCAGGCCATCTTTCGCCAAGGAATTCGGCAAGGACTGGCGCCGGCTCGAAAGGCTCGGCGATGTGGAACTCGTCCAGGCCGGTTCGCCTGACCAGGTGGAGGAAATCTTCGGCGAACTGGTCCGGATGCGGCTCAGCCGCTTCCGCGAGCTTGGCCGCTTCGACCTGCTTACGCAGGAGGCGGTTGTCGATTTCTACCGTGAAGCGGCCATCCAGGGCTTGTCGGACGGCTCGGTGCGGCTCTTCGGGCTGCGCGTCGGCGGCTCCCTGATCGCGGTTCAATATCTGCTTGTCCATCAAGGGACTGTTCATGCTCTGCTGATAGCCATGGACCAGAGCGTCGTGCCCAATGTTTCACCCGGACTGGCGATCATTGGCAGGTTGATGAGTTGGGCACGCGAGCAAGACTTCGGCTATTTCGACCTGTCGGTCGGCAACCAGAGCTACAAGGAACATATGGGCGCCAAGGGTTCGGTTCTTGTGGAACTCTGCCATGGGTACACGATGCGGGGCAGGGCGGCGAGCAACGCCATCGATCTACGCAACCGGACCGAGGCCTTCGTGCGATCCAAACCACGGCTGCTCAATGTGGCCCAGAGACTGATGCGAGGTTTGCGGCGTTCGCGTGGAGGACGTTGAGAGCAGGCCTGAACGACGGGAGAAGTACGTGGCAGGCCAGGCAGTGCGAATAGTCGCGGTTGGGGATGCACCGGACCAACCTCTTTCCCCAATTATCGCCGGTTGGGGCGCCGCCGCGCGCTTTGCCGCGCGGCTGCACACCAGCTTCGATTCCGTAAGGCCGCTGTGGTTGCGCCTCGAGGCGACCGGCTTGTGCACGGGCCATCAGGGCCTTGCCTGGGTGGAAGGGATCGCAAACCGTCTGATGCCCAAAAGCGCGGAACTGCTGGTCGTCGAGGTCAACGACGCCGCAACGGGCGCGCCGGTCATGCTGTTGCCGCTGATGCGCCGCCGGGCCATGGGCCATTATGTGATCGAATGGCTGAGCTGCGGCGTGTGCGATTATTCCGCGCCGCTGCTGGCCGATGCGAGGCCCTGGACCACGCAGAGCGCCGACGCCGCCTGGGCGGCGGTGCGCGCCGTGCTGCCGCCGACGGACCGCTTCCACATAGCGGGGATTCCGCGAGAGATTCACGGCGTCGCCAATCCGCTGGCGCTGCTTTCGCAGGCGCGCGATTCCATCCAGATCGCTTCGAGCCTGGCCCTGAGCGGCGATCCGGAGACGCTGATCAAGCGCATCTGCAAATCGTCCTTCGCCAAGAATTTCCACAAGCACTGCCGCCGCTTCGAACAGATGGGCAAGCTCGATCTGGTCGAAGCCGAGACGCCCGACATGGTGGAGGCGCATTTCGCGACGCTGCTCGAGCTCAGGCTCAACCGCTTCCGCGAACTCGGGCGCTTCGACCTGCTGACGCAGGCGCCGATCGTCGAATTCTACCGCAATGCCGCCCTGCAGGGCCTGTCCGACGGCTCTGTGCGGCTGTTTGGGCTGCGTGTCGGTGAAGCCTATCTCGCCGTCATGTACGTACTTGTCATGAAGGGCACCTTGCACGCGCTTTTGCTCGGGATCGATCACGACGCGGTGGCCAACGCCTCGCCAGGCCTGACGACGATGGGCAAGCTGATGATGTGGGGGGTGGCGCAGGGGCTCGACTGTTTCGACCTGTCGGTCGGCAGCCAGGGCTACAAGCAGCACATCGGCGCTTCGAGCGCGGTGCTGGCAGAATTGTGCGAGGCGGTGACGCTGCGCGGCCGGGGCTCGACCACCTTTATCCAGTTGCGCGGCAAGACCGAGCTTTTCGTGCGCTCCAAGCCCGGGCTGTACAAGGCCGTGCAGGGCGTGATGCGGCGATTTCGGCGATTGAAGAATTGAAGAATTGAAGAACGGCTCCCGAAGCGGCTTCGGGAGCAGGAATTGATGGCCGTGCGCCACGACGTGACGGCTCACAGCGGCTCGGTGTCGAAGAGCAGCATCGTCACCAGATCGTCATCCCCGGCGAATTTGCGCCGGTCCTCTGCGCAGGCGCGGCCGATCTCGCTGGCAAAGGCTGTGCGAATGGCCTCCAGACTGTCGAAATAGAGGATGGCGACCCTGTAGGGCGTCTCGCCCGGCAGGACGTTCATGACCGGCGACCGGCTGATCTCGTAGCGATGCAGTCCGGGCAATTGCTTGGCCAGCGGCACGTGAATGTCGTGGTAGTGACGCTCGAAGGCCGCCGGATCGGCGGGGGTTTTGTAGATGACAAGCATCTTGGCCATGGTGGTGCTCCCTGTTTGAGGTGATCGCGCCTCGTCGGCGCCGCACCAATGTCGTTCGCCGGAAGCGGATTTCGACAGGGATGCGGGTTTTCGCGAGACCAACGGCATGGGGCCGGCGCCAGGAGACGTTCCGCGCCTCGCCATCTTGGCCGCCGGCCGGTGCCTGCGGCTGCGCACTTGATCCATGTCAAAGCGGATCGGCGTCGATGCTTTTATCTGGTTCAGTGTCTTGGGAAGGACACAAGGCGGTGGGTGGTTCCGGACCGGCAAGTTGAAAACAGCTCCGGTCCGGACTGCCTGTCCCTAGCCATGGCCGATGCTTCATGTTTTGATTCAATCCCGCGGGCAAGCACCTTCAAAACTCTGGCAGAATTTAACCGAACTGCAACTCACGATCTGTACTAGGTTGTGTGAGGGCTAAGAAACCAAGGGCTTGCAATGCCATCAATTGTTTCCCGTTTCATGCGAGATGAAACCGGTGCTACCGCCATCGAGTATGGCCTGATCGCCGCCCTCATCGCGCTCGCCATCATCGCCGGCGCCGGTGCGCTCGGCAATGCGATCAACGCCAAGTTCACGAAAATCGGCAACACGCTCAACAGCAGCGGGTCGTAACGGTCGGCCACGGTCGCCAACCCGCGAAATTGACAGGACAGTTCGTCTCCGTCATCCTTGAGCCAGTCGCCTGATGTGTCAGGGCGACCGAGGGCAGCGTCATGTTCAGTCCCGTCACCAGCCAGAATGCCAAGCGCGCCGCGGTGCGCAAGGCGCTCGACGCCCACAAGGTCTACATCACCGCGCAGAGCTTTTCTGACGGCGCCTACCGCGCCCGCGTGCTGGTCGACGGTGAGGCCTATTGGGTGGATGAGTTCCGGCTGAGCCAGCTGCAGCAGGGCCTGTCGCCGGCCGAGCTCGAGCTGACGCCGGCCGCCGACGATTGACAGCGTGACTTCCATCCGTTCCGGAACGCGGCGGTTGCTCCTGCTTGCCAAGCGCTTCGAGCGCTGACCCATGCCCGCTCCCGCCAAACTCAAAACCTATCGCGCCAAGCGCGAATTTTCCAAAACGCCGGAACCGGCCGGCGGGCTGATCACTGGCGACGACAACCGCTTCGTCGTCCACAAGCACCACGCCACGGCGGATCACTACGATCTGCGCCTGCAGGTCGGCGACGTGCTGAAGAGCTGGGCGGTGCCGCGTGGGCCCTCGCTCAATCCGGCCGACAAGAGGCTGGCGGTCGAGACCGAGGACCATCCGCTCGAATATATCGATTTCGAGGGCGTCATTCCCGAGGGGGAATATGGCGGCGGGCCGATGATCGTCTGGGACACCGGCACCTGGGCGCCGATGGACGATGTCGAGAAGAGCCTGCGCACCGGCGCTTTCAAGTTCCGGCTGGCCGGCGAAAAGCTCAATGGCGGCTGGATGCTGACCCGCCTGAAGCCCAAGCCCGGCGAAGACGAGAACAAGAAGAACTGGCTGCTGTTCAAGGAGCGCGACCTCGCCGCCGACACGGCGCTGAATATTCTGGAGGCGCGGCCGGAAAGCGTGAAATCCGGCCTGTGCATCGAGGAACTGGCGGCCGCCGCGAAACCGCCAGCGAAGTCCGCGCCAAAGCCGGGTTCCCTGAAGCCCGGCGAACTGCCAGGCGCGATGAAGGCGCCGGCGCTCAGCCGTATCGAGCCGCAGCTGGCGACGCAGGCACTGAAGCCGCCGGGCGGCGAAGGCCCTGCCGAGAACACCAACGAACTCTGGCTGCACGAGATCAAATTCGACGGCTACCGCACCATGGCGCATCTGTCCGACGGGCAGGTGCGGCTGATCACCCGGGGCGGCATCGACTGGACGAAGCGCTATGGCGACCTGCCGCATGCGTTCGCCAAACTGCCGTGCCGCGAGGCGATCATCGATGGCGAGATCGTGGTGCTCGACGCCAAGGGCATCAGCCGCTTCGCGCTGCTGCAGGATGCGCTGGCCGAAGGCGCCGGCAGCAAGCTGCATTTCTATGCCTTCGACCTCCTGCATCTCGACGGCTGGGATTTGCTGAAAGCACCGCTCATCCGGCGCAAGGCGCTGCTGGCTGAGCTGCTTGGCGGGCTCGGGGCGAATTCCGCCATCCAGTTCTCCGACCATGTCGAGGGCTCGGGGCAGGGCCTGTACGACCAGGCGACGGAGCTCGGGCTCGAAGGCGTCGTCTCCAAGCGCGCCAGCGCGATCTACCAGAGCGGCCGCACCAAGAGCTGGACCAAGTGCAAGGCGCTGCAGAAGGACGATTTCGTTATCGCGGGTTACACGGTTTCCGACGCGGCGGAAGGGCTGGCGGCACTCGGCATGGCCGAGTGGGAGGACGGCGAGCTGCACTATCGCGGCAAGGTCGGCACCGGCTTCGATGCCGAGACGGCAGCCGACCTGCTGGCACGGCTGGAGCCGCTGACATCCGGCGCCACGGCGCCGGAAGGCGTGCCGCGCGAGATCATGCGCGAGATGCATTGGGTGAAGCCGCTGTTCTCGGCGCGCATCCATTACGCCAACCGCACGGCGGACAATGCGTTGCGCCATGGCGTGTTTCGCGGTCTCAGGGATGTCGGCCTGTCGACGCCGGTCTCGGCCAAGCGCAAGCGGCTGATCTCGGAGGCGGATCTTGCCACCATCTGGGTGACCAATCCGGAGCGGCGGCTGTTCGGCAAGACGGGGCCGACCAAGCTCGATATCGCCGTCTATTACGCGCTGGTCGGCGACTTCATGCTGCCGCACATCCTTGGCCGTCCGGTGTCGCTGGTGCGCTGCCCGACCGGCCTGCCAAAGGATTGCTTCTTTCAGCGCCACGCCTTCACCGGCATGCCGCCTTCGGTGGTGACGTTCCAGGCGACCAATTCCGAGGGCGAGACCAAATCCTATCTCTCGGTCGAAGGGGCAAAAGGCTATCTGGCGCTGGCACAGTTCGGCGTCGTCGAGTTCCACACCTGGGGCACGCACCGCACCAGCCTCGACAAACCCGACCAGATCGTCTTCGACCTCGATCCGGGCGCGGGGATTTCCTGGCGCGAAGTGGTGGAAGCCGCCGTCCACATCAAGGGCGAGCTCGAGGGGCTGGGGCTGGTGCCGTTCGCCAAGACGTCCGGCGGCAGCGGCATCCACATCACCGTACCGGTGACGAAAAAGCAGAACTGGAAGAAGCTGCACCAGGCGACCAGCGCCATCTCCACCCATCTGGCGGCGACCGCGCCCGACACATTCACCACCACCATGGGCAAGGAAAACCGCAAGAAGCGCATCTTCATCGACTACCACCGCAACGCCCGCGGCCACACTTCCGCCGCGCCCTATTCGCTGCGCGCCCGCACCAATCTGCCGGCCTCGACGCCGGTGAGCTGGAGCGATCTGGAGGCGATCGATGCGCCGCAGGACCTGAATTATTCCTCGCTGCCGGGGCTGCTGGAGACGTCGGGCGATCCCTGGGCGGATATCGAGGATTTTGCGCGGGATGTGCCGACCCATCTTTCGTCATCCTAGGGTCTGCGCCGCGTCGCTTCGCTCCTTGCTCCGCCCTAGGATGACGAAGAAATGGGGCGCTTGTCGTTGTCAACCTCTGTCTAGGCCAAGGAGTCCAAGTCCATCGACGCTTCATACAATTTGAATTATCCTCCGCCCGCGACCCTCCAGCGCCCTAAAACACTTCGTCAGGGATTTGCCAGTATCTTGCGGGGTCGGTGTAGGATTTGCGCAGCCTTGTTCGTCCTTCGGACGAAAAGCGCTGAGCAGTATCAGTGCATGGCCGCGTAGGAGTGTATCATGGCGCCCAGGGCAAGTTGGAAGGGTTATCTCAAGCTCAGCCTCGTCAGCTGTCCGGTCCGGCTCTATCCGGCGACGACGACCAGCGAGCGCATCTCGTTCAATCAGCTGCACAAGAAGACGCATAACCGCATCAACATGAAGCCGGTCGATCCCGAACTCGGGCTCGTCGAGCGCTCGGACCTGGTCAAGGGCTACGAGTACGAGGACAAGCAGTACATCATCATCGATGATGCCGACCTCGACGCGGTGCGTATCGAATCCAACCACACGATGAACATCGAGGCCTTCGTCGACGAGGGCGAGGTCGATGTCATCTACCAGGACGCGCCCTATTACCTGGCGCCGGACGGGGCGATGGCCGAGGAAACCTTCGCCGTGCTGCGCGAAGCCATGCGCAAATCCGGCAAGCTGGCGATCGCCCGGCTGGTGCTGTCCAGCCGCGAGCGGGTGGTGACGATCGGCGCGCGCGAGAACGGCATGTTCGTGTGCACGTTGAGGAACCCGAACGAAGTGCGCGGCACGGCTGAATATTTCGGCAACATCCCGGCCGGCAAGCCCGACCCGGAAATGCTCGAACTGGCCGAAGCGCTGATCAAGCAGAAGGAAACCACCTTCGATCCGAAGGATTACGAGGACCGCTACGAGATCGCGCTGATGGCGATGATCCGCGAGAAGCTGAAGGGCCACAAGCCGATCATCGCGGCCGCCCCCGAGCGTGGCAATGTCATCAATCTGATGGATGCGCTGAAGGCCAGCCTGTCGCAGTCGAAGCCGCCGGCCAAGTCGAAGAGCAAGGCCGACGAAGTGGTGGCCAAACCCGCCGCCAAGAAGGCGGCAGCGGGCGGCGCGCCTGAGAATCCGCTGAAGGCCAGTCTGCTCAAGGCGGTCGGCAAGAGCAAGAAATGACGGCACCGGCCGTTTCGGTTCCGGGGGCCGTCTTCGGTACCATCGGCGCGCTGGCGGCATTTCCCTTGCGGCTCGCCGCGCGGGAGGTCGAGCGCCAGCACGGCCAGCTGAGGCGCGGCATCACCAGGCGCACGACGCATGTCGTGTTCGGCCGCGCGCTGCTCGCCAAGGCCGGATTGACGAAAAACGGCGATGTCGGGATCGAGCGCCGCGTCGCCGTCGAGCGCGCGGCCGGGCGCACGCTGATCAGCGAGAACGGTTTTTTGCGCCTGCTCGGCCTGATGAAGGCGCCGGAGGCGTCATCACTGTCGCGGCAATCGCTGATCGAGCAATCGCGACTGTTGGGCGCCGACCTCGACCTGCTGTCGCTGTTCGATGCGTTCGAGCATGATTGCGAACCCTATTCCTTCCGCGACCTGATCCTGGCGCGCAAATATGCCGGGCTGGTGGCCGGCGGCGCGACCTGGGGCGCGATCGCCCGCTCCGTGCACCGCTCCGGTCCGGTCGCCTCGCTCACCGCCAAATCGCTCAACGTCGGCTCGCAGCACGGCCGCCCCGACGCAATCTATCTCGAAGGCGGCCAGAGCGAGCTCGACGGGCAATTGCTGTTCGATCTGGGCGCCGCGGCACAAGGCGACGACACGCTGGAAGATTTGTTCGCCGAGGCCGAAGCGGCGGAGGAGGGCGGCGACCACGAAGGTGCTGCCGCACTTTACCAGCGCTGCCTCGCCATCGACCCCAGCGACGCCATCGCCGCCTTCAACCGCGCCAACTGCCTGCGCGCCGGCGGCCACGCGGCGGATGCCGCGCATGACTATGCCAGGGCGATAAAGCTCGATCCGGCCTTTGTCGAGGCCTGGTTCAACCTCGCCGGGCTGATGAGCGAGCAAGGCCGCGATGCTTCCGCGCGACGGCATTTGCAGAGGGCGATCGCGCTCGACAGGAGCTATGCCGATCCGGTGTTCAACCTGGCCAGGCTGGAATTCGACGCCGGCAATCTGCCCGAGGCGCGGCGGCTGTGGGTGCGGTATCTGGAGCTCGACGCGGAGTCCGAATGGGCCGGGGTGGCTGCCAAAGGCGTGCAGTTCGTGGATATGCAGCTGGCACGGACGGCGGGGTGAGGGGGATCAATGGTCGCGCTTGAACACCCCCTTCTGTCCTGCCGGACATCTCCCCCGCAAGGGGGGAGATTGCGCGCTCACCCGCTTTCGCCAATCTCCAGCGCTGCAAAGGTGGGCCGGGCGTGCGAGCTGCCGATCTCCCCCCTCGCGGGGGAGATGGCCGGCAGGCCAGAGGGGGGTGTGACGGAACGCGGCCTTTCCGGGAAGACCGCCCCATGACCAGCTTCCTCTTCGATGGCTTCGACACCGCTCCCGTCACCATCCTGCTCGCCCATGGCGCCGGCGCTTCGATGGATTCCCCCTCGATGACCGCCACCGCCAAGGCGCTGGCCGCCGCCGGCTTCCAGGTCGCGCGCTTCGAATTCCACTATATGGCTGCGCGCCGCTACGGCCAGCGCAAGCCGCCGCCGCGTGCCGAGACGGTCAACCCGGAATATATCAAGGCGATCGCTGATCTCAGGGCCAAGGGCGTGACCGGGAAGCTTATCATCGGCGGCAAGTCGATGGGCGGGCGCGTCGCTTCGATGGTCGCGGACGAGATGTTTGCCAAGGGCGAGATTTCAGGGCTGGTCTGTCTCGGATATCCCTTCCATCCGCCCGGAAAACCCGACCAGCTGCGCACCAAGCATTTGACCGGGCTGAAGACGCCGACGCTGATTTTTCAGGGCACGCGCGACGAGTTCGGCACGCGCGACGAGGTGGCGGGTTATGGGCTGTCCGATGCGATCGAGGTGATCTGGCTCGAGGATGGCGACCATGATCTCAAGCCGCGCAAGAGTGTGTCGGGATTCTCGACGTCCGATCATCTGAAGACCATGGCGGAGACGGTGAAGGCTTGGGCAGGCCGGATCGCCTCCTGATCCAACCATGAAACTCGCCACCTTCAACATCAACAACATCAACAGCCGGCTGGAAAACCTGCTGGCATGGCTGGCGGTGGCGAAGCCCGATGTCGTCTGCCTGCAGGAACTCAAGGCGCGCGACATGCAGTTTCCGCGCACCGCGCTTGCCGATGCCGGTTTTGGCGCGGTGTGGAAGGGTGAGCCGACATGGAACGGCGTCGCCATCCTGGCGCGTGGCGCCGAGCCGGTGCTGACCCGCGATGCCTTGCCCGGCGACGATGCCGACCGGCAGAGCCGCTATATCGAGGCGGCGGTCGACGGCATCGTCATTGCCTGCCTCTATGCGCCGAACGGCAATCCGCAGCCGGGGCCGAAATTCCAGTACAAGCTTGCCTGGCACAAGCGGCTGGAGGCGCATGCGGCGCAACTCCTCGACACCGGCCTGCCGGTCGTGCTGGCCGGCGACTACAACATCGTGCCGGAGCCGCGCGACATCTATGCCACGCGCTCCTATGACGACAACGCGCTGGTGCAGCCGGAAAGCCGCGCCGCATTCGCCGCCCTCATCGAGCAGGGCTGGGTCGACGCGTTGCGCAAGGTCTATCCGAAGGAGACGCTCTACACCTTCTGGGATTACCGCAGGAACCGCTGGCCGCGCGATGCGGGCTTAAGGCTGGACCACATCTTGCTGTCGAAGACGCTCGCCCGCCGACTGAAGGGGGCGGGTATCGACCGCGACGTGCGCGGCGAGGATGGCGCCAGCGATCATGCGCCTGTCTGGGTGGAGTTGAAGTAGCTCGCCTTGGTCATCTCCCGGCAAGCGGCGACGCCCCGGAGTATTCGCGCTTCAGCAGGCTCATGATTTGGGCGTCGACAGGCTCGTTACCGTCCTGCCGGCCAGCACCGGTTTGGTCGCCTGTGTCATGGACGCTCCCTTGATTGGCCCAGCCTTGTTTCGAACGAAGCACGGAATGTCCAGCCATTTCCGTGCGTTCGCGCCCACGCGGCATTCGCTCCGGCGGCCACTCGACTCCGCCGCGGCCTTGCGTAAGATCGGTCGCGGCGAGGGAATTCGATGCGACCACAGCCTGCCAATATCGAGGCCGATGCCGTCATTGGCGGCATCATGAGCCTTGCGCCATGACCAGGGGTGCCGACAGGTTGATGGCGGTGCTGCTGATGGCGCTGGCCGCGGCTTGCCTTGTCCATCTCTATCTCTTGCCGGGCGGCAAGGGTTTCGGCCTGACGGTCATGCATGAGCCTTGGGCGACGCAGCTGGTGGCCTTCTCGCTGCTGGCGTTCGCCTGCCTCGTCGGCGCGGTGCTGTTCTGGGCCGGGCTATTGCCGGGGCGGCCGACGCATCTGGCCGGGACACCGCTATTCGGCCGCGCGGCCGAGGCGCAGGAGACCGGCAGGCCCGGCCTGCGCAAGATCTTTTTCGCGTTGCCGTTGATCGTGCTCGCAGCACTGGCCGTCGACCGGTTCGGCCCGTGGGGCGGCGGCGAGGTGGCCAGCCTGCCGAGCGAACCGCCGAATGAACCGAAGACGGCCGAACCCAAGCCCAGTGAACCCAAGCCCGATGAACCCAAACTTGCCGAGCCCAAACCCGCCGAGCCGAAGGGCCAGGATGTCGCCAGCGCACCACCGGCACCTGAGCCTGCCCCTGCGCCAGCCCCGCAACCAGCTCCGCCACCGATAGCCGCCAACCCGCCGCCGGCATCCGCGCCGCAGGCGCCGGCCGCTCCGCCGGAGGTCGCGGTCGTTCCGCCGCCCACCGTGGCGCCGTTGCCGCCACCACCGCCGGCGGCGCCGACGCAGCCGGACGGCCATCGCGACGCGGTCGTCTGGCTTGCGGTCGCGCCGGACGGCCGATCGATCATGAGCGCCAGCACGGATCGTGTGATCAAGTTGTGGGACATTGGCGGCAAGCAGCTGATCCGCAATCTCGGCGTCCACAAGGACATGGCGCGCACCGCGCTCTATATGCCCGACGGCGTCAGCGCGCTGACGGGCGGCGACGATGGCGAGATCGTGCTGCGCAAACTTGCCGACGGCACTGTGCTGCATGTCTTCCAGGCCGGCCAGAATGGCGGCGTCAACAAGCTGGCGATCAGCCCGGACGGCAAGCGTGCCGTCAGCGGGCATGACACCGGCAATGTCATCGTCTGGGATCTCGTCAACAATTCCGTGCTGCATGTGCTGACCGGACACGACTGGTCGATCAGCGCGGTCGCCGTCTCGCCCGACGGCAAGCAGGCGCTCAGCGGCAGCATCGACGGCACGCTGAAACTCTGGGACATCGAGAGCGGCAAGCAATTGCGCAGCTGGCACGGCCACGAGCAAGGCACCTATGGCGCGGTGTTCACCGCCGACGGGCACCATCTGATCACCGGCAGCGGCGACCTGACGATCAAGGTCTGGGATCTCGACAACGGCCGCGAGGTGAAGCGCTTCGAAGGCCATGAAGGCACGGTCTACACGCTGGCGCTGTCGGCCGACGGCAAGCGCCTGCTGTCGGGCTCGCTCGACGGCACGGCACGGCTGTGGGACATGGAGACCGGCAACCAGATCGCCCTGTTCGACAGCCAGACCGGGCCGATCTACGCCGTGGCCTTCGCCCCCGACGGCACGGTGCTGACCGGCGGCTACGACCGAACCATCAGGGATTGGCCAGCGGCTGGAGGGGATGGTGTGGTGCTGTTTGCCGGCGCCCCGGGTTGAGGGTCTGGTGAGGCTGGTTCTTCTTGTTGGGCAAGTTCTTGATCGCCTTCCCCGCCATGCTATGTAAAAATCATGTCAGCACCCAGCCTCATGGCCAAAGCGCCACTCGTCGTGATCGATCTTCAGACCGGCATGTTCGACGGCCGGCACGAGCCGCCGATACACGACGCACCTGCCATTGCCGAGCGCGCCCGGGCGGTGATCGACTGGGCAAGGCGCGGTGGACGCAAGGTCGCTTTCGTCAGGCATGATGGACCCGAAGGCGATCCGCTGGCGCCGGGCGAACCGGGGTGGCCGGTGTGGCCAGCCCTTGGCCAGGCCGACGATGAGCCGACCTTCGCCAAATCCGTGCGCGATGCTTTCGGCAATCCGGCCTTTGGCGACTGGGTCGCCGGGCAGGGAGACGGGGGCGTCGTGATCCTCGGCGCACAGAGCGATTTTTGCGTCGCGGCAACCGTCAGGGGCGCGATCGCCAGGGGGCTCGGTGTCACCGTGGTTTCCGATGCCCACAGCACGCTGGACAGCGCCAGCGAGAGCGCTGAGCAGATCATCGCCCGGCACAATGACGAATTCGCCGAGGCCGGCGTCAATCTGGTGACGACGAAGGTGCTGGTTGGCGGCTGAAGCGGCAGTCATAACAGGCCGGCCCGCCGGACGGATCACAGTGCCAAGCCATGGCCGACGCGGGCGGGGGGGCGCATTGTTGGGATGGCTGGGCGCCCGCGTCAACCAGGGCGGCTCGTACCGCCGCGATAACACAATGGCACATTGCCGGGCCGCCGAAACTTCCGCGAAAGCGGAATAGGCAAGAGCCGCGGTGCGGATTCGCGCTCTGCCTCGCCGGAACATTCGCCAAGGGCAATTTCGTGAAACAGTTTTTCGCCGCCGCCGCATTGACCCGCGGCGGGCGGGCGGCGAGGACTGGCGCTTTCAGGAGAGATGGCGCCCATGAGCGAGCGGACGATTTTGAGCGAACAGACGATTTTTCGCAACGCGAAGCTGGCCGATGGGTCGCTGGCGGATTTCTTCGTCACCGGCGGCCGCTTTAGCGCCATCGCGCCAGCCGGCAAGGCGCCGCCGGCTGATTTCGCCGCCGTTGCCCCCGGCACCGCCGACCCCGCCATCATCGACCTTGATGGCCAGCTTGTCGTGCCGGCCTTCGTCGAGGGCCACATCCATCTCGACACCTCGTTTTATGGCGATGCCTGGCGCCCGCACATTCCCTGCACCAACGGGTTCGACGTGCGCGAGCGTGTTGCCTTCCAGGCGCGAAACCTTGCCGGCGCCGCGCCGATGGCGGAGCGCGCGAAGAACCAGCTCGAGCTCTGCGTCGGCAATGGCAGCCTGGTCATGCGCAGCCATGTCATGGTCGACGCCTCGGTCGGGCTCAGCCATGTCGAAACCATCCTGGCCGTGCGCGAAAAATACCGCGACCTCATCGACATCCAGCTCGTTGCCTTCCCGCAAAGCGGCATCCTGTCCTCGCCTGGCACGGCGGAACTGCTCGACGAGGCGCTGAAGCTCGGCTGCGACCTTGTCGGCGGGCTCGACCCCGCCAGCTTCGACCGCGACGTGAACGGCCATCTCGATGTGGTGTTCACCCTGGCGCAGAAGCATGGCGCCGGCGTCGACATCCACCTGCATGATGGCGGCGCGCTCGGCCTGTTCCAGGTCGAGGAGATCGCCGCGCGGACAAAGGCGCTCGGCATGGCGGGCCATGTCGCCGTCAGCCATGCCTATGGCCTTGGCGACATCCCCGCCGACGCCGTGGCGAAGGCCGGCGCGATGCTGGCGGCCGCCGGCGTGGCGATCATGACCAACGCGCCCGGCAACCATGCCTTCCCGCCGGTGGCGGCCCTGCGGCAGGCTGGCGTCACCGTCTTCAGCGGTTCCGACAACATCCGCGATTCCTGGTGGCCCTACGGCGATGGCGACATGCTGAACCGGGCCAACATGATCGGCTATCGCTCCGGCTTCTACGAGGACCGCGAGCTCGAGGCGGCGTTCGATGTGGTGACCCGTGCCGGCGCCAGGGCGCTGGGGCTGGCGGACTATGGCATCGTTGTCGGCGCCAGCGCCGACTTCGTCGCCATGTCGGCGCAGCACGTGCCCGAGGCGGTGGTCGCCGTGCCAAAGGACCGCACGGTCTATCGCCGGGGCAGGGCGGTAGCGAAGGATGGCAAGATGGGGTGAGGGTGTTGGCCAGCAGCCGCCCCCCGACAAGGGAAACAAGCGTTGATTACGGGGAGCCGCCGCCGACCTTGTTTCTCTTGCCAGAATTTATGTTCCACTTCGAAATCTTTGAGCCGTAGGCGTTCGACTGAATGTTCCATCCGCTTGAGCTTGCACCAAGGGAATTTGCGACCCTTAGATACTGGTAAACGTTTCCAGTTATGTTTCCAAAATTTGCCGCGCTGTCGACAATGACGCCAGAGCCACTGCTTTTACCGAATGGATTGAAGATGTTGTTCTCTGCAATTACGAATTGATCGCCACCGCCATTAATATGGACCCCGCTTCCGGATTTTGGTATCTCAATCGTATTGTGTGTTACATATAGGCCGACAATCGGGGAAAAAGTTGCAATAGTATCGCCCTTAACATCAAATGAACTATCAGAGATGTTGATCTGATCAACCTCCGATTCGGCCGCTGGAACGACTATTCCAGCTTCACCATTGAGGAAATTGCTCTGAGTCACAAAAAGTCCCTGAAACAATGTTCCCAGCGAAATACCATTCGCAGTATTAATGAAATTGCTCTTCGAGACCATCATGTTAAAAGCGTAGCAGTGACTGGTCGCATTGCCCGTAGCAAAAATTCCCTGCATGCTGGAGCCGTTCTCTCCAAAGAAGTCGACGCTATCAACATCAACAAACGATAGATTGTTAAGGGTTAACCCTCGACCCCAGTGATTTCTAAAGGGAAAACTTCCCGTGCCTTCAATCGTCAGATTGCTGAAACGCGACGATTGTTTTGACCCTCCGCAATCAGAGCTGGTGACAGCGATCGCATCATGATCGTTCGCCGTCGCCGATAGAACAGCCATATCGTCCATTTGGATGGCTTCCTCGTTCGACAACGTGAAATTGAATCCTGCCGTCGTTCCAGCGAAGACGATCTTGGTCACGTTGGGGCCAGCGCCATGGACCGCAATGCTCGAACCCACGCCAGGTTTCGCCGTGGCCGGACCGCTGAATCTGTAGGTCCCAAGCCCGAACGATATGCAGATCGGCCGATTGCCAAAATGGCTGATGGCGGAATTCCAAGCCGCAAGATTGTCGGTCGAGCCGTTGCCGTTGCCACCGTATGCCTCAATCGCGACGCAGCCTGATATCACGTCGTCTGGCTTCGGGGGGACGGGCTGTGCAAAAGCCAACGATTGGAGCGACAACCAGGCGACCATCAATGAAAGGCAGCGAAACATGGAAACCTTTCTCCCTATATCGGGACATAGTTCGGTGCTGCCGATGGGCATGCTAATTGTGGCTTGACGGTGGAGGAGTCAGTTACATTTCAGTAAGATTCCCCCTATGAGGCCGTCATTTCGGAGGGCGGCCGCGCGGCATGCAAGCTGGATCAGTTTGCCGCACTGCGATCGGTAGCCTGAAACGATCGGGCGGGTGGGGAAGACAGCGCGCGTTGATCCGACGGCTCATCCTTGAGGTAGAGCAAGCCGCCCAGGACGAGGAATACAATTCCCACCGCCACAAGTCCGACCATCAACACGGCGACCGCTGTAGCCGGGCCGTGGCCTGTTCTGGTGATGATGGACCGATGGTGCATCGCTCTTCCTCGAAATTGGATCCGGTCCGCAAACTTGGCGGTTAACGATGGCAAAGGCGGGATGTTCCCGATGACGGGCCGTATCGGTCTTTTGCGTTTCCTTTTGGGACCAAGGTCTTAGGTGACTGAAGCAAAGGTCCGACGGGTCCTGTTCGGTTCCGGCAATGTCCATTGGATGTTCCGCTGTTTTAGCCAATTCATATATAATGCCTTTACCCTACCGGAGGCAAAAGCGGGCGTCGGACAGGGCAGAATATCGGCCGACCGCCATGTGACGATAGTGTGCTACCTTCCACATCTATCGGACAAAAGGCCTTCCTCCAGGCAGATCAAGTGGAACCTCGTTCAGCCGGGACGGCGAGGCAAACAGGCTCCTGCCGATGTTCAGGAATTCGAACTTGCAGACCTCGCGCCGGCTTTGCGGCGCTGCCATGTCGCGGTTGCGCACCGGCATGGTGAAGCCGAATTCGCCGCCTTGCCGTCCGCCGCGATCGATCCAGTACCGGGGCGGGGTTAGCCCTGAGGATTACGCCGACATTGGGAAGCGTGCGTTGTGTCCCTGAAGCTAGCCCAGCCACCACCACAGCGCCGCAAACACCACCAGCGCGGCCGCTACCGCCAGACCCAGCATGATGTAGGAGCCCTTGATGATGTCGCGGATGATCTTCTTGATTGTCTCGCGGTCGTTGAGGTTGGGGATAGGCTCGTTGGGCAGCGCAACGCCGAGGAAATCGCAGAGCGGGCCCCAGCCTTCGGTCACTTTGTAGACCAGCAGCCTGTGCGGCGGCACCGCAGCCTTCACCTCGTCGATATAGGTGTTGTAGCGGGCAACCGCCTTGGCGCGGTCGTTCATCACGCCGTCCAGCGTGCGGCCCCATATCAGCTTGCGCGACATGTCGCCGAATTTCCAGCCGAAGGGCGTCAGCCATTCCACGATCTTGAACTGCCAGACATTCTCGGTGAAGTAGATTGTGTCGATCGTGCTTTCGTACCACGCCTCGGCGCCGCGCGGATGCAGGGTCAAAAGCACCTTAGCGTCGGGGTAGGCGGCCAGCTATTCTTTCCACACGCAGCAGCCGGGATTGTCGACTGTCGCCGTATAGTTGGCGAAGACGCGGTTCCAGTCGTGCTGGCTGCCGGGTGGGCTGTTGGCCACCTTGCGCCAGAAATCGAGATGGCCCTTGTTGGCCTTGTTCATGATCACTTCCTGCATGTGATAGCAGGGCAAGCCGAGCCTGTTCAGCGCGGCAAAAGTCGACCACGTGCCGGTGCGGCCGAAACCGGCTCCAATCAGTTCGAGCGTCATTTCCCCATCCCCCGGACTTATTTTCTGCGCTACCCACAGTCCTTGAGCATCAAATTGCTCCCGACCAGGTCAACGCGCAACAAATTTCGAGGGTGGGCTAAGGTCGGACGATCACATAGTTGCGTAGTTGCTAAAATAATGGAACTTTGTCCGCGGGCATTGGGAATTCGGGCAGGGAGTCGTGCGAAACCGGGTGGTTTCGGCGATGTGGGATCGATGTATTTTGGGCAGTTTCTCGTGGGGATGTCAGCCACGACCATTGTCGTCGCGGGCTGGGCTTACATGGCCACCGGGTCGTTCTGGAAGGCGCTGGGCTGGACGATAGCCGTGCTGGTCCTCCTCCAGGTCGGCTATTTCGTGCTCGTCATGCGGCTGATCTACAGGCGCGCCCGCAAGGCGGCAGATCAGGGCGAGGTCGACGCCGTTCCGCCGCTGCATCGCGACGGTGTCTCGCTGTGAGGCCAGACGCTTGTGAAGCCGGACAGTTGTGAGGCCGGATACTGGGATAGCAGTGGATGACCCGCTACCAGCCCATCCATTCGCGCGTGCGCCAGGCAAGGCCGACAAAAGGAGCCATCAGCGCTATAACGACAAGCATCAGCGTGAAGGGATGCTTGGTCACGGAGCGACGGGGAGCCATGGCGCGATCATCCTTGCTGGAGATTAATGCGTCGAACAACGTCATGACGGTCACATGGTTGCATCTGAATGGGCCATGTTATCCGCGCTGGAACCGGATGCGGGCGCTGGCGTTTTCCCGATGTGACCGGTGAGGCTGCCACCTCCGCCGGCACGGTTTGAGGCTCGCCTTGCTCCCGGCCGGGCGAGCCTTTTTCATGTCTTCGACAACGGTATCTGGAACGACATCGTGCGCTCTACGTTAGCTGTCGCTAAGGCAACAGGGGGATCGCATTCTTTCGAAAGGGCACCTCGGGTGCATCTTCCGAGGAAAGTGTATTTCACGACATATCCCTAAAAAATATAATAATCACGGATTTTTGAAGCCGTGATTATGTGTTTTCGCCTGTTTCCGAAAATAATCAAAATAGGCATTTGTTGGGCGTGCCGCATTTATTCCACAAATTGCGATGGAACCTCGTGGCAGTGGTCGAGTTTTCCTACAGGGCGGGAAGCCCGGGCAATTGATATGGAGGTTGTTATGAAACATTATCTTTCGAGTGTGGCAGCCGCGATCGTCCTCATGGGCGGCATCGGTGCGGCTGTGGCGGACACAATCGTCGTTCAGCCGGAGCAGGAGACGGTGGTTCGCGAATACGTCAAGAAGCAGCCGCTGGCGTCGGTCAATCTGTTGGGCCTCGAGCTCAAGCTCGGCTCGCCGGTGCCTGACAAGGTCGAACTGCGCGAAGTGCCCAATGTCAAGTATCGCGTTGCCGTGATCAACGACCAGACAGTTCTGGTCGACCCCGACACACGTCAGATCGTCGAGGTGCTGCACTGATCCATGGCTCGGCCATGACAGTGGGTGCGACACCAGCATAGCCTTGGGAAAAGCCCGCCACGGTTCGTGGCGGGCTTTCTTGTGAAGTTGGCTTTGCGGCCGCCTTCGGCGGCCAGCTTGTCCTGCGTGTTGGTGTCGAAATCGCCGGCGTCGTGGCGCTCATGCAGCTGCATAGCCGGTTCGCCAAAGGCGCGGTTGACCATGCGGCCGCGCTTGACAGCCGGGCGAGCGTCGATGGCCTTCGCCCAGCGCTGGACGTGCTTGTATTCCTGCACGGACAGGAACTCGCCGGAATCATTGTACATGCGCCCGAGCGCCAGCCCGCCATACCAGGGCCACACCGCCATGTCGGCGATCGTGTAATCCTTGCCGCCGAGATATTCCGTTTCGGCCAGCCGGCGGTCGAGCACATCGAGCTGCCGCTTGGTTTCCATGGCGAAGCGGTCGATGGCGTATTCGAATTTCTGCGGCGCGTAGGCATAGAAATGGCCGAAGCCGCCGCCCAGATACGGCGCCGAACCCATCTGCCAGAACAGCCAGGACAGGACTTCCGCGCGCGCCGGCTGCTCGGTGGGCAGGAATTCGCCGAACTTTTCGGCGAGATAGACCAGGATCGAGCCGGATTCGAAAACGCGCACCGGCGTGGCGCCGCTGCGGTCCATCAGGGCCGGGATCTTGGAGTTGGGGTTGATCTCGACGAAGCCGCTGCCGAACTGGTCGCCATCGTTGATCCTGATGAGCCAGGCGTCGTATTCGGCGCCCTTGTGGCCGCGCGCCAGAAGCTCCTCCAGCATCACGGTGACCTTGACGCCATTCGGCGTCGCCAGTGAATAGAGCTGCAGCGGATGCTTGCCGACGGGCAATTCCTTGTCATGCGTCGGCCCGGCGATCGGCCGGTTGATGCTGGCAAAGGCGCCGCCATTTGCCTTGTTCCAGGTCCATACTTTCGGCGGAGTGTAGTCTGTCATGTCGGGCCTCGTGGGGAAGGGAAGGACGGGAATGGGCGGATCGATCTACAGCTAGGGCTGCGGAGGCAAAAGTTCAACTTGCGTTGAACTATTGTTTATGTGGGAAAAGCGCTTCTTCCTTGTCCCCTTCTGGGAGAAGGTGGCCTCGCGAAGCGAGGTCGGATGAGGGGTGTTCCAGGGAATGCCGACGCCTCACTCCGCTGGAGCACCCCTCATCCGTCTCGGCGCTACGCGCCGATCCACCTTCTCCCGCAACGGGAGAAGGCAAGAACTATCGATGCGCACCTTGCACCATCCCCTCCGAGGCATACCTATAAGAGAAGCCGCCAAGCATTTGCATCGCAGGACAAAATCATGGCCATCAATCCCAATCCGCGTTCCGTCGTTGCCGTGCGCGCGACCGTTCCCGAAGATGCCTTCACGGCCGGTGCGCTGGGCACGCTCAGGGAAGGCAGCGGCGTCGTCATCCGCAATGACGGGCTGGTGCTGACCATCGGCTATCTCATCACCGAGGCCGAGGAGGTCTGGCTGACCGCGCATGATGGCCGTGTCATCCCGGCGCATGCGCTGGCCTATGATCAGGAATCCGGCTTCGGCCTGGTCCAGGCACTGGCGCCAACCGGTCTGCCGGCGGTGGCGCTGGGCGATGCCGGCAAGGCCAGGATCGGCGACGCGGTGGTGCTTGCCGACGGCATCGGCCGGGCGGTCGAGGCCAAGATCGTCACCAAGCAGGAATTCGCCGGCTATTGGGAGTATCTGCTCGACGAGGCGATCTTCATCGCGCCGGCGCATCCGTCCTGGGGCGGGGCGCCGCTGTTCGGCGCCGATGGCGCGCTGCTCGGCATCGGTTCGCTGCGCCTGCAGATGAGCCGCGCCGGCGAGGTCGCCGATATCAACATGGTGGTGCCGATCGACCTGTTGCCGCCGATCCTCGATGATCTGCTGACGCGCGGCCAGGTGGCCAAGCCGCCGCGTCCGTGGCTCGGCGCCCTGTCGGCCGAAAGCGACGGCAAGGTGGTGGTGATGAGCGTGACGGAGGGCGGCCCGGCGGCCAAGGCCGGACTGCGCCAGGGCGACGTTATCTCCGAGGTGCGCGACGGCGCGGTCGACGGTCTCGCCGATTTCTATCGCAAGCTGTGGGACAGCGGCTCGGCCGGCGCCGAGATCCCGATGCGCGTGGTGCGCGACGGCCGCGAAACCTGGCTGCGCGTCAAATCCGCCGACCGCGGCAGTTTCTTGAAGAAGCCGCAGCTGCAATAGGCCTGATGTCGGCCGGGCGATGCATCCCAGACTGCTCAAGACCTTTCTCGCTGTGGCACGCAGCCGCAACATCACGCGCGCCGCCGAGGCGGTTCACCTCGCGCAATCGAGCGTCAGCGACCAGATCCAGTCTCTCGAGGCCGAACTGGGCGCTGCCCTGTTCACACGCTCGAAGTCCGGCTTGGAGCTGACGCCGGCGGGGCTGGCGCTGAAGCCTATCGCCGAAGAGCTGCTGCGGCTCGACGGCGAGGCGCGCGCGGCGGTGCTGGCGGCTGCCGGGCGCACTAGCGGGGCACTGACCATCGGTGCGCTGGAGACGATCGCCTCGGCCCGTCTGGCGCCCTGGCTGCCAGGGTTCCAGGCCGGCCATCCCGATATCACCGTGCGGATGAAGGTGGCCGACAGCGGCACGCTGCGACATTTGCTGGAGGACGGCGACATCGACGTCGCTTTCTGCTTCGAGCGTCAGGACGGTGCGAAGGGCGCGGCCGACGGACGCCTGGCCAGGCGCGCGATAGGGGCCGAACCGCTGGTTCTGGTCGCGGCTCCGGGACAAGGCACCGCGCCGCGCGACCTGGCAGACCTTGCCGCGCTGCGCTTCGTGGCGACGGAGCCCGGATGCGTCTACCGGCATATGTTCGACACCGCCTTTGCCGAGGCGGATATGGCGCCGCCCAAACCAGCGGCCGAAGTCGGCAGCATCGGCGCCATTGCCCGGCTGGTGGCGAGGGGTGCCGGGCTCGGCCTCATTCCCCGTCTCGCCGTCAGCGATGCGCTGGCGCGCGGCGATCTCAGGGAATTGCCATGGCCCGGCCGAATGCAGGCGGCACCGCTGACGATGATCTGGCGACGCCGGCGCGTCCAGCCGCCGGCGCTCAGGCAATTGCTCGCCGCCGCGCGGGACACGCTGGCGCCGGAACGCCTCGAGACGGGTTCAGAACTTGAATCGGCTGATAGCTCCAAAGCACTGTTTCCAAACAACACCCTGGCGAAGACTGCCGCCAGCTAAACCAGCCGGTGCCCGCCTTCGACATGCAGCGTCGTGCCGGTGGTAAATCCGTTGCCGATGAGGAAGAAAATGGCGTCGGCGATGTCTTCGGGCTGGCCGACCCTGCCGACCGGCAGCCGCTCGGCCATCGCCGCCAGCATCTCGGCCTTGCGGTCGCCGGCGACCTGAGCCCAGATCGTGGTGTCGATCCAGCCGGGCGAAACGGCGTTGACGCGGATCGGCGCGAGTTCGACGGCAAGCGCCCGCACCAGCCCTTCGAGCGCGGCGTTGACGGCGGCGACGACCGAGCCGCGCGCGGCCGGCCGATACGCGGCGATGCCGGAGATGAAGGTCATAGAGCCGTTCGCGGCAAGCCGTGGCGCGCCGTGCTTGGCAAGCAGCAGCGGGCCGAAGAGCTTGCTGTCGACCATGCGTTGCGCCGCCTTCAGGTCAAGCTCCGGCAGCAGCCTGTAGGCGCCCTCGATGTCGGCCGCCGTGCTGACGATGTGGTCGAGCCCACCGATCTCGGCGAACAACGCCGCGACCTGGTCTTCCCGGGCGATGTCGACGACGGCTACCTCCAGGCCGGAGGGATTGCCAAACGCCTCGCGTGCCTGTCGCAGCCTTGCTTCGCTGCGCCCGGCGATGATGACTGTGGCACCAGCCTCGACGCAACGCCTGGCAAGCGCCAGGCCCATGCCGGAGCCGCCGCCGACGATCAGGATTTTCTGGTTGAAAGGTTCATTTCGCTCTGCCTTTGCTTTGACGGGACAAGGGCAGGGAATTGGCAGGTCGGTGTGCCGAGAAGGAAACGGAAGAAACCGATAGCGCCATCGGAAATGCCGATGATGCCGCACATGAATGCGGTTCCGGTCAACGCACCAGTGGGCTGTCCCAGACGGCGAACAGCAGCGCTTTGAGCTGGTCGAAGCGCTCCGGCCCAAGCTCGGTGCGCCACTCCTCCTCGATGTCGCGCAATATGTCGACCATCTTCCAGAAGGCGGCGTGGCCGCGTTCGGTGGCGTGAACCACACGCGCGCTGCCTTCGCCGTCGGAGCGGACAATATAGCCGTAGCCTTCGAGGCTGCTGAGTAGCTGGTTGATCGCCTGTTTGCTCATGCCGGCACGTTCGGCGATGGTGCCGGGGCGCGCGCCGTCCGGGCCGGGAAACTGCAGCACGGCCATGTGCGGCAGACGCAATTCGTCGAAACCGGCAGCGTTGAGCTCCTTGATCAGCCGGCGCTGGATGGCCTGCGCCGGCACGCGCAGCAGGGCGCCGATCAAAAGGTCGGTGGTCTTGGTCTGCAGGACTTCGGCTGAGGTGGCCATTGACGATCCGGTAAATTGAGTTTACAGATAACTAGTAAATGTAATTTACCGGAGGGGTTTGCGCAATGTCAGCCGATCTTCAGGTGAACCCAGCCAACGAGACCATCGGCACCAAGGGGTTGTCGGTCCGTTTCCTGGTGTCGGGCGAAAATTCGAACGGCAGCGTCGCCACCTTCGAACTGATGGTGCCGGGCGCGCAGCGCCTGCCCGCGCCGGCGCACAGCCACGATCATTACGAGGAAACGATCTACGGCATTGACGGGGTTTTGACCTGGACCGTGAACGGCAAGCCAATCGAAGTTGGGCCGGGGGAGGCGCTGTGCATCCCACGCGGCGCCGTCCATCGCTTCGACAATAATGGCACAAGGGATGCCAAGGCGCTGTGCGTCATCACGCCGGCGGCAATTGGTCCCGACTATTTCCGCGAGGCATTCGGCTTGCTCAACGCCGCTGCCGGCGGGCCGCCTGACAAGGCTGGGATGATGGAGATCATGCGCCGCCACGGGCTGACACCGGCAATGCCGCCACCGGCCTGAAGCCGGCCGAGGGACAGGGCGCGCCCCTTATTCCTGGCAAGCGGCGAAAGCGTCGCCCGCGTTCCAGTCCCGGAATGCGACGGTCCGGCCTTCAGCCGACACGGTCTTGTGCTTGGTGCTGCCGTCCGGCTGCTGCTTCGAACTGGTTCCCTTGCCGGTCAGCACATTGTAGTCGCAGGTGCTGGCGGCATTCTCCTGCAGGTAATCATCGGAATCGTAGGCGAAGCCGGCAACGATGAAGGCGCCGTCGCGGTAGGCGATGGTCAGCGTCTGGTTGGTGCGCTCGCTGCCGATCTCCGGCGCCGGCAGATAGAATTTGATCGAGCCGTTGGGCAGCATCGTCAGTTCCGGCTCGGTGTCGGAGTTCTCGTAGCCCGGCTGGTCGTAACCGTTCCACTCGCCACCGATCTGTTCGCGCACGATTTCGACGGGCTTGAGGTAATTGTGCTCCTTGTCCCCGAGGAAGAAATGGATGTCCATCGGGTCGGTCGGCCCGGTCTCGACCACCATGGCAAGGTCGGGAGCGCCGTCGCCGTTGAAGTCGCCGGTCAGCGCGGTGATGATCTTGCGGGTTTCGACCGGTTCGGCCAGCGCCACGCCCGGCAGCAGCAAGGCAAGGCCGAAGAGCAGAGATTTCATTGTGGCATGTCCCCCAAGCCTGGCATTTGTGGTCCTATAGCACGGTGGCGACGTGTCGCGCTCCTCCATCTGGTCGGTTGCGCTCCAGCCGCAACACGGCGATGTATGGTGCGTTCCCTATTTCGCGGCACCGTGCCTCACTGCTGACGGGAATTGACGGTGGGCGATGCCATGATGCCGGGAATCGCAGGACGACGGAGGCAAGATGACAGGGACGCCAGCGACAATGATTCTGAACCGGCAGGCCCGCTGATGGCGCCGGTCAAGGTCGATCCGGACAAGGTCCGGGAATTCCCCGACGCGGCGAGTTTTTATGCCTGGCTCGGCCAGCACCACGCCACCGAAAGCGAAGTGTGGATCAAGGTGCACAAGGTCGGGTCGGGACTGAAGTCGATCACGCCGAAGGAGGCCATCGACGTCGTGCTGTGCTTCGGCTGGATCGACGCGGTGCGCAAGGGGCTGGACGAGAACAGTTTTCTCCAGCGCTACACGCCGCGCGGCAAGAAGAGCATCTGGAGCAAGATCAACATCGACAATGTCGCGCGGCTGGTCGAGGAGGGCCGCATGACCGGGCATGGGCTGAAACAGGTCGAAGCCGCCAAGGCCGACGGGCGCTGGGCGCGCGCCTATGGCGGGAGCAAGGAGATGAAAATCCCCGACGATTTGCAGGCGGCCATCGATGCCGAACCGGCGGCGAAGGCGATGCTGGAAAAACTCAGCGCGCAGAACCGCTTCTCGCTCGCCTTCCGCACCCACAACATGAAGACCGAGGCCGGCCGCAAGAAGAAGATCGAGACCTTCGTGGCGATGCTGAAGCGTGGCGAGACGATCTATCCGCAGGGCAAAAAGTAGTCCTCAACCGCCCGAATGCGGGTCGATGCTGTAGGGATGGATCGGATAGCCTTGGCCGACGGCGTCGCGCACGCGGCCGGTCCAGGCGAGGAATGCCGGGTAGTCCGCCGGCGAGAAGCCGCAATCGCCGGCACGATGGCTGTAGGCATAGATGGCGATGTCGGCGATGGTGAGGTCGTTTCCGGTGAGGAACGGCGTCTCGCCAAGGCTGCGATCCAGGGCGGCCAGCGTGCGGGCGCCGGCCTCGCGCTTGCCGGCAACCATGGCGTGGTTGCGTTCGAGCCGTCCGGTCAAGGTCCAGAAGCGCAGTGAGCCGATGACGGGCTCGACATTGTACTGTTCGAAGAACAGCCACTGCATCACCTTGGCGCGCCGGAAGCGGTCCGACGGCAGCAGAGGCGTGCCTTCGGCGAGATAGGTGAGGATCGCATTGGACTCGGCGATGGCGCTGCCATTTTCGAGCTGGAGCACAGGAACCGCGCCGGCCGGATTGAGGGCAAGGAAGGCATCAGTGTGGCTCTCGCCCTCGAAAATCGAGACGAGGCGGGTCTCGCAAGGGATCTTCAGCAGGCCGAGCAGGACCCGGACTTTCCAGCCATTTTGCGATGGCAGATAATCGTGAAGCGTGAGCATGGCCGATCCTCGTGATGGGTGGACGATCGCATGGCGAGACGTCTGGCGACACCCGATTCCCGCTCGGGCATGAGGTTTGGGAAGGGCAAATTGCGGAAACCTCGGCGCTTGAACACCCCCCTCTGTCCTGCCGGACATCTCCCCCGCAAGGGGGGAGATCGGCAGCTTCAATCGCGCTGCTCTATCCTGCAACGTCGATGATTGGCGAAGGCGGAGCCAACATCCAATCTCCCCCTTGCGGGGGAGATGTCCGGCAGGACAGAGGGGGGCGTGACGGAACGCGACGTCGGACAGCTCGATCACTCATGCGCTTGATCGCACAATGACTGCGATCTCCGCTGCCTAACAAACCAATTCGGCCTGTGCCATCTTTCCCCGAGACGACAAACAGAGGCATCCGAGAATGACCACGCATCCCAAAAAACTTGCCCTCGTCACCGGCGCCAACCGCGGCATCGGGCTGGAGACCGGCCGCCAGTTGGCGAAACTTGGCTTCACCGTGCTGCTCGGCGTGCGCGATCTGGCCAAGGGCGAGGCCGCGGCGAAAGGGCTCGACGGCCACGTCGAGGCCATCGCGCTCGATGTCGCGGCATCCGACGCGGCTGCAAGGGCAGCCGATGAGGTCGAGCGGCGGTTCGGACGGCTCGATGTGCTGATCAACAATGCCGCCATCCACTACGACACCGGCTCGCGCGCCTTGCGGCCGGACTGGACGGTCATCCGCGAGGCGTTCGAGACCAATGTCTTCGGCGCCTGGCGGGTGGCGGCCGCCTTCGCGCCGCTGCTCAAGGCCGGCGGCCACGGCAGGCTGGTCAATGTGTCGTCCGAAGGCGGTTCGCTGGCCTCGATGGGGGCTGGCGCGCCGGCCTATTCGACATCGAAGGCGACGCTCAATGCGCTGACCCGTGTGCTGGCGGCAGAACTGCGCGGCTCCGGCGTGCTGGTCAATGCCATCTGCCCCGGTTGGGTCGCCACCGACATGGGCGGGCCGGGCGGACGCCCGGTGGCGCAAGGGGCGGCCGGCATCGTCTGGGCCGCGACCTTGCCGGACGACGGCCCGACCGGCGGCTTCTTCCGCGACGGCAAAGGACTGCCGTGGTGAGCGAACAGGAGGCGAAGATGAGAATCGGAGTGCTGGGCGCCGGCATGATCGGCGGCACGGTCGGACGGCTGTGGGCGCAGGCCGGACATGAGGTGAGCTTTGGCGTGCGGCATCCCGAGCGGCTGCGCTCGATGCTTTCCGGCCTTGGCGGCAAGGCCACGGCCGGCTCGGCGCTCGATGCCGTTGCCGGCGCGGATGTGGTGCTGGCCGCCATCCCGTTTCGGGCCTGGCCCGGTGTCGCGGCCGAAATCGGTGCAGCTCTCGGCGACAAGGTGCTGCTCGACGCCACGGTGCCCGACCCGCCGCGCGACGGCGCTTTCGGCGACGCCGCACTTGCCCGCAAGGACGGCGTGGCTTTCGCCGTCGCGCTGCTGCTGCCGCGCGCGAAGCTGGTTCGCGCCTTCAGCACGGTCATGTGGACAACGCTGCAATCGCAGGCGCACCGCGCCGGCCACAGGATCGGCATTCCGCTCGCCGGCGATGACGAAGAGGCCGTTGCCCTTGCCGTGCGGCTGGCGAGCGACGCCGGTTTTGACCCGGTCGTGGTCGGACCGCTGTCGCAAGCCCGGCGCTTCGATCCCGGCACGGCCATCTTCGATAGCGGCATGAGCGGACCGCAGGTTCGGGCCGCACTCGGGGTGGCTTGAGGCGGTTCACGATCTGAATCGTGGAATTGCCGTAAGCGTCTGTTTAGACGCACTTTCAGCGGATCTGACTTGCCTTGTTGCGCACAAGAAAAAGCCGCCCTCGCTTTTCAGCGAATGGCGGCCTTTTCCCGGGAGGAAGTCAGAAAGAAAGCTGGCGATCAAGCCGCCTTGGCGTGGCCGTGCTTCTTGTGGGTACGCTTGTGGGTGTGCTTCTTGGCGACGTGCTTGTGGCCGTGCTTCCTCACATGCCGGTGGTGCTTTTTGCCGTGCCTGACATGCTTCTTGACGTGCTTGTGCGCGGCAGCCTGGGCCGGCTTGGCCGTGGCAGCGGGAGCCGTAGTCGACGCAGCGGCGGCGGGAGCCGTGGTCGACGTGGCGGGAGCCGGAGCCGTGGTCGGCGCAGCGGCGGTGGTGGCGGCCGCGTTGGCCGTGCTGGTGCCGACAACCGGCATGGCCAGGCCGAGCGCGATGGCGAGACCCAGGGCGGAGAGGAGGGACTTGTTCATGATAGGCTTTCCTTCGGATTGATGGTTGCTGTCACTGGTCGAGGTTGACCGGTGTCACTCCAAGAAGTTTCAGGGCGTTGGCGTAGGTCCGGATGCCTTGCGCCTCCTTACGCTCGGCACAAAACCGGTTGGCCTTGTCCTGGAGTGCCTCTGCCGTGGCGATCTGGCTGGCGCTGGCACCGGGTTCGGCTTTGGTCCGGATGGCTCCGTCGAGTTGAGAACCGAGCCGGCTGCAATATTCGCTCCGGGTAACCGCCGCCTGCGCACCCGATTGCGCGACCGCAAGCATGGCGAGCGAAATGCCTGCGAGGGCACGCATCCATCCGGTCGAACGTCGTTGCATTGTCGGGACCATCCCTTTGCGTTGTGTGGCGACCGCTGTCCGGTTGCTACGAGGGTGGTTATGACAGGTGATGTTTTCCTCAGTTTTTCCCGCATGTTGAATCTTGTTTCTGAAGTGTGTCTGGCTCTCACCCTCCCCCTCGTGGGGAGGGTCGCTCCGCGCAGCGGAGCGGGGTGGGGGTCTTTTTAAGTCGGCGCCGCACCCCCACCCCGTCCCACCGACCTTGCTTCGCAATGCCGGTGTGCCGACCCTCCCCACAAGGGGGAGGGTGAAGCGCTGCGGCGCTTGCGCCTCTTCCTTTGCCGCCGTCCTTCGCGTAAGGCGCCGGGCAAATCCTTTCAGCGCAGGCATAGTCCGGAAACCGCATGATCAGACTTGAAAGCATCAGCAAGCAGAACGGCCGTCAGCTTGTCTTCATAGAGGCGTCGGCTTCCCTGCAGAAGGGCGAGAAAATTGGCCTTGTCGGGCCGAATGGCGCCGGCAAGACGACCCTGTTCCGCATGATCACCGGCCAGGAGCAGCCCGATGAGGGCCAGGTGCAGGTCGATCGCGGCGTCACCATCGGCTATTTCAGCCAGGATGTCGGCGACATGGAAGGCCATAGCGCCGTCGCCGAAGTGATGAACGGCGCCGGGCCAGTGAGCGATGTCGCGGCCGAGATGGCGGAACTGGAAGCGGCGATGGCCGACCCGGACCAGGCCGACCGGATGGACGAGATCATCGAGAAGTATGGCGAGGCGCAGCATCGCTTCGAGGAGCTCGACGGCTATGCGTTGGACGGCCGCGCCCGCGAAGTGCTCGACGGTCTGGGCTTTTCCCAGGAGATGATGGACGGCGATGTCGGCAAGCTGTCGGGCGGCTGGAAGATGCGCGTGGCGCTGGCGCGCATCCTTCTGATGCGGCCCGATGTCATGCTGCTCGACGAACCGTCCAACCATCTGGACCTGGAAAGCCTGATCTGGCTGGAGCAATTCCTGAAGGGCTATGACGGCGCGCTGCTGATGACATCGCACGACCGCGAGTTCATGAACCGCATCGTCAACAAGATCGTCGAGATCGATGCCGGCTCGCTCACCGCCTACTCTGGCAATTACGAATTCTACCAGCAGCAGCGGGCGATCGCCGACAAGCAGCAGCAGGCGCAGTTCGAGCGCCAGCAGGCGATGCTGGCCAAGGAGATCGCCTTCATCGAGCGCTTCAAGGCGCGCGCGTCGCATGCCGCGCAGGTGCAGAGCCGGGTGAAGAAGCTCGACAAGATCGACCGCGTCGAGCCGCCCAAGCGCCGCCAGATCGTCAATTTCGAATTCCAGCCGGCACCGCGCTGCGGCGAGGATGTCGTCACCTTGAAGAACGTCCACAAGGCCTATGGCAGCCGCAGCATCTATGAGGGGCTCGACTTCCAGGTCCGCCGCCGCGAGCGCTGGTGCATCATGGGCGTCAACGGCGCCGGCAAGTCGACGCTGCTCAAGCTGGTGGCAGGCGCTTCCGACCCCGACACCGGCACGGTGGCGCGCGGGCCGAGCGTGAAAATGGGCTATTTCGCCCAGCACGCCATGGAGCTGCTCGAAGGCGAGCGCACCGTGTTCCAGACGCTGGAAGACAATTTCCCGCAGGCCGGCCAGGCGCCGCTTCGCGCGCTCGCCGGCTGCTTCGGCTTTTCCGGCGACGAGATCGAGAAGAAATGCCGCGTGCTGTCAGGCGGCGAGAAGGCGCGGCTGGTGATGGCGCTGATGCTGTTCGACCCGCCCAATCTGCTGGTGCTGGACGAGCCGACCAACCACCTCGACATCGCCACCAAGCAGATGCTGATCGAGGCGCTATCGCAATATGAGGGCACCATGCTGTTCGTCTCGCACGACCGGCATTTTCTGGCAGCACTTTCGAACCGCGTGCTGGAACTGACGCCCGAAGGCGTCCACACCTATGGTGGCGGCTATACCGAATATGTCGAGCGCACGGGGCAGGAAGCGCCAGGATTGAGAAGTTGAGGGCGAGCCCAGATCACTGGGTGCCATGCCGCTTCGATCTGTGTTGATCGCGCAGCCGGTCAGTCTAATCCGGCGATGCGCAGCCCCTCGATATAGCGCGCGCGATCCTTTTCGTGGACGATCGGGTGGTACCTCTCGACCCAGTCCACGGACACGGATGGATGCAGGCGCCGCGTCTGCGCCAGCGCATGGGCGGCGGCGGCGCGATCGCCCGCCATGCCTGCCGAGGCGGCGTATGTGCGCCAGGCCGTTCCAAAATTCTGCCTGAGATCGACCGCACGCCGTTCGAACTCGGCAGCCTCGGCATAACGCCCGGCCATGAAATGACAGAGGCCAATGACGGAAAGGCTGCCCGCCTGCGTGAAGTCGCGCGGGCTCAGCCGGTCGGCCAGCGCGACATGGTGCAGGCCGTCGTCGGGCATGCCCGCATAGGCATAGGTCGACCCAAGGATCATATGCGCATAGGCCAGGCTTGGATTGAGAGTAATCGCCTCGGACAAAGCTCTCACGGCTGGATCGAAACGGCGCGAGGCCATGTGCACGAAGCCCGTTGCGAAGTGCGTCCAGGGGTCCTCCGGGTCGCTGCGGATCGCCCGTTGCGCCATGTCGTGTGCGGTCGGCAAGGCCGCTTCCGCATCGGCCAGTCCAAGCATCGCCTTTGCCGCTAGGCCCCAGGCGATCAGGCAATTGGCGCGCGGATAATCGGGATCGATGTCGATGGCTTTCTTGAGCAGCCGCTCTGCGATCTCGAAATCCGGCAGCGAGGCCCAGGTCCAGACATAGGGCATTGCCTTCATCACGAAGCCCCATGCGTCGAGACTGCCCGGCGACCGGCTCTGGAAACGCTCCTGCTCGGCCACGTAGAGCCTGGGCTCGATGGCGCCGATGACGCTCTCGGCTATCTCGTCCTGAAGCGCGAAGAAATCGGCGATTTGGGCATCATAGCGTTCCGCCCAGATCTGGCGACCGGTGTCGGCGTCGCTGACTCTGGCGTTGATCCGCAAACGCTGTCCGGAGCGGCGCACGCTCCCGTCGAGCACATAGCGCACGCCAAGCTCGCGCCCGATCTGCTTCACGTCGACCGCCTTGCCGCCATAGGTGAAAGACGAGTTGCGGGCCGAGACAAAGAGCCAGCGCAGCCGCGCCAGGCGGGTGATGATGTCTTCCGCGAGGCCATCGCCGAAATATTGCTGCTCGGCGTCGTCGCTGAGGTTGGCAAAGGGCAGCACGGCGATCGAGGGTCCGGCCTCGGCGCTATCGGCAACGGCCGCGGCCGCGTCGAGGCAATCCACCGTACCACCGAAGCGATAGCCTATCCGGGGGATGGTCGCGATCCATTCGGCGTCGTCAGGCCCCGGCCCAAGCAGTTTGCGGAGCAAGGCGATCTGGACGGACAGGTTGCTTTCCTCGACCGCCGCGTGCGGCCATGCCGCGTCCATCAGCGTCGCCTTGGACAGGACTTCGCCCGGCCGTTCCACCAGTGCCGCCAAGAGCAGCACGCCGCGATATCCGACCGGAACGGGAACGCCCTGCCGGAGCAGTGTTCCCGCCTCCGGATTAAGCTCGAACGGACCGAATGCGAACCGTTTCCCCACCATAGCGCAAAAATAGCATCTTTTCGGAGCTTTTCGGAACTATTCGGTCGTGTGACCCGGACGAAATCCGCCCGCAGGGTCATCCTGTCACCATGTTTCGTGACAGGAGAGCCGAAAATGACCGCACTTGTTTTTGGCCGTATCGGGTTTGAGACCGAGGCCAGCCAAACGGTTCCTACGAGCAGCAAGTGTCCGCGCGAGGAAGAATTCCGCGCCGCTCTCGACCGCTATATGGCGGACTACATCGCCTGCCAGAAGCGCCGCGAATGCCAAGGCGCCCGGACCGACCTGACTAGTTCAGCACCCGCTCGTCCACTTCGTCGATGCTTGTCGTGCCTGTCAGCGCCATGGTGACGGACAATTCCTTGCGAAGGATGTCGATGGCGGTCGCCACGCCGGCCTCTCCGCCGGCACCGAGGCCGTAAATATAGGCTCGACCGACCAGGCAGCCTCTGGCGCCAAGAGCGAGCGCGCGCATGACATCCTGGCCTGACCGCACGCCGCCATCGAACAGCACCTCGGTTTGTGATCCCACCGCTTCAACAATCTTCGGCAGCCTGGAGATCGTCGATGGCGCGCCATCCAGCTGCCGGCCGCCATGATTGGAAACGACGATGGCGGTTGCACCGGCCTTGCTGGCGATGCGCGCATCCTCCACGTCGAGAATACCCTTGATGATCAGCTTGCCCGGCCAGATGCTCCTGACCCACTCGATGTCATTCCAGTTCAGCGCGGGATCGAACTGATGCGACACCCAGTCCGCGACTTCCCTGACGCCTTGCTGGCCTTTTACATGGCCGGCGAGATTGCCGAACGTCCAGCGTTTGGCAGCCAGCATTCGCCGGGTCCAGCCGGGCTTGGTCGCCATGTCGAGTAGATTTCGCAGTTTCAGCGCCGGCGGAACCGAAAGCCCATTTTTGACGTCGACGTGCCGCTGTCCCAGCACCTGCAGGTCGACGGTGAGCACCAGCGCGCTGCAACGGGCAGCGAGCGCCCGCTCGACGAGCGAGCGCACGAAGCCACGGTCTTTCATCACATAGAGCTGGAACCAGAACGGCTTCTCGACCGCCTCGGCAACGTCCTCGATCGAGCAGATCGCCATCGTTGCCAGCGTATAGGGGACGCCGGCCGCCTGCGCGGCGCGACATGCATGGATCTCGCCGTTGGCGCATTGCATCCCGCCAAGGCCGATCGGCGCCAGCGCTATTGGCAATGAAACCTTCTCGCCAAGGATCGTTGTTGCGGTATCCCGTTGCGAAACGTCGACCAGCACGCGCTGGCGAAAAGTGAGGCGCTCCAGGTCGGCTCTGTTGGCGCGCAAGGTTTGTTCCGAGTAGGCGCCTGCCTCGACGTAGTCGAAAAAGGCCCGGGGAACGCGGCGGCGGGCAGCCTGCCGCAGATCCTCGATGCAGGTCATGGTCTTCAGCGGCAAGGCGGCCGGTCGCGCCTTGGACCGGTCGCGAAGCGCTGCAGCTTCACTGATTTGTCCAAGATCAGGGACTGCCGTGATCAGCCTGTCCATCGTCGCCTCCCATTGAATATTAGGTATATCTGATGCATTGAATGCCGGGTGCACGCGGATGTAAACTCACTAGCGAGTATACATTCATCGGCTTCAGCCCCGTGCCCAGATCGTCCGACCAAACCCGACCAGACATATTGCAGGCGGCTTACAAGCTCTTTCGCCGCCGGGGATTCTTTCGCGTCGGCATGGACGAGATCGCGCGCACCGCCGGCGTCACCAAGCGCACGCTCTACTATCATTTCGACAGCAAGGACGCGTTGCTGACCGCGGTGCTTGCATCACAGCACGAGCGGGCGTTCGGCGCGTTCCAGACCTATGGCATCGACCTGTCGGGCGGTCCGGAGCAACTGATCGACAAGCTGTTCGGCGGACTGGCGAGGTGGTCGGCCAAACCGCGCTGGGCGGGATCGGGATTTACCCGGCTGGCAATCGAACTTGCCGATCTCTCGGGGCATCCCGCACGCTCGATGGCACACCAGCACAAGGCCTTGATGGAACAGCAACTGGCAACCCTTCTCGCCAAAGCGAACGTGGCAGCGTCGCGCGAGCGGGCGCGTGAGCTGGTCCTGCTGGTAGAGGGTGCGATGGTCATGCTGCTGATCCATGGCGACCGAGACTATTGCACCGCCGCGGTCGAGGCCGCCAAACGGCTGGTCGTGGATAGACCGGCTGTTTGAAGCGGATGTTCGGTCTTCGTCGGCCAAGTGCCGCCCTCTGCTCTAGCCAAGCAGTTCAGGCTGCTGCCTGAGGATGCGGTCGTGCAGCGGTTGGCATTGAAACCAGCCGGCATGGGGCGTGCCGTTCACCGCCCGGGCGGCTTTGGCGTTTTCCGGGTCGACCTGCAGGGGTATCCCCACACTTTCGGCGAGGAATTGTGCCTGGCAACACCGTTCCATCGAGATGAACCACCAGACGGCCTCGTCGACGGTCTGGCCAACCGCCAGCAAGCCATGGTTGCGCAGGATTGCCGCCTTGTGTCCGCCGAGGCACTCGGCAATCCGCGCCGCCTCGCTCGCCTCGGTGACCAGCACCCGCGTGTCGTCGAAGAAGACGTGATCCTCATAGAAGGCGCAGGCGTCCTGCGTAATGGGATCGAGCAACCGGCCGACCGCCGACCAGGCCTTGCCATAGATGGAATGGGCGTGCGCTGCCGCCACCACATCCGGCCGTGCCGCGTGGATCTGGTGATGAATGGCGAATGCGGCGACATTGACCGGCATCGTGCCCTCGACCACGGCGCCGGCGCCGTCGACCCGAATAAGATCCGAGACGGTAATGTGCGCAAAATGCATGCCGAACGGATTGACCCAGAATGTATCGGTAAATTCCGGGTCGCGGGCCGTGATATGCCCGGCAACGCCTTCACTGAAGCCCAATGCTGCGAATATACGGAAGCCGGCGGCAAGCCTTTCCTTTCGGTGCTGCCGCTCCTGTTCGAGGTTCTCGAAGCTGGGTGGCCCGCGCAGCTTGAAAAGCGGCCCATAGGCTGCCCGCTTGCTTGCGGCCAGATCGCTTTCGGTGTCTGGAATTGATGTGACGATGTCCATGACGCTCTCCCTGGGGCTGCACCGTCGGCATGACGGCTGGCCTCAGATTGGCGAAGCTTGGGATCGGCGTATCAAGGTCTCCGTAAATTGTTCCGAATTCTTCCGAATAGGCGCAAACTATTCGTTGTCGTGCAATGATCGGCCCAACCTGTTGGTGCTGGGCGAGCGGACCAACCACTTCGACATCGCCAGGACGTTTTGTGACCGCCCGCCGGCATTGGTCGCTCTTGGCCATTGTCGTTTTGGTGCGCTCAGCCGAGTTCCTGGGCGAGGCCGATGAGAAGGTCTCCGGGTCCGCGAATGTAGCAGAGCCGGTACACGTCCTTGTACTGAACGACCTCGCCTGCGAGCCGCGCACCGTGCTTGCGAAGCCTTTCAAGCGTATCGTCGATGTCGTCCACGGTGAACATGACGCGCAGGTAGCCCAGAGCGTTGACCGGGGCGTTGCGGTGATCCGCGACGACGGGCGGCGTGAGGAAACGGGACAGTTCGAGCCGGCTGTGGCCGTCCGGCGTGCGCATCATGGCAATCTCGACGTGCTGATCGCCCAGTCCGGTGACGCGTCCGGCCCATTCGCCTTCGATCGTGGCCCGCCCTTCGAGCTCGAGGCCGAGCTCGCGAAAGAAATCGATCGTCTCTTCGAGGTCATCGACGACGATTCCGACATTGTCCATCCGTTTGAGCGCCATGTATCCAACCTCGTGTCTGGATCAAAAGCGTGTCCGTCTCAGGGAAAAGGCGGCTGTCGGGCCGACGCCGCCTTCTGGATTTTCCGTCCGACCTCTTAGCGTCGAAGGAATGGGTCCCTTACCTCAACGAGATAGCCAAGCCGCTGAGATCGGCGTTGACCTGCAGCCCGACCTGCTTGCCGGAGAGTTCGAGCTGGGCACCCCTGTCATTGGTCATGACGATCACCTGGGCGCCTTTGCCGAGCGTGCCGCCGCCGCCCGCCGCACCGTAGACCCCCGTCACATCGCGGACGCGCCTGATGTGCCGCACGGTGCCGCGGAAATAGGTCTTTGAAACGCCAAAGGCCAGGCCGCCCGAGACGCCGCCGATCGAGATGGGATAGGTTTTGCCGTGGAAGGTGAACGTGCCTTCGCCGCCGGAGCCGCCGACGAAGAAGGCCGCCTTGTAGACGGCAAAGCGGATCGTGCCGCTATCGGCATGCGCGGAGCTGGCAAAGCCGATGCCCGCGGTGGCGATGGCGGCAACCGCGATTCTACGAAATCCGGACGAAATTTTCATGATGAAAGCTCCTCAAAGTCGCCGCTTGCCCAACCGGCCGGGCGCGCCAGCGCTGTGTTAAAGTTACAACGGAACAGTCTCGCCCGTCATTTGGTTCCAGGCACGCGGCCTGAATCTGGCCGCGGGAAGATCGACATGAAGCGAGGCCTATGGCAAGCGCTGCGGCGAGACATCGCGTACACGTGATTGGCGCGGACGCGACGCCTGCGAGTTCTGCGGAAAGCGAGAAAGGCTTCGGGATGAGAATTGCGATGCGAATTGCAGTGTCCGTCGCAATGGCCGCGACGGTGGCCGGATGTGCGACCTCTCCGGTCGACTATGGCGCGTCGCTTTCGCCGCAGGATCCGAAATGGGCCTCGCCGGATTGCCAGCAGGCGCGGGCGGCGGCTGCGGCCTACGAGGTTCGCGAAAAACAGCACCCGGGCTGGGAATTCGCGGCCCTTGGCCCGTACGGCTTAGGCATCATCGCGGCCACAAAGGAGGCCGAGCAGAAGCAACGGAAGCTTCACGCCCGCGACGTGCACCTGCAATGCTCGAGCCTGCCTTTGCCGAAGGAGTTGCAGGGCGATCTAGGCCCGGGCGCAAAGGCGAAATATCCGTAGCCGTCGTGAGTCCTCGAAGCGCTGGACTCGAGCTTTATGTCACCAGCCTTTGGAACGTAAATTCATTCGCCAAGTTCTTAGCGTCAGGACAAGCGAAGGGACATCGACACATGCTGACCGCCGTTCGAGCCATGATTGGCCAAGCCCGCTTCACCACCGCGAAGAGCGAACCCGAAGCGCAGAGCACCCGGCACACGCCGATCTCGAAGGAACTCGAGACCCTGGCCGCGATCCGCTTGACTGACATGGCGGGCCTGGGAGCCTGGTCTCCGGACCGCTGATTGGTTTCGACACGGGTCGGACCGCATCGCGACGGTTTGCTGTGGTCGAACGCTCGGTGATATTCCGACTTCCAGCCTGCTGCCGGCTGAGGCTTTATGATGCGGCGTTGATCGCAAGTTGCGCAGCGAAGGCCCTGGCATAAGCGGGCCGGGCTTCCCCGCGCGCCACATAGGCATCCAGGTTTTGATATTCGTCCAGAATGCCTGACATGCGTAGCCGAAGCAGCACCGACACCATCAGCAGATCGCCAGCGCTGAACGCACCATCGAGCCACTCGGCGGCGCCCAGATAGACCGAGAGCTGGTCCAGCCGCGCACGAACACGGTCCTTGACCAGCGGCAGGCGCTCCTCGCTCCAGGACCTGTCGGCTTCGAATATTCTTGCCGTCACCAATTCGAGGATGGGCGGCTCGACGGTGTTGAGGGCGGCAAACATCCAGGTGATCGCACGGGCGCGGGCATCGCGATCCCTGGGCAGCAGGCCCGCATGCCGTTCGGCAAGATGAAAGACGATCGAGCCGGTCTCGAACAGACGCAGAGATCCTTCCTCATAGGTGGGGATCTGGCCGAACGGATGGATGGCCAGATGGCCCGGCGCCTTCATCCCGGCGAAGGAAACGAGACGAACCTCATAGGGCTGCCCCACTTCTTCGAGCGCCCAGCGCACGCGCGTATCGCGCGCCAGTCCCTTGCCGCCATCGGGCGATCGTTCAAAGGCGGTGATGGTGGGGATCATGAGAGGCTCCGAAGGGTTGGTGTCCAGGTCTTGCGCTTGCACACAGAGGACGAACGACCGGGGCTGTTCCCGACAAGCTGCCTCGTTTTTAGCGCAGCAGGCCTTCCGCCTCGAATGTGTCCCAGCCCTCGAGCTTTGGCGGTGGAGCGTCGTCCTTTCCCAAACTCCTGGCGCTGCGAGCCTTGGGCTCCCGCTTTCCCGCGCGCGTCAGTGCGGCCTTGCCGGCGCCGCGCCGCCTGTTCTCGGTGACTTCCCGCGCATCTTCCTCCCGCCAGGCGCTCGCCAAGTCGCGATCGAGAATGTCCTCGATGTGGCGTGGATCGAAGACGTGGAAGGTGACGGCCTTGGACCGCCCGCGCATCTTGACGGTGCGGGTGCCGATGCTCTTCAGGCGGCCGTCCTTCAGCCATTTGTGACGCTCGCGGGCCGAGATGGCGAGAATGTCTTCTGCCTCGCGCGGAAGCACGGGCAGGGCTTCGATCCCCTCCAGTGTCCTGGAGATGGTTGCCGAGGCCGCCTGGAACGCATCCGCGTCGGTTTTCAACATGCGCAAGACGATGCGGCCCGTCTCGGCCTTGGCAAACTTCCTCACCACCCATGGCAGGCGGGCTCGAACTTCACGTTCGATTCCCTTGAGGCGCATGGAGGAGCCAAGCGTTGCCGATGGCGGCAGCGGCCATTCGGCGACCACTGACTCTTTAGGGGTGTCGCGCTCGGATGTGCGATCAGAAGCGGTGGCAATTGCGGCAACGATGCCGCTCACGATCTTTCGCAGGGAACCACGCTTCTTGTCTGTCATGTTTCATGTTCGCTCATCAGCTGCCTTCGTGGAACGGCAGTTCGCACAGCAGACAACCGAAATCAGGCTCAAACAGTTCCTTTAGGATACGCAGCCACCTGTCCGGGTTCGCCGAACCATCGCGACGCGGCCTGAGCGGCGCCCTCCAGATCAGGCTCACCATCAGCGGCCCAGGCGACAAAGCCACCGGGCGCGCGAGCACGGCGCTCAGGCCCAGGCGCTCCGTGGCATCCCCGGCGACATAGGCGATCCGCCTGCTCCATCTAGCCCGCGGCCAGCCATTTGCGCGACTGGGCGAAGGCCTTGAAGGCCTTGGCCTCCATCGGGCGGCCAAAAAGGTAGCCCTGCAGGATGTCGCAGCCTAGTTCCTTGAGGATGCGCGCATGCTCCATCGTCTCGACGCCCTCGGCGACCACTTCGATGCCGAGCGATTTGCCGATCTCAATGATCGACGCCACCAGATGCCGTTGCGCCATTGAGCCGGTGATGGGTGTGATCAGTTGGCGGTCGATCTTGAGGCGGCGCGGACGCAATTTGAGCAGCGAGACGATCGAGGCGTGGCCAGTGCCGAAATCGTCGATCTCGATGTCTATGCCGAGCTCCTTGATGTGGTCGATATTCCACGTGACCAGGTCGTCGTTTTCATCGAGGAAAATCGACTCCACCAGTTCGAACGACACCGTTCCCGCCTTGATGGCGAGCTTGCGCAGACCCTCGATCAGGTCCCTGTCCTCCAGCCGCCTGGCCGAGACGTTGACCGACACGCGCGGGATGTTGAGATGGCTGCGCGACCAACGCTCGAAATTCTCCAGCGCGTGTTTGAGGACGATTCGGTCGATCAGCGCCACGACATTGAGTTCTTCGGCCACCTTGAGATAGGCGTCGGGGGCCAGGATGCCGCGTCGCGGGTGCTTCCATCGCGACAACGCCTCGACGCCGACGATCTCGAGCGTGCTGGCGTCGAACTGCGGCTGATAGTAGGCGACGAATTCGTTCCGCTCCAACCCGCCCAGGATCTCGTCGGCGATCTGCTTGGTCCGCACGATCTCGCTCTGCAGCTCCTCGTTGAAGAACTCGTAACGGTTGCGGCCACGGCTTTTGGCCCGATAGAGCGCGAGATCGGCGTTGACCAGCAACTGTTTCACGTCGACGCCGTCGTTGGCGGCAATGCCGATGCTGACCCCGAAACGGCACGGATGACCGCGATAATCGACAGGCTGGCGCATGTCCTCGATGATGCGGTGGGCAAGTGCCGACAGTCCGTCATCGTCAAGCCCATGGCTCACCACGACGAACTCGTCGCCGCCGATGCGCGCAACGAAATCGTCACCGCCCGCATTGGCCTGGATGACCTTGGAGGCATGCACCAGCATGGCATCGCCCGCTGCGTGGCCGAGTGTGTCGTTGATCTGCTTGAAGCGGTCGAGGTCGAGATGCAGCAGTGCCGTGCGCCGGTCCGGTTCGCCGATCTCGGCCAGAAGTTCATCGAGATAGCGGCGGTTGGGAAGGCCGGTCAGCGAATCGTGCAGCGCCGCATACTCGATATGTGCCTTGGCGAGATTGAGCTCGGCGTTCTTCGATTCCGTCAACTGGCGTTCGCGAATGAGGTTTTCGTTGAGCAGCACGTCGCTGGTCACGTCCCATTCGGCGCCGATCAGCTTGGGCGTTCCGCCGATGTCCTGGAAGTAGGTCGCGCGCGTGCGCACATGGCGGACGGTGCCGTCGGGGCGCAGCAGCCGGTATTGTGAGGAATAGGGGCCTTGTTTGGCCGCGGCGAGATCGAAGTCCTGTCTCGCCCGCGCGAGATCTTCAGGATGGATCGCCTGCGCCCAGTCATCATAGCCGCGCGGCCTGCCGTCGGCTGACTTGCCGTAGATCTCGTTGACGCGGTCATCCCACACCATTTCGTTGGTGGTGAGATCGTGTTCCCAAACGCCGATACCAGAGGCTTCCAGCGCCAGCTCCAGGCGCCCGGACAGGCGCCTCAACTCGGCGTAGTTTTTCTGCCTTTCGCCGAACAGCCGACCGGCCACCATGATCGGCAGCACCACCAGCGCTCCGGCGAGCAACATGAGCGACCGCAAGGCCCACTCGTTTTTCGGAGCCGCCGGCCAGCCGGCCTTGGGTATGGCGGAAATCTGCCAGGAGCCCGACGGCAGCTGCACATCGGCCGATACGGGATTTCCGGCTATGACATTGCCGCCGCCGAAAAAGCGTTCGCCGCCACCGCCCAGCGCATCCTTGCCGGTGAGCGCGACATCGATGTCGAGATCCGGATCGGTCAACCCACTCGCCGCGTAGAGTCGGTCGACATCGACGACCGCCGAGACGATGCCCCAGAAACGGTCGCCGCCGCCCGCCGTCGGCACGAACACCGGAATGCGGCCGATGAAGCCGCGCCCGCCCTGGGCGAGGTCGACCGGACCGGCAAACACCAGGACCCGCTGGTCGCGCGCCCGCAGCGCCGCCATGCGCTGCGCTTCGTTCTTGCGGTAATCGAGCCCAATGGCCTTCTCGTTGCCTTCCATCGGGTACATCAGCGAGATGACCAGGTCGGGCGCGCCGGCAATGTTGCGCAATTGCGATTTCTGCTGGAACAGATTTCCGGCAAGCGAGGCAAATCTCTGCTGGCCCATATAAGGTTCGGTATTGATGGCCGAGACCAACCCCTGAACAAGCTGAAGATTGCCGTTAATGTTGCCTTCGAGCTTGGCGCGGATGATGTTGACCTTGGCCAGCACATCGGCGCGCGCCAGTTGGTCGGAGACCCTCCTGTTCTGCTGGTCGGCAACGATTGAGCAGACCAGAAGCACGACAAAAGCTATCGCCGCCGGCAAGTTGGCGGAAGAAAAGACGGCCCGTCTCACGCGGCCGAGGCTGAATCCAGTGATGGCCAATTCGACCCGGATACCTTTCCTGAACTGTAGCTCATCGAACGACTGTAGTAGAAAACGCTTAAATTTGCCCTTCCAGGCTGGTGGTAAGTTGCGGCATCGGCTAAGGCGGGCGAACGAGTTGCGGAAGTATAATGGCAAGGCGGTTTGCGTTTCTCCTGGTGCGCGACTTCACGCTGTCGCCGCTGTCGCTGTTCATCGACACGCTGCGGCTGGCGGGCGATGAGGGCGACCGCAGCCGCAGGATCGAGTTCGACTGGGAGATCGTCGGCGAACGCGGCCTGCCGATCCGGGCAAGCTGCGGCGTCGAATTGCTGCCGACAAAGGGGATCGGCAATCCGGAGGATTTCGACAATATCGTCGTGGTCGGCGGTCTGCTCGACACCAACCGCAGCCTGAGTTCCGACAAGGAAGCGTTCCTGTTGCGGGCGGCCGAGAAGGGGGTGCCGCTGACGGCGCTCTGCACCGGAAGCTTCGTGCTGGCGCGCTACGGCCTACTCGACGGCTACGCCGCCGCCGTCAGCTGGTTCCACATCAAGGATTTCCGCAACCAGTTCCCCGATGTCAACGCCCATGCCGACAGCCTGTTTTCCGTCGACCGTGGCCGCTCGACTTGCGCCGGCGGCACGGGGGCGGCCGACCTCGCCGGCTATTTCGTGTCGCAGTTCATCGGCCAGAAGGCGGCGGAAAAGGCCGCCAAGATCCTGGTGCTCGACCGCATCAGGAGCAGCCGGGACGTGCAGCCCGTCGGCGACCTCTTTCCGGCGGCGTCGAGCCGGGCGGTCAAGCGCGCCTTGCTGTTGATGGAGAGCAACCTGCAGGAGACGCTGTCGGTCGCCGAGATCGCAACCCGGCTGAATTGCTCGCGGCGTCAGCTCGAGCGGCTTTTCGGCACCGAACTCGGCATCGGTCCGATGGCGGCCTATCTGGCGCTGAGAGTCCATCATGCGAAGTCGCTGTTGGAAGGCAGCGACCTGCAGATCGGCGACATCGCCTATCGCTGTGGCTTCACCAATGCCGGCCATTTCAGCCGCGTCTTCCGCCAGCAGACAGGCATTTCGCCGACCCATCTCAGGCATCCCAACCGCCTGGCGAGCGTCGCGGCGGGGCAATGAGGCCGGCCGCGTAGCGCCACCTCAGCTGCGCCTGAACCACTCTCGCTTTCGCGCATGCCAAGGCAAGCCGCTTCAAAGGCGAGCTGGGGTGCACCAAGACAAAGGCCAGGCCTTTCGAGACCGAGACGACTTGGCTTACAAAGCCCAGGATCGGAAGCGGAACCGCAGGTTTAGTCTAGGCTTACACAAACACGATCGGGTTACGCTCCTGCCGCGCCGCGCCGATCAGTGCGCGCAATGCACCGACAAATCCCCTGAGGTGTTCGTCGGGACTGATTTCAAGGAGATCCAGTTCCTCCTCGATCTCGCCGAATCCCGTTTCCTCAATTACGTCTCCGGCATGGCTGCCAGAGTAGAGAACAAGCCGCTCAAGCGCCGATGCCTTGCCGAGATGTCGAGCAATCCTGCCCCGAAGGACGCCGATATGAGAGATGTTGCCGAGGAGTCGCTCACACGCTTTGGCGGCATCCCAGGAGACGCGCGCGCCATCTGGATAAACGACCTCGCATTCTCCCGAGATCGGCTCACGCTCAAAGCGATATCCGGGAAACTCCTGTTCCAGGGCCAACATAGCTTTGTAAACGACCGCTGAAAGGCTCATCTCAATCAATTTGCAAGTCAGAAGTGTTCAAGGCCTTCCTGCCAACTATCCGCATCACGAAATGCGCTGACCGTCCTCGTCGAGCAGAACGCAGCCTTCGGGATCGAAGCCGAGGTCGATCGCCTCGCCTTCGCTAAGGACGCGGCCGGTGATCGGCGCGTTGGCGCGGATGCTGGTCTTGCCGCCGATGTCGATCTCGTAGATGGCGCTGCCGCCCAGATACGAGGCCGAGACGACACGGCCGGACAGCCTGTTGGCGCTTGCCGCCGCGCCGACCGACAGTTTCTGCGGCCGCAGCACGACAGTGACCTTGCTGCCCTGCGCAAGCGGCCTTGGACAGGCCACCTCGACCGTCTGGCCGGTGGCAAGCACCACCGCCATTGCCTGGCCGGACCGGCTCACGGTCCCGGCCAGCATGTTGGCCTTGCCGAGGAAGTCGGCGACGAAGGCCGTGGCGGGCGTTTCATAGACCTCCTGCGGGGTTCCGATCTGCTCCACCGCGCCAGCGTTCATCACCACGATGCGATCCGACATGGAGAGCGCTTCCTCCTGGTCGTGGGTGACGAAGATGGCGGTGATGCCGGTTTCCTTCTGGATCTTCTTGATCTCGACGCGCATCTCCTCGCGCATGTTCGCGTCCAGCGCCGACAGCGGCTCGTCGAGCAGCAGCACCTGCGGCTCGAAGACGATGGCGCGGGCGAGCGCGATGCGCTGCTGCTGCCCGCCCGACAGCTGCGACGGCAGCTTCTTCTCGCTGCCCGGCAGCCGCACCATTTCGAGCGCCTGGCCGACCTTGCGGGCGATCTCCGGCTTCGGCACGTTGCGGTACTTCAGGCCGAAGGCGACATTGTCGAAGACGTTCTTGTGCGGGAACAGCGCATAGCTCTGGAAGACCAGACCGATATTGCGTTTATAGATCGGCACGTCGTCGACCCGGCGCCCGTCGATCATGATCTGGCCGCCCGAAATGTCGACCAGGCCGGCGATGGAGCGCAGGATCGTGGTCTTGCCGCAGCCCGAAGGCCCGAGCAAGGTGACGAAGCTGCCCTTGGCGATCGACAGCGAGAAATCGCGCACGGCCACGAACTTGCCATAGGCAATGTCGATGTCGCGGAACTCGACCGCCGCCTGGCCGGCCCTGGCGCTGCCGCCCGGAGCGGGTGCGCCCGCGCCGGGCCTTGCCACCCCGGCCGCTTCCGGCCGGGGCACTTCTGAAAGGTCGTTTCTGTCAGGCACCTTTCGAGATCCTGTTCCACTGCTTGGTCCAGGCGTCCTCGTTGGTCGCCCAGTAGACCGGGTCGGCGAAGGTCAGCGACTTCATCGTGCCGGTCTTGTCGAAGGCCGGCAGCTTCTCGATCTTCTCGGTGAGCTTGACCTTCGTCGGATCGAGCGACGGCGGATAGCTCTGGCCTTCGGCCACCGCGATGGCGGTCGCCGGGTCGAGCATGAAGTTGATCAACTCCTCGCACTCGGCCATTGGCGAGCCTTTCAGGATCAGCATGTCCTCCATCCAGGCATAGGAACCGGCCGGGTCGAGATAGCCGATCGGATGCCCCTGATCCTGCAAGGCTGCAACGCGGCCGGACCAGGCGTCGGTCACCACGATCTCACCCTTGGAAAGCAGGTCCATCAGCTCCGCGCCGGAACTCCAGAATTTCTTGGCGAGGTCGCGCGTCTCGCGCACCTTGGCCCAGATCGCATCCATGTCCTTGAGGTTGTTGGGATCCTGTCCGGTGGCGAGCGCGGCGTACCAGACGCGCGTGGTCATGTCGGAATAGCCGCCGACCTTGCCGGCATATTTCTTGTCGAGCAAAAGGGCGGCGCCCTTTTCCTTGGCTTCCTCGGGCGAGATCACCTTGGTGTTGTACGCGATGCCGGTCGTGCCGTAGTCGTAAGGCACGGCCGAGAGTTTCGGCGTCAGCTTGCGGAACGGATCGATCATCGGCTGCAACACATTGGCCATGTTGGGAATGTTGGCCTCGTTGATCTCCGAGGTCAGGCCGCCGTTCACATATTTGATGTAGTAGTTGACGCCGGAGGAATGGATGACCTGGTAGTCTCCGGGCTTGGCGGTCTTGATCTTGGTGATGATCTCGTCCTCGTCGCCGAACGTGCCCTGGACCACCTTGATCTTGGTCTTGGCCGTGTAGGGCTTGAAGGCATATTTGTCGATCGCGTCCTGCACCGTGCCGCCCCAGCCGTCGAAGCGAACCTCCTCGACCGCGGCGAGCGCCTGCCGCATCCAGGGCATGTCGAGACCGACCGCGGCCGCTGCGGCGGCGGTCAGCGTCAGGAAAGTGCGGCGGCTGAGATCGCCGTTTTGATACCTATCGTGCAGCCGTTCAAGCCGCTTGCCGTTGGACAATTTCATCGTGCTTCCTCCTTTGGTTCGTCGCGTCGTTTCAATCTGGTCAGGCTTTGCAGGATCAGGCCGCCGAGCAGCGGGATGCCGACGGTCACCAGGATCATCACGGTGCCGAGCGCATTGATTTCCGGGCTGATCGAGATCTTGAGCATCGACAGGATCTGGGTGGGCATGGTCTCGACGCCCGCCGGCCGCCAGAACAGGCTGGCCGAGGTGTTGTCGAACGAGATGGTGAAGGCGAGCAGCGCGCCGCCGACGACGGCAGGGATAAGCAGCGGCAGCGTGATCTCGCGGAAGGACGAGAAGCGCGAGGCGCCGAGCGAGAGCGCCGCCTCCTCATAGACGCGGCGGATGCCGACCATGCGCGCCTGGGTGATCAGCACCACATAGGGCACGGCGAGCAGGATGTGGCCGAGCACCAGCAGAAGCATGGTCCGCGGCTGGTCGACCGCCTTGATCAGCACCAGGAGGCCGACGCCCAGAATGGTCTCCGGCACCAGCGCCGGCAGGATCACCAGCGTGCTCAGCGCCTGCTTGCCGCGGAATTCGAAGCGCACCAGCGCAAACGACGTGACGACGCCGATGGCCGTGGTGACGGCTGATGTGACCAGCGCGATCCACAGCGAGGTGCGGAAGGCGGCCAGCACCGGCTCGTTGGCCATCAGCTTGCCGTACCATTGCAGGCTGAAGCCGGTCATCGGGAAGCCGCCGAACATCGAGGCGTTGAACGACAGGATCACCGTCGCCACGATCGGCGCGAACATGAAGATGTAGACGCAGACCGTGACGAGGCCGGTCAACCGCCAGGCCCATCTGCCTTCCTCTTTGCGCCGCGCCTTCATCCGCCCAACCCTTTGACGATCTGCGACATGCCCATGAAGCGCGTGTAGATGGCGGCGAAGAAGCCGAGCACGAGGAACAGCACGATCGAAAGCGTGGCGCCCATCGGCCAGTTCAGCTCGCTCATGATGGTGTCGTAGATCAGATTGCCGAACAGCGCGTCGCGGCCGGAGCCGAGCAGCTGTGGCGTGACATAGCTGCCGGCGGCCAGCACGAAGCAGAGCAGCAGGCCCGCCGCCAGGCCCGGCAGCGAAAGCGGAAGCGTGACCTCGCGGAACGCCTGCGCGCTGGTGCAGCCCATCGAGCGGGCCGCCGAAATCAGGGTGCGGTCGATACCCTCGAGGCTGACATAGACGTTGAGGATCATGTAGGGCAGCAGGAAGTGCAGCATGCCGAGGATGACCGCGCCCTCATTGTAGAGCATCGGCAGCGGCTCGCTGATGATGCCCAGCTTCAGCAGCGCGACATTGATGACGCCCTGTTCGCCCAGGATGTTGATCCAGGAAAAGGTGCGGATGGTGAAGCTGATCCAGAACGGCACGATGAGCAAAAGCAGCAACAGCCACTTGTGCTTGAAGGTCGTCGCCCAGATGAAATAGGCCGGGAAATAACCCAGCACCCCGCAGAGCAGCGCCGTGATGGCGCCAACCCGCAGCGTCTTCAAGAGGAAGCCGGCATAATAGCTGTCGGTCAGGAATTCGTGCCAGTTCGCCGTCGTCAGTGCGCTGGTTTCCACGCCGGCGGTGACGAAAGTGAAGAAGGTGTAGGCCGCCATCACGGCGATCGGCAGCACCAGGAAGAAGATCAGCAGCAGCAGCACCGGCGCGACCAGAAGCCATGCCAGCCGTGGATCATACAATGTCCATCGTCGTTTCATGAGCACCCGGTGCGCTTTCTTTGAAGCGCCTGTTTTGTTCCCGGGCCAAGATTGGGTGATTGATGGCCCGATGTCTACACCAGGCGATTGAGCCAGCGGACATCGGGCGCGTCGCCGGCTGCGATCGCCGCCGAAACACTGTCGGCGGACGGCATCGCAGCGGCTTCGGTAGGCGAAGCTCAGCCCTTCGCGATGCCGCGTGCGATCAGCCGTGCCAGGCGCTCGGAGAATGCCCTGGCGTCGGCCGGCTTGTCGCCGTCGAGCACGCGCGCCTCGTCGTAGAGAAGATGGGCCGCGTCGTCCTTGAAGGCCTGGTCCTCGTCGCCGAGGCCGGCCAGCGCCAGCACGCGCTCATGGCGTGGATTGATCTCCAGGATGGGCTTGGCCGCCTTGTCGAGGCGGCCGGCGGCGTTCATCAGCCGCTCGAACTGCCGGTCGGGACCATGCTCCGGAGCGACCAGGCAGACGGCGCTCTCGGTCAGGCGGTCGGAGGCCTTCACATCCGAGACGGCATCGCCAAGCGCCGATTTGACGAAGGCCAGGAAGCCGTCGACCTCGGGCGCTGCCGTCACATCCGGCTTCTTGGCGTCGTCGAGCAGCGGGATGTCGGACAGTACGGCGACGCCTTGCGTCACCGACTTGAAGGGCTTGCCGTCGAAGTCCGGCCCCATCGTCACCCAGAAACTGTCGACGGGGTCGGTCAAGAGCAGCACCTCGATGCCGCGCGCCTTGAACCCTTCGAGCTGCGGCGAGGCTTCGAGCCGGGCGCGGTCGTCGCCGGCCATGAAGAAGATCGCTTTCTGGCCTTCCTTCATCGCCGCGACATAGTCGGCAAGGCCGCGCCAGCCTTCGCCCGAGGCGGTCGAATGGAAGCGGGCGAGCTTCAGCAATTGCTCGCGCCGCTCGTAATCCTCGTAGAGCCCTTCCTTCAGGACGACGCCGAAATTCTCCCAAATCTTGGCATAGGCCTCGGCCTCGTTCTCGGCCAGCTTGGCGAGGTCGCCGAGCACGCGGTTGGTCAGGCCCTTGCGGATGGAGGCCAGCAGCGGGCTTTCCTGGATCATCTCGCGCGAGACGTTGAGCGGCAGGTCGGCGGAATCGACCAGCCCACGCACGAAGCGCAGATAGCGCGGCAGAAGGTCGGCATCGTCGGTGATGAAGACGCGGCGCACATAGAGCTTCATGCGGCCCTTGCGGTCCTGGTCGAACAGATCGAACGGCCGCGAGCCCGGCACGAAGGCGAGCACCGAGTATTCCTGCCGGCCCTCGGCGCGGAAATGGATGGTGGCGGCCGGCTCGTCATACTGGCCGGCGACGCTGCGGTAGAAATCGGTGTATTCCTCGGGCTTGATCTCGCTCTTCGGCCGCACCCAGAGTGCCGTGCCGTCGGCGATGTCGCGCGCCTCGGCGCCGGGCTTTTCGACGAGCGTGATCGGCACCGGCACATGGCCCGATTGCGACTTGGCCAGTTGCTCCAGCCGGTAGGACCCGGTGTAGGATACGGCGTCGTCCATCAGATGCAGCACGACGCGGGTGCCTCGCTTCGGTGCGGCTTCAAGAGGGGCCGGCGCGATCTCATACGAACCCTTGCCGTCGGACGACCAGCGCCAGGCTTCCTCGCTTCCGGCGAGGCGGCTGATGACATCGACGCGGTCGGCCACCATGAAGGCGGAATAGAAGCCGACGCCGAACTGGCCGATGAGTTGCGTGTCCTCCGTGCCTGAGCCGACGCGCTCGATGAAGGCGCGCGTGCCCGAGCGGGCGATCGTGCCCAGCGCCTCGGCCATGTCGTCGCGGCTCATGCCGATGCCATTGTCCTCGACGGTGATCTCTTTGTTGTCCGGATCGGCCGAAATCGAAATGCGCGGCTTGGGATCGTCTCCCAGCAATTCGGGGTGGCTGACGGCCTCGAAACGCAGCTTCTCGCAAGCGTCGGCGGCGTTGGAGATCAGCTCGCGCAGGAACACGTCCTTATCGGAATAGACCGAATGCACCATCATGTGCAGCAGCCGCGAAACATCCGCCTCGAATGCCCTGGTTTCCGTCGCTTTCGTGTCCGTCGTCATCTAGATTTTCCCATGCTGTTCATCCGCACGCCGCGCCGGGCGCGTTCGGGACTTTCCTTTCAACCATTTTTTGCGGTGCTGGCAACTGCGTTCAGTGTGCCAGCGCGCCGACGATATGGTGGTGGGATGCGAAGGCGACAAGAGGGCGCCTGCGGGCGAGACTATCGATCTCCCCCCTCGTGGGGGAGATGGCCGGCAGGCCAGAGGGGGGCGTGAAGGAACTCGGCCTTGCCTATTTGCTGGGCTCAGCGGTGACCGCTTCTTCCAAAGGGTACAGCAATCCAACGCTATGAGACGTCGGCGGGTCAGCGCCCCCCTCTGCCCCGCCGGGCATCTCCCCCACGAGGGGGGAGATTGGCAGCGTCAGCGTCGCCCCTACTTCCCCGCCATGTGATCCGCCAGCGCCTGCGCCTGCGCAAGTAGCGCCGGGTAGGCCGGGGTGTCCGGCAGGCTCTTGCCCATGCAGGCGCGGAAGTCGTTGTCGCCTTTCGTCCAGGCGGCGTTGGCGGCGTCGGATGTGTTTTCGTCGCTGTCGTCGGTGGCCTGCTTGGCGAGTTTCTGGGCGGCGGCGTCGGCGGCGGTCCACGCCGCGTCGCAGGCCGCGATCTTCGGGACGGGCGGTGTCGCGGGCGCTTCGGCGATCAGGACGCTGTTGCCCTTGACGACTGTGACGACGACCTCCTGGTCGGAGTTCGGTCCGATATCCTGTGCCCAACCGCCGAGGCGGGCGATCGCCATGTCGGCGCCGTCAGGTTTCTTGAGCGCGAAGTCGAGCGTGCCGGTGAAGGCGGCGTCGCTGCCGATGGCCTGGGTGTAGAAGGCATCGAGCTTCAGCGCCGCGTCGAAGCTGGTGGGCAGTTTGAGATCGGCGTCCGTCTCGGCGGCGCGCGACTTAAGCCAGTGCTCGACCAGCCCGCGCGTCGAGGCCACGATGCTGGGACCATCCTCGGTGCCGTGGCGCAGCCCGTCCAGCATGCCGAAGCCGACATCGGAGGAACTGAGGCTTTCGATGTTGATCTTGCCGGCGGCCGGAAAATCCTTCACCGTGAAAGGCCCGAGCAGGGCGGAAAGCCGCTTTTCGAGATCGGCGCGGGCCTTTTCATTGGCCGCATCGAGCGTCTCCACCGGTGCGTTCGTGCTCTCCATCGCCGCGATGTCGGCAATCGCCTTGTCGCGCGCGGCTATATAATCGTCCTCGGGCGAGGCGGCGAAGGCAGCACTGCTCGCAAGGGCAAACATGACCGTCCAGACCAACCGCATGACAGAACCTTTCTTCGTGGCGGATCAACAGGCCAGGCAGCCATCGGGCAGCTTTGCGGCTATTGCGCGGCAGAAAACGCCGAGGCGAAACATCCTGAACGGGGAGGCATGGCAAGCGCTGCCATTAACCATCGATTAACTATCCGGTCGCCTTTGAATCAAATTTGATGGATACTGTTTTTAGGCCAAACGAGACTGCTCAAGAGGCCGGGGAAGACAGTAATTGCAAGCTTGGCGCGCCACTTTCGGTCGCGCGGCAGGCTGAAATCAAAGAAGAAGCGACGGACCACCGTCGCCTTGCGGGGAGGCGTCAGCATCATTCTTGATGAGGATCGCCAGAATGAAGATCGAAGACGCAGTGACCGCTGTAACAGCCGAGGCCAACGCGCTCATGTCCTGCCTCGGCCAGCCCGTGGTCGCCTACCACGTGACGGAAATCATGCGAGAGGCCAATCTGGAACACGCCAGGCGGATGCAACTCGCCCTGATGCAGCGAAGCATCGAGGCGCTGGTCGATGACGGGCTGGAGGATATCGCCGCGGAGCGGTATGTTTCGCAGTTCCACGGTCATCTAGGCTCGACGTGGAGGCTGCTGCACGCTTCGGATGGCGTGGCGCATTGAAGGAATGGCTTACGGACCAGATCGTAGGGATACGGCTTGGCTCACGCCTTCTGCCTGGTCAGCCGCTCCAGCGCATCCACGATCAGGTCGCAAAACTTCGCGTGGTCCAGCTTCATCGCCACGGTGTGGCGGAAGTCGGTCTGCTCGCTCGCCGTGCCGCCGAAATGGCGCATGCCGCCCATTTTCTCGAAATTGCAGACCGTCATGCCCTTGGTCCAGCGGCCGGCGATTTCGACGCGGATGTCGGCCCTCTCGGTGATGAAGATGGTCGGGTCGATCATGGCCGCGACGCAGCAGGCGTCATGGATGGCGGGATACTCGATCTGCAGCAGGCCGCCATGCGTGGTCGCTATGAACGCCCAGATATCGAGGATGAACCTTGCCATCGGGCCGCCTATGGCGCGCACGCGGTCCTGCAGGTCCGGTGTGGCCAGTGCCTGGTGCGTGAGGTCGAGCCCGACCATCGTGACGTCCCAACCGGCGCGGAACACCACGTCGGCGGCCTCCGGGTCGGCATAGACGTTGAACTCCGCCGCGGGCGTGATGTTGCCCCGCGTAAAACTGCCGCCCATCGCGACGACCCGCTTCACCCGTTCGACGATGCGCGGGTCCTTGCGCACGGCGAGCGCGATGTTGGTGTAGGGACCGACCGGCACCAGCGTCACCGTCTTCGGCTCATGCGCCATGACCGTGTCGATGATGAAGTCGACGGCATGCCGCTTGTCGAGCTCGAACGAGGCGGGCGGCAGCACTGGGCCGTCGAGCCCGGTATCTCCGTGGATCTCGACGGCCAGCACCTGATCGATGATGAGCGGGCCGGGAGAGCCCTTCGCCACAGGCACCTTGATGCCATAGGCGGTGCACACGGAAAGCGCGTTACGCGTGGTGTTGTCGACATTGTGGTTGCCCGAAACGGTGGTGATGCCGAGGAGATCGATCTAGGGGTTTCCGGCCGCGAGCAGGATGGCGATCGCGTCATCATGCCCGGGGTCGCAGTCCAGGATGATCTTTTCCATGGTGGGCACCTCCCTTGTCGGCCGAACCTGTGGGCACAAGAGGCTGGCGCGCGCGCGCAGTCAAGGTTTTGCGCTCGACCACTCCAGAGTTCGTTTGCTCCCCGCGCGGGTCCGGACGGCCAAGCCTCTTATGGAGACCGCCCGCCGGTGCATCGCCGTTGCTGATTCAGACAGAGCCGTCTTTGCCGCATGGAGCAGGGGAAAGCTTCATTCGTTCGTTCGAATGACAACAAGCAGGGAAATAGGAGGTAGCGTCCAGGTGACGCGGCATCCCAGCGCCGTGGCTCGAACTAAGTGGAGAATACGATCGCGGTGAGGGTCGCGCCAGGTGGAGTCAAGTGATGAATCATTTGCAGGGTACCAGGTCCAAATGTCTGCGCTTTGACTTCACCTTTACCGAACGACCGCCTTCGATTTTGCTTCACGGGATATGTGGCAGCGGGCGTAACGCCGTGCTGCCCCTCGTTTCGTCACTCCTCATTTTGCTGTTTGCGTCTCCGGCAAACAGCCAGCTGGCGCCCGATGCGTCCGCAACTGCCGCGGCCAATGGCCGTTCGCCGGTCGCGGTTTCGAACCGCACCGATATCGCGAAAGACGAGGGTGAGCAGGCCTTGCGCCGCGAACTGGCCGCGGCTCGGGCCGAGTTGGCCAGGCAAGCGCAGGCCCTGAAAGCGCAACAGCAGACGGACGCAGCGCTCACGCTCAATCTGGAGACGGCGCAGCGTGCCATCGAAGATTTCAGGGCGGAAGCCAGCCTCTGGGACAGCAAGAAAGCCTCTATGCCTGAAGCGCCTCCCTCCGGGGATGGCTCCCAGGCTGCCACGAAGCAGGCGCTTGATGAGCAAAGCCATAAGGTCGGGCTGCTGGAACAGGAACTCGCCACGGCTCGTCAGACGATCGATGCTCTCAAGACAGCGGCAAATCTGTCTGTGGCGCAGCAGGCCGAGGCCGTGAAAGACCGGCAACAGGCCGACGCCGCCGCGAAGCAGGCGCTGGATGAGGAGCGCCATAAGGTCGGGCTTATGGAACAGGAACTCGCCACGGCCCGTCAGACGATCGATGCGCTCAGGGCAGGCGCAAATCTGGCCGTTGTGGACCAGGCCAAGGCCGTGAAGGACCGACAACAGGCCGATGCCTCTTCAAACCAGGCTCGCAAAGCGCTCGAACTGGAACGTCAGCGAGCAGATTCAGCCATGCGTGACCTCGACATCGCCCGCAAGGAACGCGACACCCTGAAGCAGAGCTCGATGGATTTGAGCGCGGCGCTCGAACAGGAGCGCGAAAGAGCCAACGGCCTGGCACGCAGTCTCAGCGCCGCGCGCGAGGAAATCGACAGCGCCAAGATCGACAGTATGAAGGAAAAACGTCGGACCGCGGCCGCGGTGCGTGCGCCTAAAGCAGGTGCCTCCAAGACCGCGCTCGCAAGTTCACCGTCGCGCCCGGTTGCAGCCCGTAAGCCGGGCGTGCTGAAAAAACGCAAGGTGAAGGGTCCAAAGCCGCCGCAGCCTGTCATGATGGCAACCTTCGCTCTTCCCCCCGCATTGCTGCCAACCCGACCACTTTCGCAGTGAAAGACAGGTGAGCGAAATGCACGGCGCAGGGAGGATGACATTGAAAAAATACTTCGTGGCCGCGTTGACGATCGGCATCGCGATCGGGCCTGCCTCGGCTCTCGATGCGGGTTTAGGCGGTAAAGTCGGCGGCGTCGGGATAGGCGCCGGAGTGAGCGCCGGTTCGCAAGGCGCATCCGTAGGGGTGGGCGCGAGCGTAGGCGGTGTCGGCGGAGCAAATGTCGGCGCTTCGGTCGGCGCAGGCAACGTAGGCGTCAGTGCCAGCGGTAACGTTGGCTCCGCAAGCGTCAGTGCCGGCGGTAACGTTGGCTCCACAGGCGGAGGCCTTTCGACAGGTGTCGGCCTGGGCGCCGATCCATCCGCCGAAAACGGATCGGCGGCCGCTGCCAGCGGTTCGGCCGCCACGGCAGCCAGTGGTTCTGCCGCGACGGGCACGGGTTCTGCCGCGACGGGCACTGGATCTGCCGCGACGGCCACTGCCACGACCGCCACTGCCAGGACCTCCAGGCCATCGATCGCCCTGCCGCCCGTCCTCAGGCCTTCCAGAGCCGGCCAGGGCGACCTCACCAGGGGATATCCCTTTGCACCCCTGGAAGCACTGAAAGCGAAACCCGGCACGCCAGTCGCGGTCGTGCAAGCCTGTCGCGCGGCGATCCTGTCCGCCGCCAAGCCGCTTGGCGCCGTCCGTGTCCGCGCGGTCAGCGCAGGTGCCTTGCGTCGACGTGGGGGGGCGCTGACGGCGCCGATCCAAGTGCGAATAGACTATGCGGGACGCGGTGGCATCGAAATCCGGCAAGCGCAAGTCGGCTGTCGCCTCGATGCGGCGGGCAGGGTGATAGCGGTAAAATAGAACCGATCTGCAACAGGGCACGCGGCGCTCCGCCGACGTCGCCCGAGTTGGGCCGGCATATGCGGCCCCGCTACCCCTTCCGCTTCTCCACCTCCGCCTTCCGCAGCAGGAACCGCTGGATCTTGCCGCTCGGCGTCTTCGGCAATTCCGCGACGAAATCGATTTCGCGCGGATAGGCGTGGGCCGAAAGCCGCTTGCGGACGTGTTGCGCCAGTTCCTCGGCCAGTTCCGGGCTACCCTGATAGGCGGGCGCCAGGATGACGAAGGCCTTGACGATCTCGGTGCGCTGCGGGTCGGGCACGCCGACCACCGCCGCCTCGTTGACCGCGGGATGTTCGATGAGCGCGCTTTCGACATCGAAGGGGCCGATGCGGTACCCCGACGAGGTGATGACATCGTCGGCGCGGCCGATGAAGGAGACCGAGCCGTCCGGCTCGTATTCCACCGTGTCGCCGGTCCGGTAATAGCCGCCCGCGATCGCCGGCGTCTCGGCCTGGTGGTAGCCGTCGAACCAGCGCAGCGGCGAGTTGGCGATGTCGACGGCGAGGATGCCGGGCTGGTTGGGGCCGAGCTCGTTGCCTTCATCGTCCAGCACCACCATGCGATAACCCGGCATGGCAAAGCCGGCCGAGCCCGCGCGCACGGAATGCGAAAGCCCATGGTGGTTATTGACCATCATGCCGTTTTCGGTCTGGCCGTAATGGTCGTGGATAGGGGCGGCGAGATGGGCGTCGAACCAGCGGATCACTTCCGGGTTGAGCGGCTCGCCGGCGCTGCTCACCACCCGCAGCCGTCCCCTGATGCGGGCGGCAGCTTCAGGCCCTTCGGCGAGCAGCAGGCGGAAGGCGGTGGGCGAGCCGGCAAGGCTGGTGACGCCGAGCCGCTCGATGATTTCATAGGTGCTTCCGGCGGTGAAGGCGCCTTCATTGAAGGTGGTGGCGATGCCGAGCAGCAGCGGGCCTGTGATGGCGTAGTAGAGGCCATAGGCCCAGCCGGGATCGGCGATGTTCCAGAAGACGTCGTCGGGGCGCAGCCCGATCGCATCGCGCATGTAGGCGCCGAAGGCCAGCAGCGCGCTGAGCGGCACCGGCACGCCCTTGGGCAGGCCCGTCGTGCCTGATGTCGACATCATCATGAACAGGTCGTCGCCCTTGCGCATGACGGGTTCGCAATCGGGGGAGGCAGAGGCAAGCGCGGCGCGGTAGTCGATGTCGCCCTGGGGCAAGGCATCGCCAGCACCAAGAATGGTGGCGATCGGCGGGCAGTTCTCGATCTCGTCGAGCTTGCCGCGATTGGCCGGATTGGTCACCACCAGCTTGGCGCCGCTGTAGCCGAGGCGGTGCTCGATCGCCTTCGGGCCGAAGGCGGTGAACAAGGGCTGGTAGACGGCGCCGATGCGCCAGGTGCCTAGGATGAGCGCGACGAGTTCGGGAATGCGCGGCAGCATGCCGGCGACGACATCGCCGGGACCCACGCCTGCATCCTTGAGCAGGTTGGCGACGCGGCCCGACATATCGGCGAGGTCGTCGAAGCTGAACAGCCGGAGTTCGCCGCCGGCCGAGATCGCGCGCAGCGCCAGCCGGTTCTCACCGGTATGGCGGCCGCAGCATTCGACATAGGCGTTGATGCCGGTCGCCGGGTCGCCGTCAAGCCTGGCGATCTCATCCTCGAGGCGAAAGGCCGCAACGACGTCCTCGTAGCGTGGCAAGCCGGTCATGTCAGTCCTCCCTGGCGGCGCTCCATCTCCCCATGGCGCGCCTTCATCCGTCAGATTGCCTGAAATCGTGGTGATGGTCGATTGCGACGAAGGTGGACCGTGGGGCGGCAGGCATTGGCCTCGTTCGCACCGGCCTGTATCATAGCCAGGTGAATGCAGGAGAGGAGGCTCGAGCGTGCGGCTGGAACGGAACCTCTGCCACTGGCGAATCTGGCTCTGCATCGCCGTACTGGCGCTTTGGCCGCGTGCTGCGTCGGCCGACGCCATTACGCCGGAGCGCATCGCTGTCGCCTTGTCGAAGCTCGAAGCGCTCGCCCAAGGCGCCGTCGCGGGCGGCGGGGTGCCCGGTCTCGCCATCGCGGTGGTGCACGACGATGACGTGATCTTCCTGAAGGGTTTCGGCCATCGCCAGGCCGGCAAGCCGGAGGCGGTCGACGCCGACACGGTGTTCCAGATCGCCTCGCTCTCCAAGCCGGTCTCCGCCACCGTCGTGGCGGCGCTGGTCAGCGACGGGATCGTGTCCTGGGATTCAAAGATCGCCGACCTCGATCCGGCCTTCCGGCTGGCCGATCCCTATCCGACCAGCCAACTCACCGTCCGCGACCTGTTTTCGCACCGCAGTGGACTGCCCGGAACCGCCGGAGACGACCTCGAGGACATAGGCTACGGCCGCGCCGAAATCCTGCATCGCCTGCGGTTCGTGCCGCCATCGTCGAGCTTCCGTGCCGGCTACTCCTACAGCAATTTCGGATTGACCGAGGGCGCCGTCGCGGCCGCCATGCCGACAGGCAAACCCTGGGAGGAGGTCGCCGAGGAGAAGCTCTACCGACCGCTTGGCATGGCCTCGACCAGTTCCCGTCATTCGGACTTCGTCAAGCACGCCGATCGTGCCGCGCTGCACATCAAGGTCGATGGCGCCTGGGCCGCCAAGATAGAGCGCAATCCGGATGCGCAGGCGCCCGCGGGCGGCGTCAGCTCGACCGCGCGCGATCTTTCGCAATGGGTGCGCCTCATCCTCGGCAACGGGGTCTATGCCGGCAAGACGCTGATAGCGGCCGATGCGCTCGATCAGACGCATGTGCCGCTGATGACGCGCGGCAAGAACCCTGTCTCCGGTGGCGCGTCCTTCTACGGCCTCGGCTGGAATGTCGAATTCGGCCGGCATGGCTTGAGCTGGGGCCATGCGGGTGCCTTCAGCGTCGGCGCACGCACGCTGGTGACGATCTTCCCGCAGGAGAAGCTTGGCATCGTCATCGTCGCCAACGCCTTCCCGACAGGCGTGCCGGAAGGGCTGTCCGACAGTTTTGCGGACCTGGTCTTCGAGGGTTCGGTCCAGAAGGACTGGGTCAAGGCATGGGACGATATCTATGCCGGAATGTTCGGCCCGGCGGTCGCGGCGGCCAAGGCCACCTATGCCGCGCCGCCATCTCCGGCAAGGCCAGCCAGGCCGGCAAGTGCCTATGCCGGCCGCTACGCCAACGACTTCTTCGGCAATGCTGTCGTGGCGAGTGCCGGAGACGGCCTTGTGCTCAAGGTCGGCCCGGCCGGCGCCCGGTCCTATTCCCTGGCGCATTACGACGGTGATCTTTTTCTGACCTTCCCCGATGCCGAGACACCGGACAGGCCAACCAGCGTGAGCTTCGTCCTCGGCCCCGACGGCAAGGCGTCGGCCATCACTATAGGCTTCCTCGACGACAATCATCTGGGCACGCTGCGGCGTGTGGGTGACTAGGGGCTGACAGGGGCAACGAGCGGCGCCCGGTCGCAGATCTTGTGCCGCAGCTCATCGTTCCAGATATACTTGCGCGATGTCGGATCGTCGCAAAGATTGATGCGATGGTTCACCGCACCGTACTGCCACAACACGATCGCGATGGACGATAGTGCCAGCGCTGGAAGCAGTCCCCACCTGACAAGCGATCGGATTTTTCTCACGGCGCATTACTGAGGTAGACTTTACGAAAACGAAAACGACGTCCACTTTGCGCCTGCATTGCGGACGCTACGCGGAGCTCGATTGCATTCCCATCTGCAGACATTGGGGCCTTGGGTGCCGGTCCGAATAGGTTTGAAATGTCCGCTACCGGTCCACAATCGTATCACGCGGAGCGGCACATCATGGACCACTTGAATCTGCTGCAAAAATCGCTGCGTGTGGCAGGCTAATTGGCTGGGACAACAGCGATATAACCGAGACTCTCGGCTCCGCACTGCGCCGGGTTGCTCCAGAAGGCTCCGGCATAGCGACCCATCGCGCCAAGTTGCGCGGCGAGCATGTGATATCCTTGGTGAACGGAGGCTCCTTGGTTTTTAGCGATCTGCAGGAGTTCTGTTTCGGCCGGGTTCATCATTGCTTCATTGTCGCCTCTGACAGGCATTGTCTAATTTTGCTTGATGCCATGCGGACGACTGCTTTTGCCATTCAATAGCAGACCGACCGCTTCCAGCCCATTTCAGACATTCGGTCTCAAGCGCACAGCTCCAACGGCCGACGGATTCCAACTGCCGGTGGCGCTATAGTTTGGCTAATTGGTCATGCCGCAGGCAAATCTTGCCGCGGATGGTCAATCATCCGGGTTCTTCGACATACGGTTGGTTCATCTCGGTCAGATGCGGAAGAAGGAGCCGTCATGCCGACATGAGCGATTCAATCTACCTGTCGCTACACCGAAATGTGGCTCGACCTTCGGCCCACTCACCTGGAATCAGTTCGGCATCCCGATTATAGCGCGCACAATGGGTTTGCGCCTTTCCGGCGACGGCCTGCATCCCGTCTGCCGTGACGTTCAGATAAGTGATGCTACGCGGAGTGGCTGCCAACTCCTTTGTTTGGCAACCACTAAGGCAAAGCCAACAACAACGAACCATGCCAATTGTTGGGTGCGAGCGCCTGTCTCCGTTTCGGTTCCAAGGATGTGCATTGGATCGTTTCTGCTGTTGTAAGCGTCGACCACGCGCTCAGCGCTGCGCTCACAGTGTGAGCGGCGGCAGCGCTCCATGGGCAAACTCGCAATCGAGGTTCCAAATCCCGGCGTTCTGGCGTACGCGCAAAAATATCGCGCCGTCGCCAGCGGGTGGCGGTATCGCGTTGACGACGCACTTGTAGGTGGATGCGCCGTCCACGATATCGAACGTCTCGCTCATGACGATGTCCGCGTCGATACTGTTTGCAAACGGAAAGGGAGCGTATAGCGCGGCGGTGTGTACGGAATGCACGCGGGTGATTGAGTTGCCGGAGGCATCAAGCAGGTCCACGGTGGCGACATAGCCCCGATGTTCGTCGCCCGACAGAAACACTACGTGATCAATTTTGTTGACGGCGATATGAGCGAGCACCTCGCGCAGCGTGTTCGGATATCCGTCCCAGCCGTCGGAATGTATCGCACTCAGATTTGAGGGGTCGAGGCGTTCATCACGTTGCACCGCGCGCCGATGACGCGGGAGCAGCATGGCCGACGACACGACGAACTTCGGCACGAAATGGGACCCAGACTTTCGCAGCAGCCAACGTTTGAGTTCGCGCATGGTCCCCGGTGCAAACAACTCGGCACTCGCCAGACTCCCGACCCTGCGATGGGACCGTTCCGTACGTGTGTCGAGCATGAAGAAGTCAAAGCCATCGAATTTGAAGGTCCTTCTCCTGAACATTCCACGCTGGTATTTCCAATACGCCTTTAGGCCTAATGTTTTCTTCTCTTTGTTCTCGTTGTCGTCGGGGATCGCCTCCCAGTTGTCGTCGATCTCGTGGTCGTCGAGCAACATGAACGACGGAATCCGGCGCAATGCGTTGCGCACGTTCCGGTTTCGCAACCACGCCTCATAAGGCAGACGATATCGATCATCATGCGAACGCGGATCGTAGAGCCCAGCGGTCGGGTCGACATACACCTGGTCGCCTGCGAATACGGCAAACCGCGGCTTGATCCCCCCGCTCGCCTCGAGCCGCGCGACTATCTCGCCATAGGAACGGTATGCCACAGGCTCATCGATGAACCCAGCGGGATACTGGCACGATGCGAGCAAGAAACTTGTCCCGCCCGGTACGGGGGTTGGAGGCGGATACTGCGGCGGATCGTATGGGATAACGCCGTCCATGAGGTCGCGATCCTGCTCTATCAAGCGTGGGAGTGCGGCCACCCCGGTCGGCGTCTTCACCTCGAACCGCAGTGACGTCATAGTCCCGGGCGTGACCCCCGGCTGCAACGTAACGTCACGAGTGCCGTTGTTCTTGGAGTAGCCTTTCGACCGTGCGCTGAGTGGCTCGAGCAGCCGCGATGCGGCGTCCGCGATTATCTTGAATTGCGCGAACGTCTCCTTGCCTCCGACTATCACGTCGTCAACAAATTTCTTCGGATCGAGCCGAAGGACAGTTTCGTACACCGCGATGGCTCGGAAGTAACCGTCTGGTAACCCAACGTCGGCCTGCGGCAATGCCTTGGGGTCGGGATAGGCGAGCAGCACGAGAAGCGCGTTGCCGGGATGAGCCGCGTCGTAGTTCGGCATCAGGGTCGGCAACGGAACTTCGAACGCGGCCCATCTATTAGCCGCTAGCTTCGGCGACTTGTAGACCACTATATGGTTGACGATGTAATTCTGTTCCCAGGGTGCGACCGGGTTATCTGGCCGCAGAATTTGGTCGCCGACAAGTTGGATGCGCAGCATCAGTGCAGCCTCGGGTGCTCGAAGCGACGGCATCGCCCCGACCCGCACCACGAGCGCCGGCGTTTGCGGCCGCTCCTCGGTGATGATTGGCCCTATCCACGGGGGATATGCCGTCATCTCCGTGTCAGGTTGGACCTGGCGAGCGGGGCTAGGGTCGTCCAGGAATTGCTCGATCTCCCGGAACGTGGCGTGCCTTGTCGTGCCGACCAGCGCATCCTGATGCCCGGCCCCCGGATTGATCCACGACCGGCGGTAGTCGCGCCCGGCGTCATCGAGGATCTGCGACATGCGGTCCAACGTCGATACGTGCGACAACCCGTTCTCGGCACCGTGCACGCTAAATGTCGGAAAATTCCAGTGCTCAACAAATGTCTCGCGTGAGACGAGCTGGTTCTGGCCTCTGAAATTCGTCATCATCGAGTAGCGCGCGAAATGCAGTGCCGTCGACACGGTCCTCAAGCTTAGCGCGCCGAAATGCTCATCGATGTAGCGCAGCATCTCTGGTTCCATGTTGGCTACGTTGAAGTCCCGGCCGTAAAGCGCGTCCATGCGATGCCGCGTCCGAGTCCAAGGTGTACGTTTCCACGGCCAGAGTGGATTCTCGATTTCGAACTCCCCGACGGGATAGGGCATCGTTGAGAGCACCCGATCCAAGAGGTCATCGGCAAGCGTCGGATTCTTGGGATTGAATTCATAAGTGTCAGGTAGGAAATCGATCAGATACCGTACCACATAGGCGCGGAAGACGTTTGCCGGTGAGAAGACGACAAGCGGCCCGACCTGCGTGAACGCTGCTCGATGAACCAGATTATCGATCTTACCTCCGAGCACAGCGATGCTGAACACGATGGTCCCCATGCAGTGCGCGACGACGTCGACCTTGTGGTCGAAAGACTCGCCGGCTGCCTTCACTATCACTTTCCGTACGTCTTGGTTGCCTATCTGGTCGAAGCTCCACGCGTCCTTTGCGGTGCGATGGACAGGGCTGGTCCTGAGATCGGCGACCCATACGTCGCGTCCACTTTTCCAAAGATGGCTCGCAAAATTCGGGTTCACCGCGTGATGAGCAAATGTGGTGCCCCCGGCGCTGTAGCCATGCAGCATCACGACCGGCCTTTTTTTGGTGCCGGGATGCGGATAACGCGTGACCAGCACTTTGCCCCGAGTAGGCTTGCCACCGATGTCGGGCTTCCTTGACCCGATCGGTATATCGATGATCTGCGCCTGGACTGAGCCACCCCCCGGGAGTTGCAGATTGGTGGGCGGCCGGAAATCGACGACGTCGTTTGCTGGGTCGACGTCCTTGTCGGGCGATCGAAAGCTCCAGATATGCTGGCCAAGCAGCAATCGCACGAAGTAACCTAGGAAAGTGGCAAGCTCGCCGATTGTGGCGACGCCGTCGCGCTGTCGCGTTACCCGAAACAGCGGCACGCCGATGCGGGCGAGATAACCCACGTCGAGTTTCAGCACGCAGTCGGCGGTGCTGCTCAGCCCAGGGAAACGTTCCAGCGAGACCTCCATGAGCTGGCGCCACGGATTGCAGCACCTCTCATAGGTGAAGGTTTTGGTGCCGACGATACGGTCGCCGGACAGTAGCAATTTGGCGTGCGCATCTGGTGGGCCGATCCTGAGATCGTACACGAGTGCTCGGATCTCGCCGGAACGGCTGGCGATCGCAAGGCCCGACTTAACGCGACTGAATAATCCTGGGCGGGATCCTGGGCCGACGTCATCGCCGACAATTGCCTGGTAGATATCGCGCAGGCCTCGATTCAGAACCCATGCCTTGCCCGCGCGCCACATGCGACCCAACACCCAGGTCTTCTGGCGCTCAAGCACCTTCAGGGTGCCCGTGAGTGGCGCGCTGAATTCAGCGATAGCTTCGAGTTTCTGTTCCCTTAGGCCTGCCGGATCCCAGCTCTTCTCGAGCAGATCCCAATCGGTTTGCGGGAACATGCGTATCATGCTGCGGGACAACAGCTCCGACTGGTCCGTGGCAACGTTCAACGTGGGGTCACCGCCATTGCTCGGCGTCAGATCGGCGAGCGCCGTGGGCCCAAAGCGCAGCGTCAATTCGACTACATACTTACGGTTTTCCCCATTTTTCAGCTTCACGCGCAAAGGGCCAACAAGCCGCTCGACGATTTCGACTTCCGTCCGCGGTGGTAGCGCCGGAGCATCGGTCGAGCGAAACACCGGTCGGGCCAGCGGAGCGCCGGCTACGGCGCGTCGTCCCAAGTCGTAGCCCCAGTCTTTGGCGAGCTTCTCAGCGGCGCGCAACGCAATCGCTGAGATGGTAAGTGCGGGATTGGTTCCGAGCGCGGTAGGGACGATCGAACCGTCAAGCACCACCAGACCGTCGTGGACGGCGCTTGTATTGTTCGTCGAGAACACCCGGCCGAGATGATCTACGACGCCCATCGCCCCAGTGTCGGCCATGGTGCAGCCGCCGAGCGGATGAACGGTTGTCAACGGCCCTCGTTTTTCCTGGAGAAGCCAAGTATGTTTTGACGGCAGTAGCTTCCAGAGAGGGTTCGCTATGACGCGTCCGCCCGAGTTCTTGGTGAGACCGGCGATCACCTCGATCTGTTTGTCGAAGACGGGCAGGTTCGGCAGCGTGCTCCAACGCATTCGCGCGATGCCGTCGCGGTCGCGGTCGGCAGGCGCCGCACCGTCCCTGTCGGCAATCCGAGCAGGCTCGAGTTCGATCGTACCAGCCGCTCCGTCGTCGGACATCACGGCGTAGAGCGCGGAACGCTCGATGCGTTGGTCCGACACGACATAGGCATCGTCTTTTGGGAAGCCTTGCTGGTGGGTTGACCAGTCGATCTCGTCGAGGGTGTGCAAGGTATTGACCGTCGCAAAAATTTCCGCGAATGCGATGCGAAGGGACGCCGGGACTGACATCTCCTCGATGAGAACGCCCGCTTCCTCGCGCAGGTCGATGATGCCCGTGATCGTCGGGCCGATCGCACGTTTGGAGGGCTGGGTGGCATCGTTGGCTACGGTGTTGACGGATGCCCTGGTGCCATAGTCGGCGATCAGCATGTCACCGTTGGTCGAGCATCGCTTGCCGAGTTGCGCGCTCGAGAGCGGCAGGCCGATGATCTGCGATCGAAGCATTATCTCGGTGGATCCCAGCGTGCCTGCCGCCAACACCACCTTACCTGCCCGAACCCGCAATACGTCGCCGTCACGAGCACGAAGCGCGGCGTTGGTATGGACGCTGTTGACGATCCAGCCGGTCGTGCCGTCCTTCTCGATGCTTAGCACCGTCGCGCCGCTAAATATTTCTGCGCCTCTCTGCTGGGCACGCACGAGGAGATTGACATCGAGCGAGTTCTTTGCGCCGAAATTGCAGCCCGTTGCACAATCACCGCAACGCAGGCATTGGCTGAGTTTGACGTTGCCCGAGCTTTTAGTGTTGTTGGCCATCGCGACGGTGATCGCCGCTGGTCGGAAATTGTTGCGCGGCGCAATATCTCTGATTGATGTAAATTTTTGCGGCGCACCATCGACGTGGCTCTCGATTGTGTTCCGTGCACCATTTATGCTCCCGCCAAGCATGTCCGCCGCGCGCTTGAAGAATGACTTCCAGTCGGGCAAGCTCGCAAGTTGGCTCGGCCACCCCGTCTGGAATACCTTCTGCAAGGGGATTTCCATCACACCGGCATTGATCAGCGAGCCGCCGCCGATTCCACTGGCAACGACCGTTGTCACCTCAGGTCCAAGCCTGACGTCGAAGAGACCTTCCTTGTTTTTCTCGTGCCGAATGTGGCCTGGCAGTTCACCCAGACCGGTGGGGAACGAACCCGGCAAGTATTCCTTGCCGCGCTCCAGCACGCCCACGGTAACTGGTACTCCGTTCTTACGGCGGCCTGCAAATGTGGCCGCAGCGATCGCACCGCCGTAACCGCTGCCAATGATCAGGACGTCGAAGTGCTGGACCGCAGGGGTCTTTCGGACGCGATCGATGAGATGCTCAAAACCCTGAGAGATCCAAGCCGTTCGCGAGTTCGTGTCGAGCCCCGCCTCCCTCATCACAATCTCCCGGCGGCTATGTGCGAGCCATCACGAAGCGGTGAGAGGTTGAAGAAGCCTGCGTCCTCTATCTGCGGGAGGTCATCCGCCAATAAGTCGAAGTGGCACGAAACCCAGACCATTGCACACCCGACGGGTGCGAGAAAGTCGATCGGCATGGACGTTTGCCCCCTCAACGACCGCCAAATCATATATGAAAATTGGTGTATTGGCAGGAGGTAAAGTGGCGTATCGTAAATACGAGTTGGTTTGCTATTTGCGTCGAGGTATTCGGCGTCCGTGTCAAATTTGTCTGTACAACTATAGGTAGGAGGTCATGGGGGGTAGTTGTGAGCTACTTGGGAGTTTGCTGCCATTAAAGCTCCTTGCTAGAATTCACGGCACGTCTGGAGATCGCCCTGCCGCCATTGAATTTCCAGCTGTCGTGATGTTTGTTGATGTATCCCGATATACGGCCTTGGTCGAACAGCTGGCACGGCGCGGACAAGAAGGACTTGAAAAAATCCCGAGGCTGCTGAGCCTATCCTATGCCCGATGCGCTGAGCAAATCCTCGATCGTGGCGGTGAAGTGCTTTACTTTGCGGGGGACTCTCTCCTGGCATATTGGGCGGCTGACTCCGACAACCTTAGAGCTGCCGCCCAGGCCGCAGCCGCCTGCGCCGAAGCAATCTGCCGTGATCGCAACGACCGGCCAGACATCTCGACGAGCCAAATTGCTCCGGCCCTACACGTTGGCGTGGGCGCCGGCACACTCTGGGCTGCTTCGTTGGGTGGCCAGCCGGTCTGGAATCTGGTCGCCGGCGGTGATGCCGTCGCTCTGGCTGCAAAATCACAAGCGCTTGCGGGCCGCTGGGAATACGTGCTCTCTGAAAGCGCAATGAAAGCGATCGTTGACGGGGTTGCGGGTCACCAGCAAGTCGGCTTGAAAGCGTCATCGGACCTGCTACGTCCCCAATGGTTGGCGGAGTTCCTGCCTCCACAATTGCAAGATGTGTTGCTTGTTCACGAGCAAAGCGCGAGAATCGCGCTTAACGTTTCTGCGATAGAGATCGATGAAGATCGCCGTTTGGACGCCCGTTTGGATGCACTGGCAGAGATCAGACCCGTTTCCGTACTTTTCGCCCGCATAGTAGGGCTAGATCATCACGATCCGCTTGCGTTGTCCCGTCATCAGACGCTGTGTGTATCACTCCAAGAGATCCTGAGAGGGCGAGGCGGACCGCCTGGTGAGTTGCTTTTCGACGACAAAGGCCTGGTATTCATGGCCGCATTCGGTGCGCGGGGTGCGTTTCACCGTGACGACCCACAGCGTGCCGTCGATGCCGCCCGCGCCATAAGCGTCACCGTTTCGCGATTGGGACTCTCCGTCTCGGTCGGCGTGGCGACAGGCGATGCGTTGTTTCGCGTCGTGGGCAGCTTGCGAAGGCGGCAACTTATGGTCTTCGGCCCGCCGGTCAATCGCGCGGCGCGACTGATGACGGCGGTCTTTGGGGATGTCCTCTGCGACGCACCGACCGAACGGGCGAGCAGGGCGACATTCTCTTTCGAGAAGCGTGGTGCGTTTCAGTTGGAGGGACTTGGGGATATGGCGCCCGTGTTCCGTCCATTGGAGCCCCATTTGCCGGCGCTACTTCCTACGACGCTCATTGGCCGCCACAGTGAACTGGAATTTCTTAGGAGTGCGTTCGAAGAAGCACGCGCCGGCACGACCCGTCTGGTGGCGGTGGTTGGTGAGCCAGGCATCGGGAAAAGCGCACTGGTGAGTGCGTGGTCCGATGAATTGCGTTCGACCGGCACTATGGTTTCGGTGGCACGCGCCGAGCGGGATGATCGACGTACCTCTCTGCTGACGTGGCGGCGTGTACTGGAATCCGTTCTTGGCTTGCCTGCCGACAGCAGTGGCGTCGATGTGCTTGAGAGCCTCATCGCAAGTGTCCAAGGTAATTCGTCAATTCTTGGGCGAGTGCCCTTGCTCGGGGACATGTTGGCCGTCGAGATCGCCCAGAATGAAGGAACTCGGCACCTAGAGGGCGCTCATCGTGCTGATGCTACGATGCGCCTCTTGGGCGATATCATAGGCGAATTGGCGCCACGCCCCTTGGCATTGGTGCTTGAGGATAGTCAGTGGCTCGATTCTGCGTCGTGGCGCCTCGTTGAGTGGGTTCTCGGATCACTATCTTCATTGCTTATTATCCTATGCCTGCGCGCCGAGGAGGTTCCGGAGGAGTTCAAAAATCTGCACCGACGGACCCAGGCGGCGCGGAAGAGCGCAACTAGATCGGGAGCCGACGATCCCTCACTCTTCTGTCGCATTCTGGAACTTGAGGAACTCAGTGAAGGATCGATCTCCCAGTTGGCTGCTCGTACATTGGGGGCCGTGCCCCCAGACGAGGAGCTGGCGCGACGGGTCTCGGCGCTGGCCAGCGGCAACCCTTTTTTCGCTGAGGAAATCGCGCTGACATTGAAGAGCGAGGGACTGATCGCCATGCGCGATGGTTTCTGGCGTCCGATCCGTCCACTCGACGGCCTTCGATATTTCGAGGGTGTCGAACGGGTCATACGAGAGCGCGTCGATCGCTTGGATACTGTTGGCCAGGACGTAATCAAGGCCGCAGCGGTAGTAGGGCGTTCGTTCACCAGCGAGGCACTCGAGGTATTGCTTAAGGATGTCTTGCGTCCCGACGCCGTGGGTGCTGCCGTTGAATCTCTTGTGGCCGCGCATTTGGTGCGCCGGGGGAATGTGGAAGGGAACTACGAATTTCGGCACGATCAGACCAGAGACGTCGTCTATGGTTCGATCCCAGGCGATCTGCGGCACAAGCTGCACGGAGCCTTGGCTAGCTGGATCGAATCAAGTCCGGGAGATTCCCTAGGAGCGGACACTGCAGTTCTCGTTCAACACTTTGAGGCCGCCGGCAATGACGAGAAGGCAGTCAAATATGCCGATTTGGCAGCAACGAAGGCGTTACAGACTGGTGCGTTTCGAGAGGTGGCCGCATTTCTTGACATCTGCTTGGCACACGAACCAAAGCAGCCGACTTGGAGCGTTGAACAGAAACTACAGGCGGTACGTTGGCGTAGGCAACTCGCCGAGGCGCATTATAGCCGTGGCGACATTCACGCTCAGGGGATTGCTGTAAGGCGCGCGCTCCGAGTGGCAGGTGAGCCGGTTCTTCGGTCACCTACAACGATTTTGATCCGTCTGCTCTGGCGTGGCTTGCGGCTCGCCTTCCAACAAGCCTACCCCCCATCGCCAAGATGGGTCCAGCGGGATGATCTGCGCTTTTGGGAGCGAGAACTGGCTCGATGCTTGAACCAAGCGGCGATGGTCGACTATTTCGAGCTTCGCTTTTCGCTGGGGATGTACAATCTCGTTGGGGCTGTAACACACGCGGAGCGCACCGGGTTCTCCGTAGAGATGGCAGTCGCGTCCGCGCAACTAGCGTGTGGGCTCGGCATTTTGGGTTGGCGGAACGCGTGCGAACACTTCATGGAAAGGGCAGAACGGGTCGCGCTCGCGCTCGCCGATCCAGCAGTCCATGCCCATGTTTGCAACCTCGACGCGCTCTGGCACCTTGGGCGCTGTGAATGGTCGGTGGTCGATCGCCGCCTCGATCAGTCGCAAGAGTTGTGTCTAAGGGCCGGAGATCAACTGAGTTGGTGCAACGCACAAGGAATGCGCTTCTGGTCATTGTATTATCGCGGCGATCGGAGTGCATTGGAGCATACCTCCCTTGCGCTACTATCGCGCGCGCAGAACGCCGGAAACATCCAGCAAGAAATCTGGGCGCTCCGATGCAAGGCGCTGTGCGTGCTCCATATGGATAACCCTCGTGAAGCGATCGACATCCTTCGACTAATAACGTCCGCGATGCTCGGCTCGGTCGATCTCGCCGCGCAGATCTCGACCAAAGGAGCACTTGCACTTGCCCTCGCGCGTGCCGGTCTGCATGCCGAAAGTATCCAGGCCGCGGTCGAAACACTGCGCTTGTTGCGCGTGATGCGTCGACCGTCTTCCCACAGCACATTGGTTGGCATTTCAGGAGTTTCCGAACTGCTTTTACGTGGCCGTGAAGCTGGGCTCTCGCGCGAGTACGACCAATGGAGCGAATGGGAATGCCAAGCGCTGCGTGAGCTCAAACGCTACAGTCGTGTATTTCCAGTCGGCGTTCCACAATACGGTCTTTGGACCGGCGTCGCGCAGTGGTTGGATGGCCGCCACGCCCTCGCCGTCTCTACTTGGAAACAAGCACTGGCAGCGGCTGGGCGGTTGTCCCTACGACAAGACGAATCGATGATTGCCGCAGAGTTGAGACGCCGGCAATAGTGAGGCGAGCTCAAAGGCACACATCCATCATTGTGGCAAATTCTCGCGGACTTGCTCCTGACCAGAAAGGGCGTAGCGGGTCTCTTGAGCCCCCAGCGTGGTTGGATTGCCCGGAGTGCGAGCAAACGGCGCTCCGACATTCAGTCAGCGTATCCTTTGCCCATTGGTTGGCAGCTTTAATGTGAAGGCGGACATCGCTGGCGCCGACCCCATGCGCGGCATCGCGGCATAACGATATTGCAGATTACATTTGTCAGGGTGGAGAATTGGTCAGTGTCACAGCGGTCCTGTAGGTCAGCAAGCGCTTTCGGATCCAGAGAGCCGTTTGCGATTACCAGTCGTGTCGGCGGTCGCAGTCAGTGGCCTTGATCCGACAGTCGGGGGCAGCAACAGCAATGCTGACGCCGAAACGTTTCCGAAAACTTCCGAAAAGTCTAGTATGCCCAAATGCAGGGGACTCGCATCGCTTTCGGTCCGTTCGTACTCGATCCCGACATCGGTACGCTTCTTAGAGAAGAAACCCCGATAGCTGTTGGGCATCGTGGGCTGACCCTGCTTGCTGCGCTTACGGCACGGCCCGGAGAGATACTGACCAAGGCCGAACTGATGGATGCTGCCTGGCCACGCACCGCCGTTGAGGAAGGCAACCTTACCGTTCAAATCGCGACACTCAGAAAGGCCCTCGGTCCGGCTGATAACGGCGGCGAGTGGATCGCCACGGTGCCTCGCGTCGGCTACCGCTTCACCGGGACCGTCGAGCCGGTGGCGAGCTCATTCCGCAGGCCTACACCACCGTCCGGCAAGCCGTCGATTGCGGTGCTGCCTTTTGCCAACTTGAGTGGCGATCAGGACCAGCAGTATCTCAGCGACGGCATAACCGAGGACATAATTACGGAGCTGGCCAGGTTCCGGTCCCTACTCGTCATCGCGCGCAATTCATCCTTTCAGTTTCGCCATCCGACATTGGACGTTGCCGAAGTCCATCGCAAACTAGGCGTTCGTTACCTCGTCGAAGGCAGCATACGAAAGCTCGGTGATCGCATTCGGATCACCACACAGTTGATTGATGCCGCCGCCGGCACTCACCTGTGGGCTCAACGGTACGATCGGGCCCTCGACGACATCTTCGCATTGCAAGACGAGCTTGCGGCTCTCATCGCCTCGATGGTCGAAGGCCAAGCGGAGGCCGATTCTGCGAGCCGGACGAGACGCAAGCCTCCGGCCGATTGGGATGCGTACGACTACTACCTGCAGGGGCGCGCACACTTCTACCGATATGAATTGGATAAGTCCGAGCCTCTCTTCGTCCGGTGCATCGAGCTAGATTCGACGTTCGCTCAAGGCCATGCCTTCCTCGCGCAAGCCCTCGTCGGCAGATTTTGGTACGACAACGATCCCCGGACGCTACAGAAGGCCTGGGACTCGGCACAAACGGCGCTCGCTCTCGACAGGAGCGATGGCGTCTGTCACCAGAGCATGGGGCTGGTGCTTATACACATGCGCCAACATGGCGATGCGGGAGTGCATTTCGAGCGCGCGCGCTCGTTGAATCCGTTAGACGTGAACATAGCAGGGGACTACGCAAGCTGGCTCAACTACGGCGGACAGGCCGAGACGGCGCTGAGCGTGCTCGAAGCTGCGCTCCTGCGCGACCCGTTACCTCCGATATGGTTCTGGGAGGTGAAGGGCAGCTCCCTGTTCCTGCTAGGACGGTATTCGGAAGCCGTCGGTTCGTATCAGAAGGCCGGTGACCAATTCTTCATTCACGCCTTCCTCGCGGCGTCGTACGCACATTTGGGCGAGATGGAGAAGGCGCGCGCTGAAGTCGAGAGCGCACTAACGAGGAAATACGACCTGACTGTCCGGCTGATGTCAGGTCTCCCGTTCGCCGACCAAGTCGCCCTCGAGCTGTTCATGTCAGGCTTCAGAAAAGCTGGTCTTCCCGGGTGAAGGCACCAGCTAGCCGAGGCGACGGATTTGACCACAAATGGCCTACTTCACTGGTGGGGCCGTGATCGGCGATGCGCCTCATCCTTGCCGTTCCCCGGCGCCGGCCGAAGGTGTTCGTCTTTCTATTCCAGATACGGTGTCAGCACATCTTCGATCCATTTCATGAATGCGCGGACTCGACGCGACAGGTTGCTGCGATGTGCCACGACGAGGGACACGGCGAGCGCTCGGCGACGAAAATCGGGTATGATCTCCACCAGCGCTCCACTCTCCAAGTATTGGCCAACCCCCAAGAGTGGAGCCTGAATCAGGCCAAGGCCGGCGAGGGCGGCGGCTTCGTAGGTCTGAGCGCTGTTGACGTGTAGCGCACCTGGCAACTGAAGCGTCGCGTAGCTGTCGCCGTCCGGATACTCCTATCCATGGGGTCTTGCGCCCAGCATCGTCGAAAAATGAATTGTCCGATGTTCCTGACGCTGGAGATCCTCCAGCGATCGAGGGACGCCATAGCGCGCCAGATAGGCGGGACTGGCAGCGTTGACCATGCGCAACAGGCCCAGCGGGCGGGCAATCAGCGTCTCGTCCCGTATAGGGCCGGAAGCGTTCGAGCAATTCGGCATCCCGAAGGGCCGCTCCGGACCTGCCGAAGAAATGTTTGAGGCCGTGAATGCAGGTTGGATGGACCTCGGCATTGCGGGTACGGAGCACGCAGCGGGGACGCCCTCTGCGCGCGATGTATTCGAGGCTGCACGGAACGCCGCGAAGGCGTAAGCCCGGGATGGATCAGGCATGACACGGAGACTTCCCGCGCCTGCGTCGGACGCGTCGCGGGAAGCGCTCAACAGTCAAGGCATCGCGAGGCGGCTTCCATTCCCGCCTGCCGACCACAATGCGCCGCATTTCGCGGCCCTCAAGAATGCCTAGCGACCGGGGTTTCTCTCGTCCGCTTCGCACAATCGATGTAGTCAGGATGCCTAAACGTCCCCTTCTCACTATTCCCAGCGTAAAGCTGCCAGACCGCATCCGGTCCAAACAGAACGCTCTGTTTCTTCTGCATCCGGCTTGAGATTTTTCCCCTAGGTATCGACGGCGCACGGGGCTAGCATAGGGATCACTGGGGGTGTGCGATGACAGTTGTCTCGATACGCCGGGCGGACTTCATGATGGTCCTGGCTTATGCCTCGGACCTCGCCACTGGCCATTCTCGCGACTTCGCGCTGAAATCCTGCGTGCTTGCAATGCGGATCGCCGAGCTCACGGGTGTTTCCGATGAGGTTCGGCGCAACGCCTACCATCAGTCGATGCTGCGCTATGTCGGCTGCAATGCCGACACGGACCTTCTGTCGGCCACATTCGGCGACGAGATCGCCCTGCGCCAGGATCTTGTCGGTCTCGACATGGGCAATCGTGCGGAACTGGGCAGGGTCTTCGTGCAGGCCTTCAAGCGGTTCTACTACGATCTCGAGCCTGACGCGCAGGGCAGGGCGATCGAGGCCGCGATGTCGCAGGCGCTCGCGGTGGCGCGCCCGGTGCTCACCGCGCATTGCGAGGTCGCGCAACGGATCGGCGAGCGGCTCGGCCTGTCCGACGAGATCCGGCGCAATCTCGGGCAGATCTACGAACGCTGGGACGGCAAGGGCCTGCCGCGCGGGCTGAGTGGCGAGGATGTCCTGCCCGCCGTGCGCCTGATCACATTGGCCCAGGATGCGATTGCGCTCAGCGATGCCGTCGGCATCGACGGGATGGCCGAAACCGTCGCCAGCCGCGGCGATGGTCCATACGAAGCGGATCTGGCCCGGCTCGTCTCGGCCAACGCGGCGGTCCTGATGGAGGGCATCGGCGCGACGGTCGACCGCGAGACCATCCTGGCGCTCGAGCCGGATCCGCCGGTGACGCTGGACGAGGCGGCTTGCGATGAGGCGTTCCTGGCCATAGCCGACATGATCGACATGCGCATGCCGTTTACGCAGGGCCATTCGAGGATGGTGTCGGAACTGGCCATGGGTGCGGGCAAACGGATCGGGCTGCCCGACCCTGATGTTCGCGCGCTGCGCTGGTCGGGCTGCATCCACGACATTGGCGAACTGGTGGTGCCGGTGGCGACCTGGATGCGCAACGGTCCGCTGTCGGTGCGCGAACGCGACGCCGCACAGCTGCACGCCTATTACGGCGAGCGGGCCCTGGCCTCGTTCGGTCGCGAGGGCGAGGCGATGGCCGCGCTCGTGCTTCGCCATCACGAGCGCCTGGATGGCTCCGGCTATCACCGCAAGGTCGGCGGCTCAGACCTGTCTCCGGCGGCAAGGATCCTGGCCGCTGCCGAAGCCTTTCAGACGTCGCGAGAAGAACGTCCGCACCGCAAGGCGCTGTCCAGCGAGGCGGCCGCCGCCCAGCTGCGCGCCGCCGTGCGTGACGGCTGTATCTGCCCCGACGCCGCCGAGGCCGTATTGTCCTTCGCCGGGCAGCCATCGCGGCGAGCCGTGCCGCAAGCGCTGGCCGGCATGACGCCGCGCGAGATCGAGGTGCTGCGCCTGATCGCCGCCGGGCTCACGGCGAAGGAAGTGGCCAAAAAGTTGGATATCTCGCCCAAGACCGCGGACCACCATATTCAAAGCGTCTATTCCAAGATCGGCGTGACCACCCGTGCCGCGGCCGCGCTCTACGCGGTCGAGCACGGCCTTGTCCGACCAGGCGAAACGCAAGCATAGGGAATCCACCCCATGTGCGCCCGCTCCGGGGCGCGCATCGTAGTCCTGTCGACGGTTCAATGGTGACCGCGACCGACAGGAGGAAATCAGATGCTTCTCGCAACCACCAAAGTGGCTGATATCGACCACTTCATCCGTATCTTTTCGACCAAGGGCGCAGACAAGCGCCGGCTGCACGGCTCGAACGGCGCGACCGTCTTCCGCGACCCCAGCGAGCCCGACCGCGTCTGGGCGATCTTCGACTGGGACGCCGAGGGCTGGAAGAATTTCGTGTCCGATCCTGAGGTGCCAGCGATCCTGCAGGAAGCCGGCCATGTCGGCAAGCCGCAGGCGGCGCTGCTGCTCGGCCACTACGAGGCCTGAAGCCCCGCATTGAGCGCCGCCTGCCGCTCGGCGGCGGCGCGTGCCCGACGAACCCCAGACTTGGAGAAATCAAATGGATCCGAAACCCATCAAGATCGGTCTTATCGCCGAACTCACCGGCCCATTGTCTTTCATGGGCGTTGCAAATGCGAACCTCACCACCATGCTTGTCGACGACATCAACGCCAAAGGCGGCCTCCTCGGCCGGCCAGTGGAACTCGTCATCGAGGATGGCGAGACCACAGACAGCGTTGCCAAGGCAAAGGCCGCGAAACTCGTCGACGTCGACAAGGTCGACGTGGTCGTCGGCGGCATCTACAGTTCGACCCGCCTGGCCATCAAGAGCGAGGCGGTCACCCGGGGCAGGACGCTCTACATCTACACCGAGCAGTATGAGGGACAGGAAAACGATCCCCTGATCTTCTGCACCGGGCCTGTGCCTGCGCAGCAGGTAGAGCCGCTGATACCATGGCTCATGAGCAGCACCGGCGCGAAACGGTTCTATTTGCCGTCGGCCGATTACATCTGGCCCCATTTGCTGAACAAGGCGGCGAGCCGGGCGGTGCGCGCCAATGGCGGCGAGATCGTCGGCGAGGAGTATTTTCCGCTGGACACCGTCGATTTCCGGCGGACGGTGCAGCAGATGATGGCGAGCGGCACCGACGTGGTCTTCAACACCATCGTCCCGCCGGGCCTGACGCCGTTCCTCGAAGAACTGCACAAGGCCGGTTTCGGCAAACGCGGCGGCAAGATCGTCTGCACCTACTTCGACGAGAACTTCTTCAATCTGGTGCCGTCCGATCAGATCGAAGGCCTCTACAGCTGCCTCGACTACTACCAGGAACTCGACGAACCGTTCGGTCGCGCGCTGTTGCGCCGCTACGGTGAGCGGTTCCCTGGTGGGGCTACCCTGACCGCGGGCAGCGGATGCACCGGGCACTACCGGGCGATCAAGATGTGGGAAGCGGCGGTGAAGGAAGCGGGCAGTGCCGAGCGGGACGCGGTCATCCGGGCTCTCGATCACGCCCGCATCAGCCAGGGACCGGGTGGTCCGGCCGAAATGGTCCCCGGCCAGCATCATGTTCGCATGAACATGTACATCGCGCAGGCGCAGGGCGGTCGATTCCGGGTTGTGAAGAATTTGGGTTCGATCGATCCCAACGAGCGCGCGCTTAGCGACGAACTAAGCAACGCGGGGTAACTGGCGGCGTCGGAAACGGACAAGTCTGCTTCCGGCGCCAACCCGGTCCTTGAAGGTGATTGGCCTTGTCGCCAGAGCAGGGGGTCTTGCCCGCTCGCTCCCACCTCACGACCCCTGGCCGTACCGGAGCAGCTTGAAGCAGTCGCCGCTGCCCGACTTCGCCTGCGATAGCACCGATTTTGAGCGGTCGAGCCATTCCTGGTGCGACCTGGCATCGGCCTCGATCGCATTGACGGGGGCCGCGCCGACGAAGCCGCGCCCTTGGCTGAACAGCCAGCACGCGCGGGCCAGATGCTGCCTGGAGCGCTGGCGCAGCAGATCGGCATCGTAGAAGATGTCGAGCACCTCCTGCTTGACCCGGCGCTCCTTTTCCGGGTCGGCGACCGCTGCCTCCGCCGGATCGCCGCCGATCGTGTCCCGCAGGTCCTTGTAGTCGAGGGCGAGCTGGGTGGTGGCGTATTTGATCTCGCTCTCGTCGCGCACGATGTCGAACCACAGCCTGGAATCGAGCTCGTTGACGACAAAAGAGGATTCGAAATCGCGCGACAGGTTCAGCACCTCGAAGTCCGCGAGATCGACGTCGCGCTCGACCAGCAGGATCCTGGCCGCCTGTTTGCCGAGCTCTGTCCCGTGAAGACTGACCGCGGTGTTCTTGCCGCCGAGTTGAGGGCTGAGATAAGGCCCGCCTTCATCCAGCAACTCGTCGAATTCCTCCAGCGACTGCATGACCGGCGCGCCGCGGGCAATGCGCGCGGCGAGTTTGGCGAGAACCTGCTGCAGTTCCGTCTCGCGTCGGCGCTGGTCCTGATAGTTCTGCTGGAAGAAGAAGATGAACAGCGACACGCCGATACCGATCAGGATCACGCCCAGCTGTGAAAAGATGTTGCGATAATATTCGAGCAGCTTTTCGCGATGGCGCACGTCGTGGCGCACGCTGTGGGCGACGCGAAGATTGACGATCAGCGACAGGATGAGCAGCCCGGCGCCGACCAGGATAAGGCCGCCGATGAGGAGGTAGCCATGGCCCGTGCTGAAATCCATCCCTTTGCCCCGAGACCCCAGACTGCGCAGAATACTGCCATTTTGCTTCAATACCTACGGTTTCGTCGCGATGGGGTCGATGGCGGCGAGATTCCTACAGGTTCGCCTCGGCGAAGATGCGCGCGGCCCAGTCGAGGAAGACGCGCAGGCGCGGCGAGAGCTGGCGGTTCTGCGGGTAGAGCGCCGACAGCGGCGTCGGCGAGGGCGGGTAGTCGGCCAGCACTTCGACCAGCGTGCCCTGAGCAAGGTCCTTCTCGAAGCGATAGCGCGGCGCCTGGATGAGGCCGAGGCCGAGCCGCGCCAGGTCGGCGGCGGTGTCGGAATTGTTGGCGGCGACGCGGCCCGGCAGCCTGATCTCGCGGGTCTTGCCGTTGACGGTGAATTCGAAGGGTAGCACCTCGCCGGTGCGCGACGAGACGAAGCCAATCGCCTGATGGCCGTCGAGCGCGTCGGGGGAGGCGGGTATGCCGTGGCGAGAGAGATAGGCGGGACTGGCGCAGGTCATCTCGCGGATCATCCCCAGCCGGCGCATGATCATGCCGCTGTCGGGCGGCTCGCCGACACGGATGACACAGTCGACGCCCTCGCGCACGAGGTCAACCAGCCGGTCGCTCTGGCCGATCTGCAGATCGATGCGGGAATAGCGGGCGAGGAATTCCGGCAGGCGCGGCAACAGGAAGGTGCGGGTGAGCAGCGTGCTGGCGTCGATGCGCAGCAGGCCGAAGGGTTCGGCCTTGCGGAAGGCGGCTTCCGCGTCCTCGATCTCGGCCAGGATCGACAGGCAGCGCCGGTAATAGGCCCCGCCGTCCTGCGTGGCGTTCACCTGCCGCGTCGTCCGCTCCAGCAAACGTGCGCCGAGATGTTCTTCGAGCCGGCGGATCGCTTCCGTCGCGGTTGAGCGCGGCAGGCCGAGATCGGCGGCGGCAGCGGTGAAACTGCGCCGCTCAAGCACGCGAACGAAGAGCCGCATCGTGGCCAGGCGATCCATGCTCTTTGTTCGCAATTTCCGAATAGTGATGTCAAGAGACGGCTGATTATCCGGCAGATGGCTGCGTCTATATCCGTGTCACCAGCAATACGGAGAGACGTCCATGACAAACCAGCAGACAAGTGCGGGCCAGCAGACAAGTGCGGGCCAGCAGACAAGTACGGGCCAGCAGACAAGTTCGGGCAACCCAATCAGAACCGCGATCGTGACCGGCGCTTCCAAGGGCATCGGTGCGGCGATCGGGCGGCGGCTTGCCCGCGACGGCTTCGCCGTCGTCGTCAATTATGCACGGGGCCGCGCCGAGGCCGAAGCGGTCGTCGGCGCGATCGAAGCCGAAGGCGGCAAGGCGATCGCCGTGCAGGCCGATATCGCCGATCCCACGGGCATCGCCACCCTTTTCGATGCCGGCGAGAAGGTGTTCGGCGGCGTCGATATGCTGGTCAACAATGCCGGCATCATGAAGCTGTCGCCGATCGCGCAGACCGACGATGCGTCCTTCGACGCGCAGATCACGGTCAATCTCGGCGGCGTGTTCCGGGGCATGCGCGAGGGCGCGAAACGCCTTCGCGACGGTGGCCGCATCGTCAATTTCTCCAGCAGCGTCGTCGGCCTCTACCAGCCGGGCTACGGCGTCTATGCCGCCACCAAGGCGGCGGTCGAAGCGATGACGCATATCCTGGCCAAGGAGCTCGGCGCTCGGCGCGTCACCGTCAACGCCGTGGCGCCCGGCCCTGTCGAGACCGCGCTGTTCATGGACGGCAAGAGCGCGGCGCAGGTCGAGGCCACGGCCAAGATGATCCCGCTCGGCCGGCTCGGCCAGCCCGACGACATTGCCGGCGTCGTGTCGTTCCTGGCCGGGCCGGACAGTGGCTGGGTCAACGGACAAATCATACGTGCCAATGGCGGCGCGATCTGAGGAGGCTGAGATGCAAAAGACAATCCTGATCACCGGCGCCTCCAGCGGCTTTGGCGCCATGACGGCGCGGGCGCTCGCAAGGGCCGGCCACACGGTCTATGCCTCGATGCGCGATCCCGCGGCGCGTGGCGGTGCCGCGGCAGCCGAAATGGAGGCGCTTGCGCGTGACGAGGGCGTGGCGCTCAAGCCCATCGCGCTCGACGTCACCTCCGATGCCTCTGCCGAAGCGGCGATCCGGCGGATCCTCAGCGAAGCCGGCCGGCTCGACGTGCTGATCCACAATGCCGGGCATATGGGGTTCGGGCCGGCCGAGGCGTTTTCGCCCGAACAGCTGGCGCAGCTCTATGACGTCAATGTCGTCGGCACGCAGCGCGTCAACCGTGCGGCCCTGCCGCATATGCGGTCCCTCGGCCGGGCGCAGATGATCTGGGTCGGTTCGAGCAGCACGCGCGGCGGCACGCCACCCTTCCTGGCGGCCTATTTCGCCGCCAAGGCCGGCATGGATGCACTGGCGCAGAGCTATGCGCTGGAACTCGCCCGCTTCGGCATCGAAACGACGATCGTCGTGCCAGGCGCCTTCACCAGCGGCACGGAGCATTTCCACCACGCGGCCGCACCCGCCGATGCCGAGCGCGCCGGCATCTATTGGTCCGGTTCCTATGCCGGTGCCGATCAGCAGGCACTGAAGGGGCTGGCATCGCTTGAGCCGGCGGATGCCGATCCGGCCGAGGCCGCCGACGCAATCGTCGACCTCGTCGCCATGCCGCATGGCCGCCGCCCGCTGCGCGTCCATATCGATCCCTCCGACGATGGCGCGGCAATCGTCAACGGTGTTGCCGACCGCGTCAGCGCGCAACTCCTGGAGCGGATCGGCCTTGCCGACCTGCTCCACCCCAAAGCCTGAAAACCCACTCCCAACTAAAAGGAAACCCCATCATGCCATTCGCCAACATCAAGCTGCCGCAGGCCGCTCTCTCCAAGGCGCAGAAGGAAGACCTCATCCACCGGACCACCGCAATGTTCGTCGACTTTTTCGGCGAAGGCGTGCGGCCCACCACGATGGTGCTGGTCGAAGAGGTCGCCGATGGCGGCTATGGCCGGGCCGACGAAGTGTTCGTCATACCGGAAGCCTATCGCGTCAAGGAGTAGGGGCCGGCCCTGGTCGACACGCCTCATATGACGACTGGTTGCCGCTGATACCAACGTCCGCTCTGTGCGCGGGGGCCTTTCAATGCATGTCGGTTCCCTGAAAATCGATGCCCCCCGTTCGGGCGGCATGCATCAACCGAGACAGGTGGACAGTCCCGAGCTGTCCACCCGTCTTGGGCCTCCGCCTCTCCTGATTTTTCAAGATACCAGGCTCAGCGACCGCGCTTCGGCGTCACCCGACCGTTCGGCTTTCCCCGCGGTTCGATACCGCTTGGGCGCGGTGCCGGTGGCGCGCTTGAAGGCATTGCTGAAGGCGCTTTCCGAGGTGTAGCCAAGGGAGCGGGCAAGCACCCCCACGGGCGTGTCTTCCTCGCGCAGGGCGCGCTCGGCCAAATGCATGCGCCATTGTGTCAGATAGGTCAGTGGCGCGACGCCGGCGGTCTGCCTGAAATGGAAGGCAAAGCTGGTGCGCGACATGGCGGCGGCCCTGGCGAGTTCCTCCAGATGCCAGTCGCGACCGGGGTCGCCATGCATCAGCCGCAGCGCTGGCGCCAGGCGCGGATCGGCGAGTGCGCGCAGCCAGCCGGCGGGCATCAGGCTCGACGTCTGCAGATGCGCCCGCAGCACCTGGATGAACAGAAGTTGCGCCAGCTGCGCCGTGGCAAGGCTGGCGCCCGGCTGGCCATCCGCCTGCTCGCGCACCAGCTGGTCAAGGATCCAGCGCAGGATTGTCGCTTGCGGCGACGAGGCGTGGATGTGGATCCACGGCGGCAAGACGTCGGCCAGCAGCCGCCCGCTCGCCTGGTCGAGCAGCACATGGCCGCCAATATGCGTAAAATCCTTGCCGTCGCCGAGTTGGGCGATCTTGCAACCGGAGAACACCGCCATGGCGTCGAGCGGCGGCACGGACAGGTCGCTGGCGAGGATGAAGGAGCGCCGCGATGCCAGAAGCAGCACGTCTCCTGTTTGTGCATGCACCGGCTCGTCCTCGCCCTCGAAGCGGATCCAGCAACTGCCCTTCACCACGGCAAAGAATTTGATTTTTTCGGGCGCCGGAAAGCGCAGCGCCCATGCTCCGCCGGCAGTGAAGCCGCCTGTCACCATGGTTTGCGCGCTGGTGAATTTGAGGATGTCGGAGAAGGGATCGTCGGTCATTTTTGTACTTTCGCGCAACTTATGCGGATTTTCAAGCATTCACAATCCGATCGGGCAGGCATAGCTGATGGCCATGAAAGGCCGCCATGAGGGGCGGAGACATCAGGAGACCGACATGAACGACGAACTGGTGCTGGTGACCGGCGGCTCAGGCTTCATTGCATCGCACTGCATGCTGAAGCTGCTCGGTGCCGGCTATCGGGTGCGCACGACGGTGCGTTCGCTCGAGCGCGAAGCGGAGGTGCGCGCGATGCTGAAAGAAGGCGGCGCCGAGCTAGGCGATCGGCTGTCCTTCGTCGTCGCCGACCTGACCGGGGACGCTGGCTGGGCGGAGGCCGTCGCCGGCTGCGCCTATGTCATGCATGGCGCATCGCCGACGCCCTCCGGCAGCCAGACGCGCGAGGAGGATTGGGTGAGGCCCGCCGTCGACGGCGTGCTGCGGGTGCTCAAGGCCGCGCGCGATGCCGGCATAAAACGCGTGGTGCTGACCTCGGCCATCGGTGCTGTCGCCATGGGCCATGCGCCGCAGACACGGCCGTTCAACGAGACCGACTGGTCCGACCTCAGCGGCGCCGTCGCGCCCTACCAGAGATCGAAGACGCTGTCGGAGCGCGCCGCCTGGGATTTCATCGCTCGCGAGGGCGGCGGCCTCGAACTCTCCGTCGTCAATCCGGTCGCTGTGCTCGGCCCGGTGCTCGCCGCCGATTTCTCGCATTCGATCGGGCTGATCAAGCGGCTGATGGACGGCATGCCCGGTTGTCCTCGGGTCAACTCAGGCTATGTCGACGTGCGCGACCTGGCCGATCTGCATCTGCTGGCGATGACCAGTCCTGCGGCCAAGGGCGAGCGCTTCATCGGTATTTCGGGCCACAGCCTGTGGATGGCGGATGTTGCGAAAGTGCTGCGGCGCAGGATGGGCGCGGCAGCAGCCAAGGTGCCGACCAGGGAGATTCCAAATTGGATGATCCGCCTGCTGGCGCTGCGTGGCGATCCCACGACGAAGATGCTGGCCAGGCATCTCGGGGTGATGATGGACGCCACCAGCGAAAAGGCGACGCGCCTGCTTGGCTGGACGCCGCGCCCGGCCGAGGAGGCGATCGTCGCCACGGCCGAGAGTTTGTTGCGGCTGGGGTTGGTGGGTGGATCAAAAGCGTAGGCGGGTCTTTCGCCTCAATCCCTCCGAGACATCCCGACCCAGTCAGCCGCCACCTCGGCAAACAGCCAGTCGCGGAACGCCTTGATCTTCTTCTGCCGCAGCGCGCCGTCGGGATAGACAAGGTAGTAGCTGGCCGCCGATTTCAGCGCGAGGTCGAAGGGCCGCACCAGCCGCCCTGCCGCGAGGTCGGCCGAGACCAGCGCGCTGCGGCCGAGCAGCACGCCTTCGCCATGCACGGCAGCCTCGACGGCGAAGGTGGCGGAATCGAAGCGCACGCCGCGCTTGGGGTCGATGCCATCGACTCCGGCCTGCTGCAGCCATGTCGCCCAGTCGATGCGAAAGGCGTCATGGATCAATTTGTGGTGCCTGAGGTCCTCGGGCCGGCGCAGCGGATGTTCGCCTTGCAGCAATTCCGGGCTGCAGACCGGGAAGACCTCTTCGTCAGCGAGAAATTCCGCCGTCACGCCGGTGTAGCCGCCCTTGCCGTAGCGGATGGCGACGTCGATGCCGTCGCTGACGAAATCGGCCAGCACGCCCGAGGTCGCCAGCCGCACGTCGATATCGGCATTGGCGCGGTGGAAGCGATGCAGCCTCGGCACCAGCCAGCGGCCGGCGAAGCCGTCCGACGTCGAGACGTTCAGGATGCGCGTCGAGCGGTCGGGCGTGGCGGCGATGGTGGCGGCGGCGATCTGGTCGAGCGCCTTGCCGACCTCGACCGCATAGGCCGCACCGACGGCGGTCAGGCGCACGGATCGCGTTCCCCGATCGAAAAGCTGGATGCCGAGCCTGTCCTCGATGTTGCGGATGGCGCGGCTGACCGCGCCATGGGTGAGGTTGAGCTCTTCCGCCGCCCTGGAGAAGCTCAGATGCCTTGCCGCGGCGTCGAAAGCGGGCAGGGCGGTGAGGGGCGGCAATCTGCGCGGCATGGCCTCAACCTGTGAGTGTTGCTCACAAATCCTGCACAAAGAGTCGTTTGTCGTCCAGCCCGAAAATGCACAATATCGCTGCGTACCGCGCATCGATATCGACCTCTCCGGTTCTCCGATGCGTTGAAAGACCAACGAAATATGTGAGCGATCGTCATGCTCGCCCGATGGGCGGCACGAGCACGCTTGCGCCCTGACGAACGTAGGAGACAGACAATGACCTTGACCCTTGGATCCATTGGCGCCGCGATGAGCGGCCTCGCCATGCGCAGCACGGCAGCCTTCGAGCGCCGCCGCGTGCGACGCCGGATTTCCCGGTTTTCCGACCGCCGCTTGCGCGACATTGGCCTGGAGCGCGACTGGGACGGTTCCATCCTGCGCAATGGGAGGGGGATATGACCAGCACCCTGATCATCGGCGCGACGGGGCTCCTGGGCAGCGAAATGGCCAAGGCCAGCGCGCGCAATGGCGACAGCCTGCATGTCCTGGTTCGGCCAGCAACCTCAGCCAATGAAGAGCGGATGCGGCTGCTCAAGGCGTTGGGCGCCACGGTGCATGTCGGCGATCTCGACGATTATGGCAGCCTCGTGCGCGCCGTCGGCAAGGTCGACCGCGTCATCAGCTCGGTGCATGTGGGTTCGGCCAGCGAGATGACGCTGGTGCGCGCAGTGAAAGATGTCGGGGTCTCCCGCTTCGTGCCCTCCGCCGGCTTCGGCCTCGACTTTGCCGCCGCCGCCCCCGGCACGATCGCACCGCTCGACATCAAGAGGGCCGTGTTCGACGCGGTCAGGGAAGCTGATCTGCCCTGTACGGTCATCTACACCAACGGCTTCTTCTCGACCTGGGTGGCGACGCTGGGCGATTTGACGCGCTTCGGTTCGGCCGTGCTGCCGCCGGATGAGGTGACGCTCTATGGCGACGGCACCGTTCCGGCGACCTTCGTCAGCGAGAAGGATATCGCCGCCGTCACCATGCGGGCGCTGGAGGATCCCGCCGCAGTCCGCACGGAAATCCGGATCGCGCGGAACAGGATCACGCAGGGCCAGATGATCGACCTCTGGCGCCGCGTCAGCGGCCGCTCGCCGCGCGTCGTGAATATGAGCGCTGAGGAGCTGGAGGCGGTGATCGCCGCTGTGCCCGGCCTTGGTCTGTTGCGGGCGTTCTGGATCCGCGGCGAGACCGCGCTGGAGACGGATACTGTGGAGGCGGGGGTGCTTTATCCGGAGCTGAGGTTTGAGAGCATTGAGAGTGCATTTGTGGCGATGGCCGAGAGGGGTGGAAGGACTGGGTGAAGGGGGCGCTGAGCGGCAAGAGCCGGCGTTCTGTCGCGCCCCCTCTGTCCTGCCGGACAGAGGGGGCGCCGTAGAGTGTGACGGGCATGGTTGGCGTTGCGACAGTGGTTGACCGAACCGTCCATCCGGCCGATAGGTCCGCGCGACCACTCCGAGACCTGCTATGACCGACCTCAAAGATGTAACCCGCCCCCCCGACTGGCAGGACGATGTCCGCCAGGGCGTGCGCCACGTGCGCGACCTTGCCGCCCTGCCGCTGTCGCCGGCCGAGCGCGCCGCCGCGCAGGAGGCCGCCAGCCGCCACAAGGTGCGTGCGCCGAAAGCCTATCTCGACCTGATCGACTGGAACGACCCGGCCGATCCGATCCGCGCGCAAGTCATCCCGTCACTGGGCGAACTGGAGGAGACGGAGGGCGAGCTTGGCGATCCGATCGCCGACCATGAGTTCAGCCCGGTGCCGCGACTGACGCACCGTCATGCCGACCGGGTGCTGCTGTTCCCGACCTATCAATGCGCGGTCTATTGCCGGTTCTGCTTCCGCAAGGAATCGCTGACCTCGATCGGCCGCGGCTATACGCGCGAGGCGCTGGAGCCTGCGCTGGCCTATATCGCGGATCGTTCCGAAATCCGCGAAGTGATCCTGACCGGCGGCGATCCGCTGTCGCTGCCCGACAAGGCCCTGGCCGAAATCTTCGCGCGCATCGAGGCGATCCCGCATGTGCGGCTGCTGCGCATCCACACGCGCGTGCCGGTGGCGCTGCCATCGCGCATTACATCAGGGCTGGTCGCTGCGCTGCAGGGCCGGCTGATGATCACCGTCGTCACGCATTTCAACCACTCGCGAGAGATCACGCCCGCGACCGAAATGGCATGCCGCACGATGCGGCAGGCCGGTTTCGTGCTGCTCAACCAGAGCGTTCTGCTCAAGGGCGTCAACGATACGGTCGAGGCGCTGGAGGAGCTCTGCCGCGAACTGATGTACCGGCTGGGGGTAAAACCCTATTACCTGCACCATGGCGACCTGGCGCGCGGCATGGCGCACCGACGCACCACGATCGCGCAGGGCCAGGCGCTGGTGGAAGCGCTGCGGGCGCGCCTGTCGGGCATCTGCAATCCCGTCTATGTGCTGGACCTGCCGGAAGGCGGCGGCAAGGTGCCGCTCGGGCCATGTCCTATCGAGGGCCGCGACGGGGAGAGCTGGCGGATACGCGGCCAGGACGGCGCGATGAGGACCTATCGGGAGATCGTGGGCGAATAGGGCGGCGCTATTCCCCGACAAACGCCAAAACGACCACGCGCGGGACGACGCAGTAGGCGAGGCTGACCTTGCGGCCGGTCTTCGTCGTCGCGCGGCCGGCATCGAGGTCCACGGCGATATCCTCGTAGCCCAGCACATCGCGATCGAGCGGAAAGGCCGCCTTGTAGACGGCTTCCTTAGCGCAAAACAGGATGCGGCCGGCAAGGCGCGGGTCCGCCGCGCCTGTGCGATCCGCGCCGGTTGCAACGATCGCGAAAATGTCGTCCGGCAAGGGTTCGGCGGGCTCGACGTCAATGCCGAGCGAGACGATACCGCCGACAGGCGCGACCGCCGCCACGGCCATGTCGTCGTCGTGGGCGAGCGAGCCAATTATTCCGTCCGGCCAGACCGGGGCACCGGATGGCGCGCGCATGATGGCGACATCCGTGATGCCGATATCGGCCAGCAGCCGGTGCGCGATCCAGCGGGCGGCACCGCTGGCGCGCCGCATGGCCGGCTGCCGCGCGGGGATGGAACGCGCTTCCTCGGGCAGCAAGTGGGCCTCATCCGCGTCGCCTATCAGCCGGCATCCGGTCCGGACATTTCGGGGCGCGATTGCCGCCATCGCCTCGGCCAACGCGGCTTCAGGGGAGGGTGGCCGCGTCAAAGGGTCATCCCCTCGGCAGGACGAGATCGGCGATCATTTCTCCATCCTCGTCGAGCCCTTCTTCCACGAAACCGGCGGTGCGATAGAGCTGGCGTGCCGCTTCATTCTCGGGTTCGTAACAGATCGAGACGTGCCTGACGTGCACGAGCCCGCCGATCTCGTGCAGCACCGCGCGCAACGCGGCCTTGCCGTAGCCTCTGCCCTGGCTGGCGCGGTCGATCATGAAGCGGTAGATGCGCGCCTCGTCGTCATCTTCCGGCGCGTCGTACATCAGGAAACCGACGATGCGATCCCCGGCCATGATTGCGCGGGGTCGCGCGTCCTCGTCGGTTTCGGCCTCTTCCAGCGACGCCGCGTTGCCAGCGACAAGATCCATCTGCTCCGGCGCCAGTTCCAGCGACGCGACCAAGGCCCGATTGGCCTTGGTCACCGGGGCGAGGCGGATGTCTCCGGCCTTCAAGCCGACGCCTTGGCGCCGTCGTTCGTGACCGGGATCACGAAGCGATGCAGCTTGGCCGGGTTGCCGCGCCAGATCGAGTAGGGCTCAAGCTCCTCGCCCTTCATCACGAAGGAATCGGTGTCGGCCACCGATCCTTCGCCCATCACGACGCCGTAATGGACAAAGGCGGACGGTCCGAGCGTGCAGCCCTTGCCGATGCGGATGTAGTCGGACTTGAACGCGCCTTCCTCCAGCGAGTGAGCCTGGATGACGCAGCCTTCGTTGAGTGTGGCGTCATCGCCGATCTCGACCAGGGAACGTTCGGTGAGGTTGGCTCCGCCATCATAGACGCGGCTGCCGACCTTGACGCCCAGCATGCGCAGGATCACCGGCCGGAAGGGCGTGCCGGCGAACAGGCGCACGATCGGAGAATCGGCAAGCTTCCAGTGGCGTTCGTGGCGCCAGAAGGCGACGTCGTAGATGGTCGTCATCTGCGGCTTCAGCCGGCCGAAGCCAAGGCTTGCCCGTTCGACAAAAATGTAGAACGGAATGGTAATCGCCGAGGTCAGGAGCACGGCGACGAAGAGAGCCACTTCAGCCCATTCGGTGTAGTAGTTCAGCGCCCGGTCCCAGATCGCCAGCGTGGCGAACAGCATGACCCATTGTGTGGCCATGAACAGAAGGATCGTCACCGCGTTGTGCAGGTTCTTGTGCGGGATGCGCTGGCGTCGGTCCGCCTCGTCGACGCCGGCGATGAGTTCCTTGTCGCGATTGACCATGCGCGGGATTTCAAAGGCAGGCGAACCGAGGAGCCCGACATTCTCGCGCACCGGCCCATCGATGGGGATCATCACCTTGGTGCCAAGCAGGACGTTGTCGCCCGTGCGTCCATCCGGCGGGTAATAGATGTTGTTGCCGAGATAGTTGCGTTCGCCGATGCGCGTCCGCTCGAGCCGGAACGCCGAGGCGGATTTGTGCATGTTGATCATGAACAGGCCGTCCGACACCATGGTCTCGGTGCCGATCTCGCACAGAAGCGGGTTTTCGTGCTGCTGGTTGGAGCCGAAATTGGAGCCGGTCTGCACCACCTTGTTGAGGTTCCAGCCGATGGCGCGCATGTAATAGACGATCGCCGAACTGTCGCCGAACAGCAGTCCCAGCACGCGGGAATTGCTGGTGAACTCGGTGGCGGTCTGCAGCCAGTAGCGGAAGCCGTAAAGCGTGTAGGTGCGGCCGGGTTTCAGGATCACGCTGAGCAGGCGCGGCAGCACCGTCGCGGCGAGAAAAGCCGCGGCGATATAGCCGAAAAGCGTGACCGTGGTGCCGACGGCGACCACGCCGATCGTCTCCTGATAGTCGTCGCCGACATTTTCCCAATAGCTGTGGAACAGCAGCGGCAGCGGGATGACAATGGCAAACAGCCCGATCAACTGGACCGCTTCGAAGAGGAAGCGCCGGATGTCGGAAGGGTTCTCGTTGCGCACCTTGCAATAGTCCGCCGTGGTCGGCACGGCCGGCGAGCCATGCCAGTGTTCGCCATCCGGGATGCTTTGCCCGCGCTGCAGCGAGGACGAATGGCCGAGCTGGGCGCCGTCGCCGATCGAGGTGTCGATGTCGAGCGTCGAACCCACGCCGACGAAGGCATCGCGGCCGATGGTCAGCGGTCCCATGTGGATGTAGCCGGACTGCGCCCGAAAGCCGAGAATCAGCGATTCCTTGCGCAAGATGGTGTTGGCGCCGATGGAAATCAGGTCCGTACAGACCGGCACGGATTTGGATTCGATGACCGCGTTCTTGCCGATCCTGGTTCCCAGCATCTGCAGATAGAAGCTGTAGAGCGGGCTGCCGCGGAACAGCACGACTGGGGCGGTGCGGATCAAGGTCTTGACCACCCAGAAGCGGTAGTAGCGCAGGCCCCAGATTGGGAAGGCTTCCGCCTTCCAGCGGCCGACGAGTACCCATTTCGCCAGGACGGCAAAGCCCGTCATGCCGAAGAACACGCCGGCCGAGAGCGCGACGCACCTGATATAGAGCTGCAGCGGATCGTCGAGCGTGTCATACATCCAGTTGAGGCCGATGTTGAGCGCCCACAGGCCCGCATAGCTGTAGACCCCGTAAAACAGCAACTGCGCCATTCCGCAGGTCCAGTAGGCAAAATTCGATGCCTGGCGGGTGAGAACAGGCTCGTTGGTGGCGGTCGTCACCTCTTCCGAGACGCTCAGGTGCTTGGCCAGGCGCGCCACCGTCGGATGGAGATAAATGTCGCGCATGGACGTCGTCGCCCATTCCTTGCGGGTGCGCACACGGGCGCAGAAATGCGCCATCAGCAGCGAGTTGGCGCCGAGATCGTCGAAGAAATTGTCCTCGACCGAGACCTCGTCGAATTTCAGCACCGCGGCCAGCGCCTCGGCCAGGAAGCGTTCGTCGTCATTGCCGGGCGCAACCATCTCGCGGTCGGCGGAAAGCCGCACGCTGGTCGGCTTCGGCAGCTGGCGAAGGTCCACCTTGTTGGAGACCGTCATCGGGATCGCCGGCAGCTCCTCGAGATAGGAAGGCACCATGTAGTCCGGCAGGCGCCGCTTCATCGTCTGGGCGAGATCGGCGCGCGAGAGCGCCGGCTGGCCGGCCTTGGGCGCGTAATAGGCGACGAGTTCGACGCGACCGGGTTCGATCTCCCAGGTGGTGACGGCAGCCTGCGCGATCTCGGGCTGGTCCAGCAGCACCGCCTCGATCTCGCCGAGCTCGATGCGATAGCCGCGGATCTTCACCTGGGTGTCGATGCGCCCGGCATATTCGATCTCGCCGTCGCCGTTGATCCGGCCAAGGTCGCCCGTGCGGTAGATGCGCTGCGAGGGGTTGTTCGGCAGGCCGATGAAATCGGCGATGAACTTCTGTTCCGTCAGGTCTTGCCTGTTGAGGTAGCCGACCGCGAGCCCGATGCCGGCAATGCCGATCTCGCCCAGTTCACCGGGCTCGGCCAGTTCCGGCAGCGACGGGTCGAGGATGACGATGGAGTAGGTGGGCAGCGGCGCGCCGATGGTGACGGGCTTGTCCGGCGTCAGCGCACCCATCGTTGCCGTGACGGTCGCCTCGGTCGGGCCATAGGTGTTGAGGATCTGCCGCCCAGGCTTCGACCAGCGCACAACCAGATTGTGCGGGCAGGCCTCGCCGCCGACCAGGAGCGTGCGCAGGCTGGGCACGTCAGATGTCATCGACGACAGCAGCGTCGGGCTGCAGGCCATGCAGGTGATTTCATGATGGCGCAGGAAATCCGCCAGTTCCTCGCCGACGAGCGGCATCTGGCCGGGCGCTGGTACCACGGTCGCGCCGGCGACGAACGGCACCCAGATCTCCTCGGAGGAAAAGTCGAAGGCAATCGTCATGCCCTGGTAGACGCGATCGCCCGGCCTGTAGCCGTAGGATGCGGCGGCGACGCGGATGAAGTTGACGAAGCTCTGGTGCCGGATGGCCACGCCCTTCGGCCTGCCGGTCGTGCCCGACGTGTAGAGGATGTAGCAGATGTCTTCCGCCGGCGCCTCTTGCGGCTTCAGCGGCGCGCTGGACTGTTTGGCGATCTCGGCGGCGGCGCCGTCGATCAGCACGTGGGGAACCGGCAGTTGGTCGGCCCGCGACGCATAGGTGGCGATGGTGACGATCAGGCTGACGCTGGCGTCTTCGATGATGAGCGCCATGCGCTCCTGTGGAAAGGCGGTGGCCAGCGGCACGAAGGCAGCGCCTGCCTTCACCACGGCGAGCAAGGCGACATAGGTCTCCGCCGAGCGGTCGAGAATGAGCCCGACCCGGTGGCCCGGCCGCACGCCGCGCTTGATCAGCACACGGGCGAACTGGTTGGCGCGGCTGTCCAACTCCTGATAGGTCCAGGCACGTCCGTCGGAGATCACTGCCGGCAAGGTGGCGAACGTTGCGGCGAGCTCTTCGAAGACCGTGTCGAGCCGCTCGCCGGGTTGGCCTGCCCGCGCGAAATCGGCGCCGGTCAGAATCTGGCCATGCGCGGCCAGGGTCCGCTGAGCGCCCCTTACAAGGGTATCGACGCCTGCCAGCCCATTCTGGGCCAGCCCAGTTTCGGGCTGCGCGCCTGGTCTTGCCGTGTCCCTGTCCAGGGCAGCAATGTCGATACCGTAATCCATTTCCATACTTTCTCGTCCTGGCCGCGTATCGCCCGGCTGTTCATGCCGCTGTTCGAGCAGGCATTTTCGGCTGTGCCGCTGCTGCAATTTGACCCTTGTCGATGGCGGACCGAAGCTTCCGAAAAGGAAATCCGCGCAGTCCCCCGCGGGATGGTTATGCCATGCGATCTTTTCGCCAGTTTTTCCGAATTGTTGAAACTTGTTTCTGAATTGTGTCTGGGCGCTCCTCCTGCCTTGCCCCTGATGGTCTTTTCCGGAGGTGATGCCGCCGCCTTTCACCCAGGCTCTGCCAGGCCGCGATCCCTCAAATCCGCCCCTTCCAAAAATCTCACTGCCCTCGGGAATAAAGCACCGCCTTGCCGGGTCTTCCCTTCAGCGGGGCCAATCCGGCCCGCGACGCGAAGAAACGAAACAAGGATTTACCTGAAATGACCAAGCTCGCTCTCAGCGTGGCTGCGATGTTGCTTGCCTCGAGTGCTGCCTTTGCCGGCAGCGACCATGGTGCCAACAACTCCAACCAGCCTGTCGCTTCCGTCGACACCAATGCCACCGCCTCGATCCCTTACACGGCCTATGTCGATGCCAAGACGACCGGACCGAGCCGGCCGGCGACCAAAACTGATGCGGACGAACCCGGCCAGGGCATCTGGGGCCGCTGAGTTCAGGGGCGGGACAGCCTCGAGGTCCCGACCCGATCCGCGATCAGGACGGGGGGCCATGTGGCGTGGCCCTCCGTCGACCGCGATCTTTTGCCGCCACCGCAACCCACAGGAGACCACAATGTTCAGCATGACACGCCGCACAGTGCTTCAATCCGCCGCCGCCGCTGCCGCTTTCGGCCTTGCCGGCAAGCTTGAATTCACCCGCCCCGCATTCGCCGAGACGTCCGTCGAGCCGACCGTCGGCTTCTACAAATACACGGTCGGCGATATCGAGGTCACCGCCATCTATGACGGCATCTGGAAGAAGCCGCACGACCCGGCCTTCATCAAGAATGTTTCCGTCGACGACACCAAGGCGGCGCTTGCCAAGGCAGGGCTGACCACCGACTTCATGCCCATCCCGCTCACCGTCGTCGTGCTCAAGATGGGCGGCAAGCTGATCATGATGGATGCGGGCTCCGGCGTCGGCCAGTGGCAGGCCAACGCCACGCATCTGCCGGCCAACATGGCCGCCGCCGGCATCGACTACAAGGCGATCGACACCATCATGATCTCGCATTTCCACCCCGACCATGTCTGGGGCTTGATGGAGAAGGGCACCAACACGCCGGTGTTCCCCAATTCCGAGCTGATCGTCAACGCCACGGAATACAATTGGTGGACCGATCCGAGCCGGCTGGCCAAGCTGCCCGAAGGCCGCAAGCCGGCGGGCAAGCGCATCGCCGAGAACTTCCCGAAATGGAAGAACTGGAAGCTGGTCGAGGACGGCGCGGAAGTGGCGCCCGGCATCCAGATCATCGCCGCCCCCGGCCACACGCCGGGACATTCGGTGTACCTCGCCAATTCCGGCAAGGAGCAGCTGATGATCTCGGCCGACACCATGTATGTGCCGGCCCTGCTGGCGCCGCATCCGGAATGGCAGGGCAGCTACGACCAGGATGGGCCGACCGCGATCACCACGCGCCACAAGATCATCGACCGGGTGATCGCGGACAATATCCGCATTTCCGGTTCGCACTTCCCGTTCCCCGGCACCGGCGTCTTCGTCAAGGACGGCAGTGCCTATGGCTTCACGCCCGTTCAGATATGAGACCGTTTGGAAACTCTACTCTGGCGGCCATCTGAAGGCGTTTTCCGCGCTTCCCCGCTCTACTGCGTCGACGCAGTAGAGCTGAGCTCACGGACCCGAACGTCCGCGGCGCTCCGGTTCTCGAACCCACCATCCTATGACTCGCCAGAGCGAATTTCGAAACGGTCTCTCAACGCTAACGCACAAACCAAGCGAGAAAGACAATGAAACAGCTTCTTTTGGGCAGAAACGCCCTGTTCGGTCTGCTCGGCGCCATCGCCGTGCTGACCGTCGTTCCCGTCGCAACGATCATGCCCGCCTATGCGGTGGATGATATCGAGGGCGCCGACGCACCCGATCTCACCGCCGTCCAGGCCAAGATCGCCGCCAAGGATTACAAGGGCGCACTGGCCGATCTGCGCGACCTCGCACAGGACAACCAGCAGGCAGATGTCTACAATCTGCTCGGCTTCACGCTGCGCAAGACCGGCGACGTCACCACCGCGCTGACCTATTACAACAAGGCGCTGGAGCTGAAGCCCGACCACAAGGCCGCCCGCGAATATCTGGGCGAGCTCTATGTCGAGACCGGCGACATGAACAAGGCCAAGGAGCAGCTGGCCTCGCTGCAGAAACTCTGCCCCGCCGGCTGCGAGGAGCTTTCCGACCTGCAAAAGGCCATCGACACAAAGGTGACGCAGTAAGCGGTGACCCGTTCCAACTCCCCCACGGACGTGGCTACGGCATGAGCTTGGCCATGCGTTGGGGGAACCACGGGGCAATCAAGCCTCGAGCTGATCAGTCGCGGACGGGGGAGAGGTGGCCGCCAAGCGGCCCGAGTTGGGGACTGGCACTGACCGATCCAGTCCCCCACCACAGTTTGGGCGCTCGTGGCTGGCGCCCATTGCCGGAGCCGGCGCCTCTCCCTCGAGCCGGCTCCGGCCTTTTCGAACATCACATCCGGCAGGCGCCGTTTTCGCGCGTCGCACGGCGCGCGGCGCTTGCCTGTGCTCAAAGATTGGAGGCTGACCATGACACCGAACGAATTCGCCGCGAAGCTCACCGGCCTCGCCACGAAATACCACATCAGGGACGTGACCCTGCTTGCCGGCCGCCTGCTCATGTCCTTCATCTTCCTGCATGAGGGCGTGACGCTGGCCTCCCATTTCGACGGCGCCGCCAAGGCGATGGCCGCGCAAGGCGTCGGGCTGCCGTTGTTCGTCGCCACCATCGGGCTGCAACTGGGGGCAGGGCTATCGGTGGCTTCAGGGCTGCTGACGCGGCTGGGCGGCATCGGGCTCGGCCTGTTCTGCCTGTCCACGGCCTTGCTGTTCCACGTCAACTTCGCCAGCCAGAACGAGCTGCTGCATTTCGAAAAGGACCTGGCCATATCAGGCGGCATGTTCGTGCTGGCCGCCGTCGGCGCCGGCCGGATCTCGCTGGACTGGCTGCTGGCCCGCCACCTGCAAAAGCGCCAGCGCGACAGGGAAATGGTCAAGGCATTGCTGGCCGTGGAGAGCGAGTTCTCCATGGACGTGCGGCTGCCGGTTTGAGGCAGCAAGGGCTGCCGCCTTGTGCCTCGCCAGCCGCTCCAGTGCCGACCCCTGCAACACGCTCGCCCGCTGGAACCAGTCCCGGTGCTCCGCATTCTATTAGCGGGGACGCAAGGAGTGTGTGATGAAAGCGGTTTTGGCACTGGTCGCAGGCTTCGTCCTCACCCTTGCGGTCTTCGCCAGCGGGCTGGCTTTCGCCGCCTGGCTGATTCTGGCCAAGCCCGTGCATCAGGCCAGGCCCACCGACAGTGTCTCGCAACTGTGGACCAAGGACGCACAGCCCGTGGACAAGGCCGCGCCGGGCCTGGAGCGCGTGGCCGCCGCGCAGCCTCCCGCACCCGACGCCGCCGCCAGGGTGCAGTCGGTCGACCCGACCAAGACAGCCGCGGTGGCGCCCGGGGCAGACGAGCAGCAGGCCAGGCTGCCGGCTGCCCATGTCAGCTGGTGCGCGGACCGCTACCGCTCCTACAACCCCGACGACAACAGCTACATGTCCTACAGCGGACAGCAGCGCCCCTGCGTCTCGCCCTATCTCGACACCAGTGCCGACGCCGGCCAGGCCGCTCCCGACGAAGTAAGCTATGACGAGGGCGGCGCGGCGCCGCTGGTCGCGACAGCGGACCTTTCGGACGACCACGTCCAATCCTGCTTCAACCGCTACCGCTCGTATCGTCCCGAGGACAACAGCTACCAGCCCTATTCCGGTGGACCCAGGCGCCAGTGCGAATAGGCGACGCGCGCCGCTTGCCATGGAAGGTGCGGGCAGAACTTCGCTTCACGGTTTAGGCGGAGGCTCCCGATTTAGGGCGCGCAGCGCTTTGCGGCCGCATTCCACGCAAAATTCCACTCTTTGAGCGGTTCTTACCACGCCCTTTCCCACGCCCGCACAAACACCACACCCCTACAAGACGCCCAACAGCGCAACAATGAACCGAGTGCGCTGAAACCTGCAGCCGCAGGGATCCTGTGGGGGTCGCGGTTGGCCGGTTTCGCCCGAGACCATGAACACACAGCCTCACGAACGCGATGCGGGCGGCGCGTCGAGGCCGATGTCAACTTGTAGAGATGGAGACTTGAAATGAAGAAGATCATTCTGACTGCTGCTGCGTTCCTGTTCGCCTCCGGCATGGCTTTCGCCGGCTCCGACCATTTCGGCTCGGACTTCGTCCCGGCCGCCGGCAGCTACCCGACCACCCATTCGATGATGTCCTCCAAGGCGGTCGACCCGAGCGTCACCAAGAGCATCACCGGCAGCGCGGCGGGACAGTCGATCCTCGACATGCCGGCCGAATACGGCCAGGGCATCTGGGGCCACTGATATCAAGGCTGCCCAATACGGCCTGTATCCAGGTGGCGGGCTTGCCCCGCCGCCTGGATCATTTTGCGTCCTGCCCGGCGCCTCGCGCCCTCCCACCGATCCGGCAGTTCCACCCGGACCAGCGATCACGCTGATTTTTTGGATCAATCCCATCACCGCGGCGTTCATCCCTGACACGAAGGAGGAACGACAATGGGCGACGAAAGGCACGAGAAGATCCAGAAGCGCGCATACCAGATCTGGGAGCGTGAAGGCGGCGGCGATCCCGAGCATCATTGGCACCGGGCCGAGGCCGAGATCGACAGGGAAGCGGCTCTGCCGCTGACGGCCGACGACGCCTTGCCGCAGACCCGTGAGATAGCCAGCACCGACGTTCTGGAGGTCGAGGAACTGGCCATGCGCACCGGCATATCCGGCGACGAGGCGCAGGCGCTGCTCGACCGCCTGGGCACCGACCGCGCCGCAATCGAGCAGGCGGCGCGCGGGCTGAAGGCCAGGAAGGGCGCCAAATCCTAATCGGGGAGAGCGAAGATGATCCGCAAACTCAAGGATGGCAAATATCGGCTCTATTCACGCAAGAAGGATGAGAAGACCGGCAAGCGGCGGAACCTGGGGACATTCGAGACGCGCGAGGCGGCGGAGAAGCATGAGCGCGAGGTGCAGTATTTCAAGCGGCATTGAGGGGGCGCCTGGCCTCTGCAGCGCCGGGTGTCCACCTCATCCCTTGGCCGGCTCTTCGTAGATGCCAATGATGAGGAGCCATGCGCCTGAAATCAGGAAGGCGAACAGGACGATGGTTCCAAGGGCCGCGATGTAAAGGCCCACGCCGCGCCCGAGAATGAGGAAAATCGCGCCTGCAACCTCGGCCAGGTAACACATCGTGCCGCCCGCCAACCGCGGCCCGGTCAACCCGATGGTGCTCATCCCCGCCTTGATGGCCACGACATATCCCCTGACGAAGATGAATGTCGCTATGCCCCAGAGCAAAAGCCATTCGAGGCCGAGTGCCGGAAGATATTGACCACCCAGAAGCGCAAGGCTGCATGCCATGAAAATCGCGCTGAAGCCCGACAGCATGTTGATTGCCCGGTTCTTGTGCGTCGTGTTGCGGACAATGCGTTCGGGATTGATCGAGATCGCAACGAAGATCAACCCGGCAAGCCCCGCCGCGCCGCCGCCCACCATGACGAAGAAATCAGTCCATTGATCCAACATGACTTGCCCCCGAGCTTCAGCCGGCTCGATGGAGGCTAGCATGGCTGCGTTCCCGAACTCCACGGGGCGGGATAACTGATCGCGGGGTTTGTCGTTCCCACGTTCGGACCGGCGCGGCGTTCACCCCGACGGAGCAGGCACGATGGCCGACGACGACAAGATCAGGGACCGCGCCCACGCAATCTGGCAGCGCGAAGATGGCGCCCATGGCGACCACGAGCGCCACTGGCACCAGGCCGAAATGGAGATCGACAGGGTGGTCGCTTTGCCGCTTACGGCCGACGACGCGCTGCCAGAAACTAGCGAGATCGCCAGCACTGACCTTCTGGAGGTTGAGCAACTGGCCGTGCGCACCGGCCTGTCGGGCGACGAGGCGCAGGCGCTGATCGATCGGCTGGGCGCTGACCGGCCGCGACGGAACAGGCAGCGCGTGGCTTCAAGGCGAGGAGGGGCGCCAAATCCTGACCGGGGAGAACGAGATGATCCGCAAACTCAAGGACGGCAAATACCGGCTTTATTCACGCAAGAAGGACGAGAAGGCCGGTAAGCGGCACAAACTGGGGACGTTTGACGTGCGAGGCGGCGGAGTGGCTATGCCAGCAGACGATTGTAGCGTCGCGTGGCAGGCGGCAAACTTGTTACGGCAAATGCGAGTTAAAGACGTGGCTAATCATGGATCGGCAAATCAAGGCATCGGCTCCGGCAGTAGTTTTGAATTATTGTTGCCTAGGATTGACATTGGAATCGAGGCTCACCGGGCGTTAGTTGATGTTCCTCCACCAGAACGACATACTTTGGTCTAAAAATGTGGAGCGATTTTTTATCCTATATTATAGAGACGGTATTGTCGATGAAAAGTATTATTATCAGGGATTAACCTGATATAATCGGCGGAATACAATCTCTAGGAGGAATATGACCACGGATCATCATGGAAATATCCATTTTACCGTTCAATTCCATGGCGATCGCTAGCTGCTCTAAAACCTGAGTGCCGCCGGTTAGGGACTTTAAGGTATTGGCAATCAAATCAATCAAAGTGCGTATTTCGTCGGTGGAACCCGTGATGGACACTTTATCGAGAGTTTGGCTGAAGTCGCGGATCAACGCGGTGTGGGACACATCGTCTCCAATCAGAGCCTGCATAGGGGCCGGAGCGGTGCTGTGGCGCGTCACGAGTTTCTGATGTTTGCGTCGTGCAGATTTGTCGCGCTTGAACCCTTTGGAAAGCCTCTTGGTATCCTTCGATTCATAACGCAAGAACATTCTGCGGCCGGAGCCGTCCGGAGCGTTGTCAAATATAAGCTGGAACGCCGCCTCACCATCCTCAGCTGTTTTAACTAGGCTTTCCGCACACCGCAATTCCTCGACGAAGCTGTCGTTTGGCGTGGTAGGTAAGGCTTTTAGGGATGTTTCAGCGTGCTTGAAGGAGGTTCTTATTTGTTTGGCATAAGCGAAGAGAATCTTCCCCCCTTCAATGGCTAACGCCGTCGCAACCCCGGTTCCGATTGTCCAAGCGGCTTCGTCGAGCAGGCTAATCCAGTGGGAGCCGGTCTCCAGTCGTCCCACCACAAGCGAGCGACCATAGAGCCGGCGGTAGTCTGCTTGAAAATCCGCCAGCAAGCGGCCGATCTGGCCTGCGTCGATTGGCTTTTCATTGAACAGCGCCACGATTAGTGACGGTCGCTGTTCGTTCTCAAAGCCTGCAGGAATTTCAATGGCTGCCATAGTGTCTCCCCCCGGTACTGGCGTTTACTACAACTTAGCTACCGATTAGCCGAATCAAAAGCATTTCGCTAAGTTCTCTCAGTTTTGGGGGCAAACACCGTGGCGACAAAAGAATTCATCCTACAGGGCTTTTCCAAGCGCACTCATAAGGACGCGCTCAGGGAGCTGTTCGAGGTTGCCGACATTAAGAGCGTGCTGGTCAGCGTGGCGTTTGCCAGCGAGAGCGGCGTAGGGCTTATCGAGGACAAGCTTAAGCCGAGCGCGAAATTCCTGACTGTCTTTGCTGGTATCCGCAACGACATCACATCGCACCAGGCGATGATGCGGCTTCTAGGTGTAAAGGACATCACGCTTTACGCCGTCGACACCGGTGCCCGCACTATAGTGTTCCATCCCAAGCTGTTCCTGGTACGCGGCGACAAGGAAGCGCGGATGATGATAGGCAGCGCCAATCTGACGTTGGGTGGCTTGAACAACAACATTGAGGCTGGGCTGGTCCTCCACTTCGACCTCGCCAACGCGGTCGACAAGAAGGTTGTCGACGCGGTCGAGAATGAGCTTCTGGCGATGCCCAAGGATCACGCCGACAACGTTCTGCACATCAAGGATAAGAAGACGCTGGACGATATGCTGACGGCTGGAAGGCTGACAGATGAAATGGCGGTGATGCCGCCACGTCCTTCGAAGTCCGCAGGAGGCGGTGCCGGCGCCGCGGATACCATCCCTCGCATCAAGCTTCGGGTTGCAATGCTGCGGCGTGCAATGCGGAAGGCTAAGGCGGCACCCCCCAAGCAAGCTCCTGCAGTCGCTAACCCGGCTGCTGCAGCTCCGGCAGCGGCGCCTGCGCCGCCACCCTCAGTCGGCGTTGAACTTGAACTCGTCTGGGAGAGCAAATCCCTGACGCGCCGCGATCTGACAATCCCCATAGCGGGCAGGAACACCAATCCATCTGGATCCATAAATCTAGATAAGGGGCTGCTGCCGGAAGAGGTCGACCATCGCCACTACTTCCGCGACGATGTCTTTCCGGCTTTGACCTGGACCGCTGCGACACCCACGGTGGACGAGGCGTTTGCGAAATTCCGCTTGGTCATCAAGGGCATCGACTACGGCAAATACGATCTGCGAATCGGCCACACCACTAGTACGAACACTCGCAGCTACGAACAGCACAATGCGATGACTCGGTTGAGCTGGGGACCGATGGGAGTCTACGTCAGAAATACCAGCCTTATCGGCCGCAATCTGGCGATGTACCGGGACAAGGCTGACCCGACCCGGTTCGTGGTGGAGATTGACTAGGCGTCGTCGGCGAGGGACTCGCTGGAGGTGCGGTGGCGGCGGTCGCGGAGACCACGCCAACCTTCCAGCACCCGGCGCTGGTCGGCACGGCTTAGGCCGAGGGCGCCAAGGATGGTCTTCCCTTGCTTGTCTAACACCATATCCGTCGGCATTGAGCGGATGCCTTTATCCAGCTCTTGCAAGTCGATCTCGGCATCTTCTGAAACCGGAACAAGCAGCTTTTCGATTTCTGAGGGCACCAGTTCGAGCACGCCACCACCATAGTGGCGGCCCTCCAGCTCGGCGCTCAGGGCTGTAAGCGGATTGATGAAAGCCCCGACCAGCTTTTCGGCAACCACCTTACTGGCCCGAAGCCTGTAAGCGGTATCGGTCGTGTAGGCGCGGAGCGTGTTCAGGATAAGCCGAGGCGTATCGTGCGACCGTTTTAACATGCCTATTTCGGTTGCGTATACCGAAGGCACCGTAAACCAAGGCGAGCGGATGCGGCACTTGTAGCGGGTGTGCAGCTTTTCGGCCTCGCCATTGGCGATGTATTTCTGGGCGGTCGCATGCATGGCTTCCTTGCGGTCCTTAAACCACAGGAAATTGGTAGGGTTACCTTTAGCCGAGTTCGCGCGGTGCTGCCTCTCGTCGTAGATGACCCCTGGGCAATGCTCGCTACGGCCGAACATGGGGTGAGCCCATTTCGCTAGCTTGTAGCTCTGGACGGTTTCGTCTGAGACGAGGAAGAACTTATTGGCGCCGGTTACGATGCCAACATCAACCTTGGCGATATCCTTGAGCCGGTGTACGTCGTCATGTTCCGCCAATTGATCGAACAGCGAGCGGGTTTCGAGCGGCAGGAGTGCGCGGGTCCACTTACCCTGCACCGTCTTGCCGTTGATGGCCTGCGGAGCTTCGAACAGGTCAGCTGGCTTCATATTCAGAAACTCGCGTCCCTTGACGGGGAACATGCCCAGCCCTTCGGCCTTCTCGGCTTCGTTCTGACGCTTTTCCGCAAGCAGGATAACCGCACCCTGCAGCGTGCCGTCGAACCAGAGATCTTCCGGATCGATGATGACCAGTCGCCTGCACTCGCGACCCAGATAGGACCGTAGAGACTGCGCATGGGTGACATGAATGATTTCGGCTGGCACGACCATGGCAAGGCGACCGCCCGGCCGCAGCAGGGTCATGGAGGCTAGGACGAATGGCACCCAAGCGTTGGTGTGCTTGGTGAACGGCAGGTCCAGCGCGCCGAAAATCTGTTCCGAACGCACCTGAAATGGCTGGGGAAGATACTGGTAGCGGACAAATGGCGGATTTCCGACCACTGCATCGAATTTAGCGCTCCGGTGATCGGCATGCTCAATGGCCCAGCTAAGGAAGTCTTCGGCGCGGATCTCCGCCTTGAGGTCTAGCTCGTTGGCGCGGGATTGGGCCTTGCCAGCTTCATCGACATCGAGCTCAAACCCGACGATCGTGGCTTTGCCGAAGCCTCCAGCCTCTGCCATCGCGCCGAAGAAGGCGCCATCGCCGCAACTGGGCTCGAGCACGCGCTTGGGACCGATTTCCTTTACCCACCTAGCGATAAAGGCAGCCAGGTCAGACGGTGTGTAGTAGCCGCCCCGTAGCTTCTGCGCGCTCATATTCTCGATAAAATTCATGCTCACTCTCGAATCGGCTGTCAGCCTTCACTACCCGAAATACGATAGACGATTTTCGAATCTGCAATTAGGAAACTTCGAGTTTAGCAATCCATAGATGTTGCGCGAGTCCGTAGTCAATTGACTAGCACAACCTTTGCGCGAGTACATCAGGCAGGTTGTGCGGACATCAAAAATTTTTGCGAGACACTTCGCTTTCGTATGGGAGAAAGCTCGATTATCGCACTAGCGTGATTCCAAACGGATCTGTCCGCTCCTCCACCCCCCTCGTTAACCATTCGTTAACCATTCCCTCGCTAGCGTTTACCTCTCAGTAAGGATTCGCCAGCCGTGACCTTTGCCGCTCCCCTCGAGGCCAAATCCATTCGCTTTCGTGCCCGTTCTTTCGTCGCTTTCACATTGACCCCGGAAGCGCCCATGGTGGAGTGGCTGCAGGGGCTGGATCATTGGATCGGCAACTCGCCGGGCTATTTTGCCGGGCGGCCGGTGCTGCTCGATCTGAACACGCTGAAGCCGCAGACGAGCGAGATCGCGGCACTGGTGGCGGAGCTGGGGACGCGCGGCATCCGCATCTATGCCATCGAGCTGGAAGGGGCCTCGCTCGGGCCTGACCTGCCGCCTCTGCTGGTCGGCGCCAAGGAGGCGACGACGGAGGGGCTGCTGCCTGGCCGCAAGGGCGGGCAAGAGGGTTCCGGCAAGCCGGACGGCAAGGCCGCCGAGGGCAGGGCGCCGGACCATGGTGTTGACGCCGGCGGCGTTGCCAAGAGCAAGGCTGGCGCAAGCAAGACTGAGGAAAGCGAGCCGCAGGTTTCGCATTACGATTCGGGCACGCTGATGATCAAGGCGCCGATCCGTTCCGGCCAGGCGATCATGCATGCGCATGGCGATGTCATCGTGCTGGGCTCGGTCGCGTCCGGTTCGGAGATCGTCGCCGCCGGCTCGATCCATGTCTACGGCACGCTGCGCGGGCGCGCTTCGGCGGGCGCGTTGGGCAACACCGCCGCGCGCATCTTCTGCCGCCGCAACGAGGCCGAGCTTCTGTCTGTCGACGGCTGGTACATCACCGCCGAAGAGATGGAAGGGGTGTCGCGCGGCAAGCCGGTGCAGGCCTTCCTCGACGGCGACGGCCTGCGCGTCGAAACACTGAGCTGAGAACGGTCGTCAGGGCGGCTGGGATAAAACGAACAACAACGGAGGCTTTTTTCATGGGCAAGGTAGTGGTGGTCACATCGGGCAAGGGGGGCGTCGGCAAGACCACCTCGACGGCGGCGCTCGGTGCCGCCGTGGCCAAGACCGGCAAGAAGGTGGCGCTGGTCGATTTCGACGTCGGCCTGCGCAACCTCGACCTGATCATGGGCGCCGAACGCCGCGTGGTGTTCGACCTCGTCAACGTCATCCAGGGCACGGCAAAGCTGTCGCAGGCGCTGATCCGCGACAAGCGGGTCGACACGCTGTTCCTGCTGCCGGCTTCGCAGACGCGCGACAAGGACGCGCTGACGGAAGAGGGCGTCGGCGAGGTTATCGACAAGCTGCGCTCGGTGTTCGACTATGTCTTCTGCGACAGCCCGGCCGGCATCGAGCGCGGCGCGCAGCTCGCCATGCGCTTTGCCGACGAGGCGGTCATCGTCACCAATCCGGAAGTGTCGTCGGTGCGCGATTCCGACCGTATCATCGGCCTGCTCGACGCCCGCACCATGCGCGCCGAACAGGGCGAGCAGATCGCCAAGCACGTGCTGGTCACCCGCTATGACGCGGGGCGCGCCGCGCGGGGTGAAATGCTCAGCATAGACGATGTGCTGGAAATCCTGTCCGTGCCGCTGCTCGGCATCATTCCTGAAAGCCAGGATGTGCTGCGCGCCTCCAACCTCGGTGCGCCGGTGACGCTGTCCGAGCCGCTCAACACCGCGGCCAAGGCCTATATCGACGCCGCAAGGCGGCTGGAAGGCGAGGATCTGCCGGTCGTCGTCCCCTTCGAGCGCAAAGGTTTCCTCGACCGTCTGTTGGGAAGGAGGGCGGCATGATGAACGTGTTCGACCTTTTCAAGCGGCGCTCCAGCGCGCCGGTGGCGCGCGAGCGGCTGCAAGTGCTGCTCGCCTATGAGCGCCGCAACCGCAGCCAGCCCGACCTCGTCTCCATCCTGCGCGAGGAGATCATGGCGGTGATCGCCAAGCACGTGCAGATCGACCAGGACTACCTGCAGGTCTCGATGGACCGAGGCGAGACCATGTCGACGCTGGAGATCGACATCCAGATCCCCAACAAGAGCGCCGTGCCGATGGCGATCGCGGGATAGCGCCGACGCCATTTCCTCGCCCCCGCAAAGCGGGGGGTCCGAAGGACGGGCGAGACCCGTGGCTCGCCCCGGCAAGGTGGCCGCGAAGCGGTCGGAGAGGGGGCAGCGCGGCGCTCGCCGGTGCCCCCTGAATTCATTGAGGCCGAGCCATTCCCCCGCTCCGTCTCGGGCTTCGCCCGAGCCACCTCTCCCCCACATTCGTGGGGGCGAGGAACCCAGATTCTGCGAGGCCAGCGCAGCCCCGCACCCTCACGCCGCCGTCTGCGCGAGGCAGCGGATGACCAGAGCGAGGGGAGGCCGGCGCCGCATCTGGAGAGTAAGCGATGGGCACCGGCCCGGGCGGATCGACAGGTCCGCCGCGAAGGAACGGTAGCGAGCCGGGCACCGCATGGCATTGGTGCGATCGCGCAGGGTGCCAGCGGCACGTCATGGGCCCTTGATTCGGATGGCCGAGCGGCGCACCAGGAATCGCGGTCCCGGCCCTTGTCAGTCCTGCGGTTCATGCTGGTAGAGCTCGTCCATCGAGAGTGATGCCAGGGCGCCGAAGGGGGCCTGCTTCTTCACCCGGCCGCCGCTCAGGATCACCACGTCGTCGCAGAACGAGATGGTGCTGTAATGGTGGCTGATGACGATGGTCGTGCGCCGTCCCGCTCTCGACTTCAGCGTCTCGACGATGGCCGCTTCCGACAGTCCGTCGACCGCATTGGTGGCTTCGTCGAGGATGAGCAGATCGGGGTCGCGCACCAGCGCCCTGGCCAGTGCGATCCGCTGCCTCTGTCCCGCCGACAGATTGACGCCCCTGTAGCCGACGAGCGTCTCGTAGCCCTGAGGCAGCCGTTCGATGAACTCATGCGCCTCGGCCAGCCTCGCGGCGCGCTCGGCGTCTGCGAGTGTCGCCGCGTCCTGCCCGTAGCTTATGTTCTCGAAAATGGTGCCGTCGACCAGCTCCAGCTCCTGGCTGGCCAGCGCGATGTGGCGCCGCCACTGGTTGGCGTCGATGCGGTCCAGTGGCGATCCATCGACGAGGATCCTGCCCGTGTCCGGTTCCACGAAGCGGCACAGAAGATTGACGATCGTCGTCTTGCCGGCGCCGGAGCGGCCGATCAGCGCCGTCGAGCGGCCGCTGTTGATTTCGAACGTCGCCGCATGCAGCACCACTTCACGCTGGTCCGTGCCGGAATAGGTGAACGTCACGTCATCGAACTTGATGCCCCTGCGCAAACCGTGGAACGGCCCATCGCCTTGCGGCGGCTTGGGCTTGCCCGTGGGATCCAGCATCCATGTCACCTCTTCCAGCGATCCGCTCAGGCCCTGCAGCTGGCTCCACGATCCCTGCAGGGCCTGCATATGCGGCTGCAGCCTGTAGAGCAGGATGACGAAGGCGATGATCAGCGGGAAACTCACCTGCGCCAGCCAGGCGCCGATCACCACCGCCAGGAACAGCATGGCGTGGAGAACCTCCGTCAGCGGCGGCAATGCGCCCTGGCGGACCTGCAGGACGAAGGAGGCGCGGCGAACCGCATCGGACGCGGTGTCGAAGATCGCCTTCTCCCGGCCCTCCTGGCCGAAGATGCGGATCAGCCGACCGGCATGCACCAGATGCAGCATCTGCGAGGCGAGGTGGCTGTTGCGCGAAGCGACGCTGCGGCTGGGCTCCTTCAGATTGGCCGAGAGGATGGCGTGCGCGATCTGGACGAGCGCCAGGCCGAGCGTGACCAGCAGCGTCATGCGCCAGGACAAGAGCAGCAGGAAGGCCAGCAGGATGATGGCGGCCGATGCGCTGACGACCGACGACAGCATGATCTGGATGGCGTCCGATGCCCGCCAGGATTCGTTCGAGATGATGTTGAGCAGCCGTCCGGGGCTCTGCCGCAGGAAGAAGGGATAGCCGACCCGCAGCAGCTGCTCCGACAGTGCGCTGCGGATCGAATGGCTGGCCTTGCCGGAGATGAAGGTCGTCAGCAGCGTGTTGGCGAAGCCGAAGATGTTCTTCAGGACGATCGAGCCGAGGATGGCGGCCGAAATGACGACGAGCCGGTCGCGATCGCTGAAGCCCGATCCGACTTGCTGGAGAACAGCGGAGAAGCCCGCCATTCCCGTCGCATCGCCATGTCCCATGATGATGCCCAGCAGGGGGATGATCAGGCCGATGCCGAACCCTTCGAGGGCAGCGCCGACCAGGCCGAGGACGACCACGGCCGGAACCAGGCGCAGTTGCCGCGTCCCGAAGGCGCGGAACAGCATCGGCAGGCTAGGCGGGAGCAATGGCATCAGGCCTCGGCATTGGCTTGTTGGTCCTGCCGCACCGGCTCGGCCTGCGGTCGTCTCGCCAGCAGTGCGTATCTGGCCGCGCCGAGCACATTCATGCCGACGATCGGCCAATGCGACAGATCGAGTTCGCGATCGAAGGCAGGCCCGCCCGCCAATTCCCGCAGGGCGCCTCTCACGGCCCAGTAGAAATGGCGAAGCAGCCAGGGCGCATGGCGGGCATGTTTCAGGCAGAGCCCGCCATTGCCCAGGCTGTAGTCGCGGTGGAGCTTTTCGATGGCTTTGCGATCGCGCCGGCCATGGTGGTGGAATATCGTCATGTCGGGCACATACTCGACCGGGATGCCGAGCAGCACCGCCCGCACGAGGTAGTCGGTATCCTCCGCCGACCGCAACGGCCCGCCCGCGCCGAAGCGCTCGTCGAAATCGCCGATGCGGGCCGCGACGTCGCGGTGCATGGTCATGTTGCAGCCCAACACGAAGCCGCCGGGATGAATATCGGGCGTCAGCCGCTCGCGCACCCGCGATCGCTTGATCGTGAAAGGCAGGTCCCTGGGATCGCCAAGCTCGACACGGCCTCCCCGGATGAGCCCCTGTTCCCCGGAAGAATAATGTCGCTCCAGATCGCGCAGATAGTCGCAATGCACGGCGCAATCATCATCGACGAAGACCAGTACGCGCCCCCTGGCGCGCCTCAACCCGGCGTTACGGGCCGCCGCCAGCCCGGGGCGTGGCTCGTTAACGGGCGTGAATGGAATGTCCGACTTGGCGGCGATGCTGGCCAGCCGTTCCGCCGTGCGGTCGCTCGAGCCATTGTCGACGACCACGAGCTCGGCCGCGAAGCCGGCATGCGCACGGCACGCGGCCTGCACCGACTTGATGCAAGCCTCGAGCACCGCGACGCGGTTGCGCGTACAGATGATGAAGCTGACTTCCGGCGCCGATCGGTCCGGGCGCGGTCCGGCCGGGGCGCCGCCAAGCGCCGTCGATCGCTCGCGCCGCAGAGGCTGGTGGGCTTTGATCGTCATTCCTCTAGCCCACCTGATGAGATGCCAGAACCGCCGCGGCGGGCGCGGATTTGAAGAAATATTCCACGGCGTCCGCTTGCTTGCCGGCCGACAGCGAGGCGAGGCTCAGCCAGGGTGCCAAGGCGCCCGGCCGCAGCGCATATTTCTCGCGCCGCCGGATGGCGTTCCACTTCGCGGTCCGCGTCAGCAATTCATGCGTCAGGGGCGGCTGCCTTTCGTCGGTCACGAGCTGGTAGAGGAAATAGAACAGGTTGAGAGCGCCGGCCTCGAAGCTCGGCCGCGTCTCGGCCGGCAGGGAGCGGATCTGCTGCTCCAGCGCGACGATGAAGTCGGCCGCGCGGGTGACCGTGTCGAAGCTGACCGCTTCGCCGATGTCGCGCAGGTCCCACGTGGCTTCCGCGAGGCCCTCACGCTCGAGGTTCTCGGCCACGATGCGCAAATGCGTCCTGCGCATCTCCTTGCTGTGCCGGCTGGTCACGCTTGCCTGATGGACGCGGTAGACGAGCAGGTTCTCGGGCATCATGGCCGCCGGGTAGCGAGCGGCCAGCCGCCTGAAGAGATCGAAATCCTCGGCGTGCCTGTAGGTCGGGTCGTAGTGGAGAGCGGCGTCTTCGACGACCTTCCTGTTGTAGACGACCGTCGGGTGCATGAAGATGGTGAAGAACATCGCCAATATGGGCATGCGGCCGAACCGGAACACCGGATCGGGCTTGCCCCTGGCGATGCGGCCGCGGATCAGCATGTCGACGCCGGCGCCGCAGAAGCCGAGCTCGGGCCGCTGCTCGAAAAGCGCCACCTGGCGCGCCAGGCGCCAGGGATAGGCGACGTCGTCGGCGTCCATCCGCGCGACCAGCTCGCCGCTGGCGACCGCCAGCCCTTCGTTGAGCGTCGCGACGAGGCCGCGGTTTTCGCGCGAGATGATCGAGACGCGGCTGTCGGCCTGCCGGTATCGCTCGAGGATCTCGAGCGAATTGTCGCTCGAGCCGTCGTCGATCGCGACGACCTCCAGGCGGCGGTAGTCTTGCCGCAGGATGCTTCCAAGTGCTGCGGCAAGGTAGGGGCCGGCATTGTAGACCGGCAGCAGGACGGAAACGAGCGGCGCGGCGGTCATGGTCTTGCATCCGTCCGCGGGAGGTCGAGAGATGGCGCGCGGCCGTCGGGCGATCCGCCGGGATAGGCCTCCACCGGCCTCGCAAACCAGCCGGCACGGCCTGCCTGGGCTCGCCGGACATAGGGGAAGTGGCGCTTGAGGCTGTTGAGCGGCCTTTCGAAAACCAGCCAGGAAATCGCGGCCACGACAATCGTGGCAATGCTTGCAACCAGGAACCGTCCTGACCCTTGCTCCGAGACATTAAGTGGAATCCAGGGCTGCGACTTGACGGCGAGCGACAGCAATATCGGATGATAGAGATAGACGCCGTAGCTGATACGGCCGAGGGCGAGCAGCGGCGGCAGCTCCGCAAACCTGCCGGGGATGCCGCCAAGGCCGCGCGAACAGGCGGCGACGATGGCCATCAGCGGCACCAGGGGCAGGACTTGCAGCAGCAGCCAGCGGGCCCACTCCAGCGTTGGATCGGGAGGTGCCGGGACAAACCACTCGATCATCAGGAACGCGGCCGCGAAGGCAGGCCAGCCCAGCCGCATCCATTGCGGCAAGCCGGCGCCCCTCGACCGCCAGCAGGCAAGCAGCGCGCCCGACGCCAGCGCGTCCATGGATGCCGGCGGCAGCAGGTCGCGCGCCAGCGCCGGAGTGGCGGTGACCGGCCAGTAGAAGCGATAGGCCAAGGATAGCGCGATGACGCCGATGCAGATCTGTTCGAAGCGCCGGTATGGGGCCAGCAGGACCACAAGCGGCCAGGCAATATAGAACTGCTCCTCGATGCTCAGGCTCCAGAAATGGCAGAGAACCCAGGGGTTCCAGTCATTGCGCAGCGCATACCAGAAATTCGACAGGTAAAGCGCATGCCAGACCAGCGATCCCCTGGACTGCTCCAGATCGAACAGCCAGACGAAACCCAGCACGGCAAAATAGGGAGGGAATATCCGCAGCGCCCGCCTGATGTAGAAGGACCGCAGCGCGGGGCCGGCTTCAAACGCGGCGGCCGAACGCGCTTCCAGGAGCAGGCGGGTGATCAGGAAGCCGCTCAGAACGAAGAAAAGCCGCACGCCGATATGGCCCCAGAACGAAGATCCTCCCGCCGCGTAGAAATGGGAATACATCACCATCGTCACGGCGATGGCCCTGAGCGCGTCCAGCTGGATGTCGCGGGCGTTTGCCATCAGCGGGGGGCCCGATGTCCGCGATGAGGCTGGCAGAGTGCCGTTTCGAGCGGCAGACCAATGCACGCGAAATTCGCCGGGGCGCCATCAAACCCGCGCTGTGCGAGCCTGCCTGGGTCGATCTCGCAATCGACGGACGGACGGCTCAAGTCGGTCAACCCGGCGGAATCCTTCACGGCGTATGTCCAGTCGCAAAACGAGTCCCCCAGCGGATGGTTCGGTCACCGCATTGTGCAGCGCAACACAAAAAATTTAGCGACCTGAAATACTTATGTGAGCAAGGCCAAAAATTGGCAAAAATCCGCAATTTTTTCGGATTCTGGAAATTCCCCATAGCTCTTCAACTTTTTGGTTGGAGTTGTATTGGCTTGCTCGCGTTAGTTGATCGGAAACATTTCTGCTCGAGCAGATAGGAAGCATCGGAATTTTCGTTAAAAAAACCTCGAGATTTAAGAATCTACATTTTACCTATTTTGGTTCATTCGGAATCATCCGGCGAATGAACTGGAATCGTTAGCTTTTTGCGATGCAGCATAGTAGCCTTCTTTCGTTGGCTTACCACGCGGCTTGCTTCCCTCAAAAGCAGGCATCCGGCCAAGCTGCAGGTTGCTGGAAAGGCCTTTCATACGGCAAAACCATGGCTCGCCAGCGCCTCACAGCGCCGCGAGGTGACCTCCAACTTGCGATATATGTTTTTGATACGGCGCACGGCGTCGTGAACAAAATGTGTAACCAAAATCGGGGGCCGTCCGTTTATGATGCGACGGAGGCCATGCGATGTCGCGCACCTACGATCTTGCATCCGATGTTATCCGGCGTGTCTATGAAAGGCGCATAGACGCGCCGGCGATCCTCGATACCGCCAGCGAATTTCCCAACGCGGCGAAGTTCACCGGCGCCTGGCGCGATATCCGCGACGAAGCGCTTGGCGTGCGTCTGGGCAAGATCCCGCGCTTCCACGACATCATGCCGGAGCAGGCCGATATCTCGGCCAATGACGGTCTCGACTGGCGCATGTTCGTGCTCAAGGCCTATGACACGGGGGTGCCGGCGAATCTGGCGCGGATGCCGGTTCTCAGCCGCTTGCTTGCCGAATGCCCGGAAGTCAAATCGGCGGCTATCTCGTTCCTGGCGCCGCGCAAGCACATACCCAGCCATCGCGGGCCGTTCCGCGGCATCATGCGGTTTCACCTAGGCCTGGTCATCCCGCGCCAGGCCGATGGCCGCCCGGCAACCATCATGATGATCGACCATCAGGAAAAACGGATCACCGACGGCGAAGGCATGCTGTGGGACGACACCTATCCGCACGAGGTGATCAACAACGCCGATGAAGCGCGCATCGCCCTGCTGCTGGATGTCTGGCGCCCGGGCATGCCCTGGGACATGGAAATACTGTCCCGGATGATCGTGCGCGGCGTGCAGGCGGGCATGCGCCGCCGGGGCGTGTCGTTCAGCGGCTGAATCGGCGAGGGCGCCAGCGCGCTCGCACTGTCTTGACCCTATCAAGCCGCCTTCACTGCCTCAGGACAGGCAAGCCGGTTCGGCCTATCCCGATACTGCCGCGTCTGCATATCGCGGCAGGGAAGGACAAAACCAAAGTGACATCGATGCCGGTTGCCAGTCGCGAAGCGGCGCCCTTGCCCGTCGCGGCGCTGATGGGGGCCATGGTGTCGATCCAGATCGGCGCCACCTTCGCCAAAACCCTGTTCCCGCAGATCGGCGCGCAAGGCACGACGACGCTGCGGCTGGTCATCGGCGCGCTGATGCTGATCGCGGTGCTGCGGCCCTGGCAGATGCGGCCGACGCGCGCCACCTTGCCGTGGCTGGTGGCCTATGGCGTGACGCTCTGCGCGCTCAACCTGCTGTTCTATGCAGCCCTTGCCAGGATCCCGCTCGGCGTCGCCGTGGCGCTGGAATTTTCCGGGCCGCTGCTGGTGGCGACGCTGACCTCGCGGCGCGCCAGCGACTTCGCCTGGATCGCGCTTGCGCTGGCCGGCATCATCCTGTTGTCGCCGTTCATCCACTCGTTGCAGCCGCTCGATCCGACCGGGGTGATGCTGGCGCTGGCGGCCGGCGGCTTCTGGGCGCTCTATATCGTGCTGGCGCAGAAGGCGGGTGCGGAGCTTGGCACCCGCACCACCGCCTATGGGATGGCGATCGCCGCCGTGCTGGTGCTGCCCTTCGGCGTGGCGCAGGCGGGAATGGGGCTGCTGGCGCCGTCGATCCTGGTCAGCGCGCTGCTCGTCGGCCTGTTTTCCAGCGCGCTGCCATTCTTCCTGGAGATGGTGGCGCTGACCCGCATGCCGGCCCGCATCTACGGCACGCTGACGTGCCTGGAGCCGGGACTCGGCGCGCTGGCCGGCTTCCTGTTCCTGCACGAAAGCCTGACCCCGCCGCAACTGGCCGGCATCGCCGCCGTCATTGTCGCTGCCGCCGGGACGGCGCTGACCTCGAAGCCGCCGGTGCCGTCGCCGGAATAAAGGTGGACGCCAGGACCGCCCGGCGACGTCAATTTTGGCGCGAGCCGGCGCCCTGTTGTCGTCAGAACTTGACGCTGAGGTTGGAGCCCGGTCGCACAGTCGTCGCAAAATCGCCGCTCTTGCCGGGAATCGTACGGCTGGCAGCTGCGTGGCACGCGGGGGAGAAGCCATGATGAGACTACCGATCATGGCGGGCCTCGTTCTGGCAGGTTCTCCGGCGTGGGCAGGCGACATACCCTATGCGCCCTCGGCCAATGTCCCCGACTATGTCGCGACGATGACGGTTCAACCATCGGGAAATTCGGCCGGATCCCATACGAGGATCGTCACACATCATGACGGCTGGGTCCGTGTGGACGAACTCGGAACTGTCATCTACGGAAATCCGGCAAAGCAAATAACGGTCTCGTTCCTTAGAGCGGTTCACGGCTTGATGGAATCGAAGGGGATTCCCGATTTGTCGGTTTTGTGATTCAAGATGCTGGCTGGAGTGGAGGCCAGCATCTGATGACCCGACCTCTTTCCAATGATCTTCGCGAGCGGGTTGTGGCGGCGGTTTTGG